>WJMS01000192.1 GCA_014727815.1 candidate division GN15 bacterium
AGCGTAAACCGCCAGCCGCAATAGAACTCTTCGCCGGCGTTTGGGTCCGGCGGGCAGCCGATACACTCGGTCTTGATCCGCGGATCAATCGTTTTCGCAAACCCGGCATACTCCACCAGCCCAACCGACTTGCACGGAAACAGCGGCATCTGCTTGCGCTTGCGGGCTGACTGCACCCGGCAGTCGACCATGTAGAATTCGAACGAGTTCTCGGTCTCGTTGCGGATCTCCTGCGTGTTCAGCACGGCATACAGACGGTAGCCCAGCGCCTTTTTGAGCGCCTCAAGACCACCGTTTTCAGGGATACCGTGCCGGGCCATGATCCGTTTCGCCTCGATCACGGTGAAGCGCTCCCAGGCCACCGTGTCCAGCTCAATAGCCGCCTCCATCCCGAATTTGTTTTCTACCGCCTGAAACCACAACCCATCGTGGGCCAGCCAGTTCTTGGCGAAATCGACCAGCATGCCCTCGAGCACGTCCCGGTCGACTGTCACGGTTGTCTCTGCCATATCCACACTCCCATCTGATTCACTATCAGGTACCGCCAATATGGTACAAACTGCGCGGCGGCTTTACAAGTCACCGCAACAGGATTATCTTGAACCATTGCATATATCCCGGCATCATCCGTCTATCGAGTGGAGAACCAAATGAAGATATCTCTTGTCTTTACTTTCCTGCTGGGCACGCTCCTGCTCGGCTTGCCTGCCACTGCCGGTGAGCTTTCACCCGGCCTTGCCAATCAGCTTGTCGACAAGGCGGATGCCACCATGATACCGGTCTGGATCAAACTGCCCAGCCTCGGTACCGCCGAGCGAGTGAAACAACGGACCATGCTCTCTTCGGCTTCGGCCCAACAGCGCCACCGTCAGGCCCTGGAGCAACTGAAATCCGAATACACGCACGCGCAGTCGGACTTGCTGGCTTACCTGCGTGAGCTCGAGAAGCAGGGCCGTGCTGAAGATATCCGGGGCTACTGGATCGCCAACATTGTCGTGGCACAGGTCGCCGCCGGCGAACTGCAACAACTGGCTGAGCGCTACGATGTCGAGACAATCCATGAACCGCCGGAGATCAAGTCGATCGATCCCGATGACACTCGCTCCTCGGTCTCCGGCTCTCATGACGCTCAGTCCACCTCGGCGCACCTGCGCTACATAAAAGCCGACTCGGTCTGGGCCGAGGGGTATACCGGCGATGGTCGGATCGTCTGCCTGTTTGACTCGGGTATTGATGGCGACCATCCGGCGCTGGCAGGCAACTGGAAAGGCAACGATGGTGACTGGCGCTCGGCCTGGTTTGACCCGGTCGGCCAGGACTCGGTGCCACACCTGATTAGCGGCAGCGGGCGGATCAGCCACGGCACCCAGGTGCTCGGGGTGATGGCCGGCGTCGATCCAATCGGCGGTGACACCACCGGTGTGGCCCCCGGCGCCGAGTGGATCTGTGCCGCAGTTACCGATCTGCCATCGTTCAACAGCCACGCCATCCTCGCCGGGTTCGAGTGGGCGGCTGATCCGGACGGCAACCCGAACACGGCGTCCGACCGTCCCGATGTTATCAATCACAGCTGGGGCTTTGTGCAGTCACTGCACGGCATCACCTGCCAGGAGATTTTCTTCGACGCCATCGACAATATCGAAGCACTCGGTATCGTCAATATCTTCGCCGCCGGCAATAGCGGCCCGGGCGCCGAGACAATCGCCAATCCGGCCAACCGGGCAAACGACTCGATCGACTGCTTCGCGGTCGGCGGCACGCGTTTGATCGGCCCGCTCGATAATCCCGACTCGGTCGCGATGTATATCAACTCATCGCGGGGACCATCGCAGTGCAATGTCGGCCGCACCAAACCGAATATCGTAGCGCCGGCCACGCCCATCCGCACTACCAGCCCCGGCGGCACATACCCCAATGTGACCGGAACATCGTTTGCCGCCCCGCAAGTCAGTGGCCTGGTCGCCCTGCTGCGAGAAAAGAACCCCAATGCAACCGTCGATGAAATCAAGACGGCCATCCTGACTTCGGCCAGCCGCGACAATTTCCCGGCCGGCCCCAATGACTCCACCGGCTGGGGTGAGCTTGACTGTATCGCTGCGTTCAACGCGCTCGATGCAAACAACCCGGAACCCAATGTCCGCTTGTACGACTTCCGTCACGCGCCGGTCGCACCGGGTGATACGATCAAGGGCAGGCTGACCATGCAGAACCTTGGCGCCACCGCGATTAATGTCAATGCCCTGGTCACGAGTACCAACCCGCTGCTGACCGTGATCGACGGCGCAGCGACTTTCGGGACGATCAACGAGGGTGACACGCTCAGCGCGCCGGAGACCATTCGAATCGCCGTTTCCGATCAGGCCCTGACCGGATCAATCCTGAACTTGCCGCTCAATCTCAATGTCGGCGGCCAACCGCCGCAGGAGCTGTCGCTGGCCGTGTTGATCGCCCCCGATCGCTACCGGTCGATAGTCACCCACGACAACGGGACAATTCAGTTCAGCGTGTCAAACTTCGGCGCCTACGGTCTCGGCGCGAGTTCGATCGTACCGCTCCAGGGCGATGGTTTCCGCTACGAGGGCGGCAACAACTACCTGTTCGAAGCGGGGCTGATTCTGAGCAACTCCGTGCTGACCTCGTCGAGCGCGCTGCACAGCTTCATCTACCAATCGGATAATGACTTCTCCCCGGCCAACGGCGGCCACATGCGCTGGTTTGAGCCGGGCCCGGTCGCCGCACAGCAGTCGCTGAGTGCACTTACCGATGATAACGCCGATCAACCGCTCGGTATCCGCATTATCCAGGAATCGTACAGTTTCGATTCACCATACGATAACTTCGTTATCCTGCGCTACATTCTGGTCAATGACAAGGAGACCTCGGTCGACAATATCCGGCTCGGTCTCATGCTCGACTGGGATATCTTCGATTTCACGGCCAATGCGGGCGGCTGGGAATCGGCCGATGGTTTCGCGTGGATGGCGCACAACGCCAATGCCGGCTTCCCGCCCGATCTGTCGGAATTCCGAGGCGTGAAACTACTCGAGGGTGACCTGTCGGCGGTGCAGATTCTCGATGACAGCGTGGCGGCGGTGCCGGGGTTTGGTGGCGATGGTTACACCGACCGGGAGAAAGCCCTGTCGGTCACCGGCGGTACCACGCTCGCCAACCAGTATCGCGACAGCAGTATGAACCTGTTCCAGGTGATGGGGGCAGGGCCGATGTCACTGTCGCCGGGCGCGCGCGACACCGTAGCCTTTGCGGTGCTGGGCGGCAATACGTTCAGCGATATTACCAACGCCGCCGATGCCGCCGCGATCAAGTACGCCGAGATTCAGTCGTCGACCGACATCGGCGATGATGATCCGGGCGAGGTGGTCCTGCCGGTCGCATTCTCGCTGGCACAGAACTACCCCAACCCGTTCAACCCGTCGACAACGATCGCCTTTGATCTGCCGGTCGCCAGCGACTATCGGCTGGAGATATTCAATTCGCTCGGCCGGCAGGTTGACCTGATCACCGGGCGTTCATCGGCTGGAAAGGTGACAATCGCCTGGGATGCGGCCGGGCTCGCCTCGGGTGTCTACCTCTATCGCGTCACAGCGGGTGACTATACGGCCTCGCGCAAGATGATGCTGCTGAAGTAGCAGTCATTCGCCAGTGAACATTGGGATCGTCCGTATCCCGGTCGCCTGCGCGAGTGACTCGACCTCGTGTTCAAACCGACAGAAAAGCACCAGGGCATCATCGGGCACGGGGCTGAGGTCGAGATCGCCGCAGTGACGGTATTCATTTTCAGCCTGCCAGTTGGTGATAACACCGCGTGACTGGGTCCGCCACGCCGGCAAAGTCGCAATCGCGCTCTTTTGCGATACATCGTAGTAGGTCACTGGTGCAATACCCATCCGCTCGGCAACGGTCCGTTTGATCCCCAACCCATACGGCTCGAATGTCATCTGTCCATATCGCGCTCGCCAGCGCATGAGCGGCACCGCGTCATGCGGCCTCAGGCCGGTAAACGACACACATGGCGTCTTACGCGGCATGTGGCGAGTCGATGCGTACAGGTAGCGCTCGGTGGCAATCCGCTCGATTGTATCAAAGGCCGAACGGGGATGCCGCGACGATGACAGCACGGCTGCGTAGTAGTCAATCGCTCGCTCTCCCGGCCAGACGCCGGGCGATGTCCGGGTCCAGTGTATGAGGTAGT
Organism: candidate division GN15 bacterium; assembly: GCA_014727815.1. GTDB lineage: Bacteria > Zixibacteria > MSB-5A5 > GN15 > FEB-12 > WJMS01. The sequence continues at coordinate 4,211 of WJMS01000192.1, forward strand.
CGCTGCCAATATCTCGCGCGTTGGATGTGAGTTCAGCGGTTGACAGAGTGTATTGCAGGGATGTCGCTGTGTCGCGTTCCCGACATTCGAATGTTCGATCGACCGATTGCTCCCCGCGGGCACTGTCGACAAGCGCAGCCATGCCTCCGCCGGAGCGAACCGACACCGGCAGCAGCAGCTTGGCATCGGCAACAATCGCCCGGTCACGCGCCTGCATGGCTGCCTTGCGACTGCCGCTGTCACCAACTTCTACGAAATGAAGGGAGATTCGTGATCGATCGAGATCGAATTCCCGGATCGTGTCCAGGCAGATACTCTCGAAAGCCGATTGGTCGCGCGCGGGAAGGTACAATCGCATTGGCAGACTATTCATCGAGCCAAGCGCGGTGACTAGCTCCCAGGTAGGCAGTCCAACCGAGCTGAGCAGGGTTAGATCGGATCGGGTGACATATTCAACTGCCCGGACTGTCTGCCGGACCCACCGGGAGCCCCGGTGCGGACATCGTGGTTGTCTTGAAAGTAGTATTGCGGCCGTGCGATCCATCTATCCTTCCCCCGACGCGAACAGGGCGCCTTCACGTGCAAGATAGCGAGGCCCGAGGCGGGGTCAAGGATTGCTGTATCACATTCGAGTTATACCCATCGCGGCGGCCGCGGCGGCCACCGCCTTGCGTGCGGCGAGTCTCCGGCCGATCACCACGCCGATCAGCACACCCGCCAGGAGCACCCCCGCTACCACCGCCATCGAACCGGCAATCGAGGCGTCAAGCCAATTGGCGGCGTAGAAACCGCCAACGGCACTGATAACACCCGCCACGGCCGACAAGACCAGCATGACAGACAATCGATCGGTCAGCAGGTAGGCCGTCGCACCCGGCACGATCAGCATCGCAACCACCAGAATGGCGCCGACCGACTCGAATGCCGCCACGACCGTCAGGGAGACCATCGTCATAAGCGCATAATGCCAGAAGCGTTCGTTGATCCCCACCGCACGGGCCATGGCCGGATCAAACGAACAGATCTTCAGCTGCTTGTAGAAAGTCAGGATGAACACCACATTGGCAATCAGCACACCTCCCAAAATCCACACCGCGCGCGGACCATATGACTGCCCGCCGATCACGGCCACATCCCACGGCGTGTAGGCTATCTCACCATACAGCACGCAGTCCTGATCGAGGTCGATCTGGTCGGCATAGATGGCGATCAGTATGACCCCGACCGCAAACAACAGTGTAAAGACAATTCCAAGGGCGCCATCGCGGTAGACATGCCGGGTGCGGTCGAGTAGCTCGGTCAAATAGGCAGTGGCTACCCCGAACACCGCCGCCCCGATCACCATCGGCAGCACATCACGACTGGCCGTTATCAAAAACGCCAGCACCAGCCCCGGCAGGACCGAGTGCGAGATGGCATCGCCGAGCATGGCATTCTGCCGAAGCACCAAAAAGCTGCCGATTACGCCGCACGAGACGGCCGCCAGAATACCGGTAATCAGAACCCAGAGATCCGGACTCATTGGCTCGCCTCCCGCCCGATTCGGGGAATCTCCTGGTGATGTGGATCGTATTCCGGATGCTCCAGCAGTTCCTCGAGTTGAGCTTCCATCTCCGGCGTGAGAATGTGCTCGATATCGTCGGCGTCGCGATGCACATGATCGCCGGGCAGTTCCAGATAGCGGGTAAGGTACAGCTCCCACAGCCGATGCCGCCGGATCACCCGGGCGCCTTCCACCACGCCATCTTCGGTCAGGCGATAGCTGCCGTCGCTGCGCTCGAGCAGGCCGCGCTTCTCCAGCCGACGCAGGCCGCGGGCCATTTCGCGGAAGGAAAACGACCACATCGAGTCGATGTCACTGACATGCTGGTAACCACTCCAGTCCCGCTCGGGGTAGCCGGACTTGAACATCGCCTTCAAAATGTGCTCCTGGGCCACCTTGCCGCGATTACGCAGGTGCCGTCGGAGACGAGAGATCACACCGCGTTTCGGGGCAAACAGAATGGACACGGCAAAGACAACCGAAATGACCACCACCACCCACGGTCCGGTCGGCATGCGTGGGGCCAGAAACGACACCCAGCCGCCCAGCAGACCGGACAGGGCGCCGAAAAGCGCGGCCAGGATCACCATCGTCGACAGCTTGTCAGTCCACTGCCGGGCGGCCGCGGCCGGTGTGATCAGCAGGGCTGCTATCAGCACAACACCTACTGCCTGAAGGCCGATCGTGACAGCCAGGACGATCATCGTGGTCAGCACAAACTGCAAGACTCGGACGGGCAGACCGATTGACCGAGCGAATCCCGGGTCAAACGACAGCAGCGTGAATGATCGAAAGCCCAGCGCCACCATGCTGAGCAGCACCACGGCGACAATCGACAGGAGGATGACATCGCGCTCGCCCAAAGCGGCTGCCTGCCCGAACAGGAACGAATCAAGTCCGGCCTGTGAACCGGCGCCGGTTTTCTGGATGTGGGTCAGGACCACCACCCCGAGCCCGAAGAAAACGGTCAGCACAATCCCCAGGGCCGCATCCTGCTTGAGCTTGCTGTGGCGAGTGATTGCATTCACCGCCAGGGCGCCGAGCCAGCCGGCGATTGCCGCGCCGATCAGCAGCGCCATGAAGTCTTTTTCACCGACCAGCAGAAAAGCCAGCCCCACGCCCGGCAGGGCCGAATGCGCCAGGGCATCGCCCAGCAGCGAACGCCGCTGCAGATAAGCAAACGAGCCCAGGGCGCCGGCGGTCGCGCCGAGCAGGATCGAGCCTGCCACAACCCAGCGCACGTTGGCGTCGGCCAGCGAGAAAAAGCGGATGGTCAAATCCCAGAATTCACTCACAGCTGGACATTTCCTCGCTTACTGGCGGGCCACCTTCTCGGCCGCTTCGGAAAGTAAATGCAGCTTGCCACCGTAGGTCATACGAAGGTTCTCCTGGGTGAAGACATCCCGGGTCTCACCAAACTTCACCAGTCGCATATTGAGCAGCATAAGCCAGTCGAAATACTCCTCGGCCGTATTGAGATCGTGGTGGACCACCAGCACTGTCTTTTGCTTGCTCTTGAGTTCTTTCAACAGTTCAATGATCGCCTTTTCGGTCGCCGCATCGACTCCGGCGAACGGTTCATCCATGAGATAAATCGAGGCGTCCTGGGTCAGCGCACGGGCCAGAAAGACACGTTGCTGCTGGCCGCCGGAGAGTTGGCTTATCTGTCGCTTGGCATAGTCGGCCATACCAACCTTGTCGAGACAGGCCATGGCGATTTCGTAGTCTTCTTTCGATGGGCGCGTGAACAACCCCATGCGACCATACCGGCCCATCGTCACTACATCGAGCGCATCGACCGGAAAATCCCAGTCGACCGACTCTCGCTGCGGCACATAGCCAACCAGTTCACGACGATCCTCCAATGGCTGCCCATACACGCGCACGTAGCCGGACAGCAGCGGCATCAGCCCCATGATCGCTTTGATCAGGGTCGACTTGCCCGCGCCGTTGGGCCCCACCAGGCCGATCAACCGGCCTTCGGGCAGCTCAAAGTCGATGTCCCACAGCACCGGCTTCTTCCGGTAAGCTACGGTCAGATCATGTACTTCGATTGGCGCTGCCGGATTCGATCCCATACTTACCTCAACGATTCCACGATTGTATTCACATTGTGCCGGACCATGCCGACAAACGTTCCTTCAGGCGTGCCACCCTCACCCATGGCGTCGGAGAACAGCTCACCGCCGACAACTACTTCATGGCCCCTCGAGCGACAACCTTCGACCACCGCCTCGATTGTCTTACGCGGTACCGATGACTCCACGAAGACCGCCTTGATCTTCTGATCGGTCAGGAAATCGACCATGGCGGTGATATCCTGCAGACCGGCCTCGGTGACTGTCGAAATACCCTGCAAACCGCGGACCTCGATTCCGTATTGCCGACCAAAATACTCAAAGGCATCATGCGCGGTCACCAAGACACGCTGCTGTTCGGGAATCCGGTTGATCTGCTCCTGCACCCACTCATCCAGTGCCGAGAGCGTATCAAAGTAGGCTTGCGCATTGGCCCGGTAATATTCGGCATTGGCTGCATCCTGTTCGGCTAGAGCTTCGGCAACCTTCCCAACCGCCGTCTGCCAGAGAGTCAGATCGAACCAGACATGCGGGTCGGGATGCCCCTCGGCGCCGGCGGGAAAGCGAAGCAGCGATGAGTCGATAGCTTCACCAATGGCCACCACAGTCTTTTGCCCGGACATCTTTTCGAAGATATCCGTAAGCTTCGCCTCGAGATAGAGGCCGTTGTAGAATATCATGTCGGCGTCGTTGATAGCGTCGACATCCCCCTTGGTCGCTTTGTACAGATGCGGATCGACCCCCGGCCCCATCATGACAGTCAGATCAACCCGGTCACCGGCAATCTCTTTTACCGCATCCCCCACCATGCCGGTGGTAGCGACTATCGACAGGCGGCCGTCATTTACCGGCCCTTCGTTGGAGCCACAGCCGAAACCAACCGCCAGGATCAGTCCCACAGCCACTATCACAAACAATCTATTCATCTTGTCTCGCTTCCTTTTCAATCGAGATGTCTTCAGCTGCGCCAGCCATCGGTCAGCCGGCGGGGCAGGTGTTCAAAATCCTTATGTCCTTTGCTGACCGATTCGAGAAATCGCTCGAGAATCAGTCGTTCGTCCTCACCGAGCTCCCGCAGATAAACCAGGAACTCATGCAGCCGCTGCGATGCCTTCCCCGACAGGCCGTGCTCGATCTGGCAGGTATCCCGCTCTGCCTCGGCTTCGCTCAAGCCGAGCACTTGCACGAAGAACTTGACCAGGTCATCATGCCGATGGACAATCTCTCGCCCGATCTGCCGGCCCTTTTCGGTCAGGGTAACCTCCTTGCGCGAGTCGTGCCGGACGACCTTAGCCGCGGTCAGTTTCTGAACGGTTCGCGTGACGGTCGGCAGCCGGGTCCCCAGCCGTTCGGCGATATCGGAGATCCTGACCGGCTCATCGCCGCGCTCCAGCTCCAGCCGGTAGATCACTTCGACATAGTCTTGCTGCGCGGCAGTCAGCATGGCTGGCTCGACGACGTACTTACCCACGGGTAATTCATAGCCTGTTAAACAAACGATTTTGCCGAAAGTGTCAAGAAATTTTCGCAAATATGTGGACTTCGCTGGTCCAAAAAAGAACTATCCCGAACATTCCTGGCCCCACCTGCTTGACAGGCACGGCATCAGTCGACAAATTGTAAGTACTTGAACCACAGTAAGAGACCACTAATTCATAAGTTCTGGATAGTCTTCTGAAACAGCCTTGCCGGCACGACTGGCCGACCACGAGAAAGGCCGCGCTCAGTCTTGAGCAATCGCTGGCCGAACGGGTCGACAACCGCAGCGAGCGGCCGGAACCGCAGTTTCTTGCCGCCACCGACACGGCTTACAGCGCCGACGGCAACACTGTCTACGCCGCGGCTGTTGCGGTGATGCTTCCCAATCTTGACGAGGTAGACGCGGCGGTTGTCGCCGAGCGAGTACGGCTGGCCTACCTGCCGGGGCTGCTCTACTTTCGCGAAGGACCGGCGATTATACGTGCCTTGACGAACCTCTCGTGCGATCCCGATGTTGTGCTGGTACATGGCCATGGCCGGGCTCACCCGCGCCGGGCGGGGATGGCCTCGCTGATAGGCGCCGTATTCGATGTGCCGACGGTAGGTTGTTCGCGACGGTTGCTGGCCGGACGGCATGAACCACCGGGCGAGCCTCAGGGCAGCCGGGAATGGCTATATCTCGATGGCCAGACAGTCGGTTGCGTCTATCGCACGCGCAGCGGGGTCAAACCGGTCTTCATCTCGCCCGGCCACCGCTGTGACCTCGAGACCGCAGTCGACCTGGTCACACGCTGTCTGAGGGGTCACCGTCTGCCGGAGCCACTGCGAAGAGCCCACATGCTGGCCGGGAAGAAAAAACGTCACGCGGACCACACGACGCACCGGGATCACCACAGGTGAGATAGTCAACCCCTAAGAGATAAGCAGAAGCTGATGGCACAGAACCAACTCACCGACCGAATCAAGGAGGCTGCTGCTCGACTGGCCGAGATGCAGGTCGGCTGGCGGCGACATCTCCATCGTCACCCCGAACTCTCGTTCCACGAAACCGCCACCACCGCCTGGCTGAAAGAGCGGCTGAGCGAACTCGGCCTGGAGATCCTCCCGATCAAACTCGAAACGGGCGTGGCGGCCGAACTTCGCGGTGACCAGCCGGGTGAGACCGTGGCTATTCGCTCGGATATCGATGCCCTCCCGATTGTCGAACAGACCGGGTTGCCGTTTGCCTCCGAGGTCGACGGCTGCATGCATGCCTGCGGTCACGATGTCCACATGGCGACGGTTCTCGGCGCCGCCGCCGTCCTGAGCGGCATGCGCGACCATGTGCCGGGGACCGTGCGGTTCATCTTCCAGCCGGCCGAGGAAAAACCACCGGGCGGAGCCCGCCCGATGATTGAGAACGGCGCTCTCGACGGTGTCAGTATGATATTCGGCCTGCATGTCGAGCCGCACTTGAACACGGGCAGGATAAGTCTTCGCGACGGCGCCACGATGGGTTCGGTTTTTGATTTTGAACTGATCATCCGGGGCCGCTCCGGCCACGGGGCGCGGCCGCATCTGGCGGTCGACGCTATCGTCACGGCGGCCGAGGTGATCGACTCGCTGCAGAAGATCATCACCCGCGAGACCGACCCGGTTGAACCGATTGCCATTACGATCGGTAAAATAGATGGTGGCACGGCCAGCAATGTGATTGCCGAGGAGGTTCGGCTCGAGGGCACCGCCCGCAGCCTCTCTCCGAAAGCGTTCAAAAAGCTGCCGAGCCTGATAAAGCGAACCGTGGCCGGTGTGTGCAAGGCGCGCGGGGCTACGTTTGAATTGAACCCAAGCGCGGACTATCCGGTGTTGACCAATCACGCCTCGGCCAACAAGATTCTCGCACGCACGTATTCTTCGCTGTATGGGAAGAAGATCGAGGTTACTCCGCCGACACTGGCGGCCGAGGACTTTTCCTTTTATCTTGAGCGGATCCCCGGAGCCATGTTCCGTTTGGGGATTCGGAACAAAAAGATAGGCGCCGGGGAGCCGTGGCATTCCCCGAAGTTCATAGTTGATGAGGCCGCAATGCCGGTTGGCACCGCCCTGCTGGCCGCCTCGGCGCTTGACGCACTTGGCGGCATCGAATGAAATACGCTGTTGCAGTCTGCCTTCTCATAGCCCTCTGTCTGACCTCAGGGCCAGCCGAAGGTTCCGTCCGTCTCAGCGAACAGGCAGTTACCTATACCAATTTCAATTTCGTCCGCTATGCGACGGCGTCGTTAAAGCGGGTCTATTTCGCGACCACCAATGGAGTCATCATATACAACAAGGACCGCGCCCGGTGGGATCAGCCGCTGCGCCTGCCGCGCGAAGCCACCGATGTCCTGCGGTTGTGGGTGGACACCTTCGATGAGGTCCTGTATATCGAAACACCGACATCGTACTACGAGTACGACGTCACACTCGATGCCTGGTTTCCGCTGATCGACCTTCCCCAGGTGCGCAACCCCGATGTCCGTCATCTCAGTTTGCCGCGCAACATGATCCCGCCGATCGGATTCAATTATTCCGCCGATGGTGACCTGATCGATCCATCCGGCCGCTCCTATGCCGTCACGGAGATGATCGATGACGGCAGCGGCACCCTGTGGATAGGCACCTGGGGCTACGGCGTCGCCAAAGCGAACGCCACCACCAATACCATGGAACTGCTGCCGTACGGCCTGCTGCAAAGCCGGGTGAACGCCATGTATGCCGATGGTCCCCAGCTGTTTGTCTCCGGCGCCGTCTTCGGCGACTACCGCACCGGTATCACCGTGATCGATCGCGAGGAAAACAGCTTCGACTACATCGAAACCGGAGTCGATTTCAGTATCGAATCATACGATATCAACTGTCTCGAAGGCGATGATGAGAGCATCTATGTCGGTACCCCCTACGGCCTCTATGTCTTCGATCGCGGCAATCGCTCGGTGCGCGAGCACTACGACGGCAGCCGCGGGCTGTCCGATGACAACGTCATCAGCCTGTACAAGCTCGGTGATTCACTGTTCATCGGGACCGCCAGCGGCCTGACCCTGATGAGTTTCAGTCGCGACTCGATATTCTATGTCTCGCCGGAAGAATTCTCCGGGCAGGTGATCTATGCCCTGGAGCCATCCGACAAGTACATGTGGATCGGCAGCGAAAACGGCGCCTATCGCTTCCGGCTGAACGACGGCGCCCTGCAGCGCTTCCGGGATCCCAGCAATATCCTCTTCAGCTCCGTGTACGCGATCGAGCGATTCGAGAACTTCCTCTGGCTGGCCGCCGACGATGGTGTGGTCCAGGTGAATCTTCGCACGGCCGATGTCACCCCGTATCGTGAGCAACTGTACAATCGCGGTGGCCGCGCCCTGGCGGTCAACGCCGATATCGCCGCCATATCGTCGGACAACGGCGTCACCTTCATTTTCCACGGCCGCTCCGAGTCGTATACGAGGGAATTCACTATCGACGACGGTCTGGCGTCGGACCTCGTGTTCAGCCTTCGCATGGACGGTCGCTATTTGTGGATCGGCACCGATGAGGGACTTACTCGGTTTCTCTGGGACAATCCCCGGCGCGTTGACTAACTCGCTCCCCCACCGCGTTTTGTATTGATTCCGCAATCGTATTGTGGTAGTCTGTGAACGATGAGTACTGACGCTTCATTCCGAATGTTAAGCTGATCGACCAATGCCGAAACTCTGGGACAATTTCTGGCTGAAACTGACCGCTGTCGTGCTGGGCCTTCTCATCTGGCTGCACGTCGCCACGGAGAAGGAGTACACGCACGAATTCCGCATGCCGGTGACCGAGGTCAACCTGGGTGATTCCCTCACCCTGGCCTCCAACCCGCCGGACACCCTCCGGGTGGCAATCTCCGGCACCGGCAAACAGTTGCTCCGCAAGAAGTGGCGCGGCCGCGGCATACGAATCAACGCCAGCCAGCAAACTGCCGGACGGCATCGCATCGCACTGTCTACTGAGAACGTCTCACTGGTTGGGCCCACCGGAGAGCTGTCGCTCGATGAGATTGTCGCGCCGTCTCAGGTGCTGCTCAATGTCGATCGCCTCGCCAGCGTCACCCTGCCGGTCACCGGTTCGTTTGTGGCGGAGCCGGCCGATGGGTTTGCTATCGCCACGCCGGTGCTGATCACACCCGACTCGGCCAGTCTTCACGGCCCGCGCTCGGTTATCCGACGATTCAACGACCTTGAAACCGAAAGCAAGCAACTCCGCGGCCTTCGCGATGACGTCTCAATCATGCTGGCGCTGCAGGAGCCACCAATGTATGGTGTGTCGGTTGAGCCGGAGTCGGTTCGGGTCGAACTTCGCGTGATGCCGGTCAAGACGCGGGTGTTCGAGTCTGTCCCGGTCCGCGTGTTCAACAGCCCGCCTGACTCCACAGTGCGCACCGTGCCACCCACCGTACGAATCGAACTGACCGGACCGCCGACCGAGGTCGATGCGCTCGATGGCTCGGCCCTGACGGTGTCGGCCGACTACCGCCAGCGGGCGGAGTCGGGAAGAGCGGCAGTGAAGGTCGACAGCCCACCTGCGTTTAGAATCAGAAACGTCTCAACTGACTCAGTCCGAATCGTGACTAATTAGCCAATTTATGCTGACTCTTGGTATCGAAACATCGTGCGACGAGACTTCCGTCGCTCTCGTCGACAGTGGCCGTGAGATCCGCTCTAACGTCATCCTCTCACAGGCGATCCACGGTAAGTTCGGCGGCGTCGTGCCCGAGGTGGCCAGCCGCGAACATGTCAAAACGATTATCCCGATCTACCGCCAGGCGCTCGAGGAAGCGAAGGTTGATCCAGCCGACATACAATTGGTAGCCGCCACTATGGGCCCCGGCCTGGTCGGGCCGCTACTGGTCGGGCTGTCCTTTGCGAAAGGTATGGCGTGGGCGCGCGATTTGCCCTTTGTCGGTGTCAATCACATGGAAGGTCACCTGGCCGCCAACCTGCTCGAGCAGCCGGATCTCGATGACAACCACCTGACCCTGATCGTCTCCGGCGGTCACACCATGCTGGTCCATGTCAAGTCGTTCGCCGAATATGAGATTCTCGGACGGACAGTCGATGATGCCGCCGGCGAGGCGTTTGACAAAGTCGCCAAGATCATGGGGCTGGGTTATCCCGGCGGGGCTGCCATCGACAAGCTGGCTAAGGGCGGCGACCCGCGTTTCGTCGCCTTTCCTCGAGCGATGCGCAAGGACGGCTACCAGTTCTCCTTTTCCGGGCTCAAAACCGCCGTGTCGCTGCACTGGAACAAGCTATCAGGCGAAGAACAGCAGCAGCAGGCGGCCGATATTGCCGCGTCATTCCAGGATGCAGTCGTCGATGTTCTCGTGGAAAAGACAGTCCGGGCCGCGATGGACACCCGGGTGACCGATGTCACCATATCGGGCGGCGTGGCGGCCAATTCGCGCCTGCGGACAGTAATGGCTGAGAAGCTGAAACGCGCCGGTAAGCGCTTTTTCTATCCGTCGATGTCGCTCTGTACCGACAACGCCGCCATGATCGCGGCTGCCGGGTACTTTCGCTATAAGAAATCCGGCCCGACCGAGTTTGTAATTGATGCTGTACCGTATCTACCGCTCGAGTAGATACTTGCCAGACTGTCGCGAATAGCGTATTGTCGGTACGTACGAAACGCTTGTAATCTGAACCCGTAGCACGTAGCCAACTGATGAGATCACAACTGGAAGCGAAGCTCTTTCCGTTTGTCATCAAGCCCGGCCGGTACGCCGGCGGTGAAATCGGCCAGATCCTAAAGAACCCTGCCGGACGGGTCAGCTATCTTCATATCTATCCCGACAAATACGAGCTTGGCCAATCCTACGTCGGCCTGCAAAGCCTGTATCATATTGTCAACAGCGATGATCGCTTTGTGTGTGAGCGCGCCTTTGCGGTTGATCTCGATGCCGAGGAAATCATGCGGCGGGAATCTATCCCGCTCTTCTCGCTGGAGAGCAGCCGCCCGGCGAAGGACTTTGATGCGCTCGGCTTCACCCTGGTCGATGAGACGGTCTATACCAATGTCCTGACCATGATCGACCTCGCCGGCCTGGCCCTGCACAGCGCCAAACGCGATGAGACCGACCCGATCATCATGGCCGGCGGCCCGGCTGTCTTCAATCCGGAACCACTGGCGCCCTTTATCGATCTCTTCTTTATCGGCGACGGCGAAGTTGGTCTACCCGAGATGCTCGGGATTCTACATGAAATGCAGGGGCAGCCACGCTTGGCCAAACTGGAACGCCTGTGTCGCGATGTTGCGGGCGTGTACGTACCGGCGTTTTACGACGACAACCATCAACCGACAGTCGACTTCGCCCCCAAGCAGATTCGCGCCCGACTGGTCGGTGAATTGAAACCCGAGTACTACCCTCGTCAGCCGCTGGTGCCGTTGATCGAGATCACCCAGGAGCATCTCGGAGTCGAGATTATGCGCGGCTGCCCGCAGGGCTGTCGTTTCTGCATGGCCGGGCCAATCTACAAGCCGGTTCGTCCGCGTCCGGTGGCCGACATTCTTCAGCAGGTC
>WJMS01000020.1 GCA_014727815.1 candidate division GN15 bacterium
GAACATGATCACGCGTAATGCCCAGTTGCCGGTGAGCGGCATTTACTATTGGACAGTCGAGGACGACAACGGCGGCGTGCAGATGGGGAAGCTGGTGATTATTTTGTAGGGAGCGTCAGATGTTACTCGTCGGTCCCGGCCTCCGCGGGTATGACACACCTTGGGCGTGTCGTGAATGATGATGAATGTTCTGTCGGATGCTTCCGAGTCGCCGCGCCGAAGGCACACGACGAGGTACATCCGACAGGCCGTAGGGCCCGTTTGTCTTCAATCGTGCCGCTTCATCTGGCAGGTTTGCGGACAAACCAGCGCGACAAGCTTCTTCAGGACCCGGCGCACCGCAAGCGGTGCGGTACCATTGCCCGTGGCGCACGGGGAGGTACGGCAAGCACGGATGCGGCAGGTTTGCGGATAAACCTGCCCTACAAGGCTCAATCCAAGAGGCACCAAATGTGTAACTAATGTCCTGACAGAACATGTTAGCTATCGCATGATACCGTACATTGCGGACAAACCTGCCCTACTACCGTTTGTCAGGTCGAGAGTTCTTCCCGCGCGAAGTCGGGCGGAATGAGTTGACCGATGCGGCTCGAGGTGGCGCGGCTCGATCATTCGGTAGCGATACAAAACTTCCGGGCTTTTTGTTGACACCTTCTATCCCGTTTTGCACCGTCGTTGTATGGGACGAGTAGTTACTCCACCGCCGGGTCGGTTGATTTTCAGTGTCGTTTATTGTCACATTGATGCGCTCGCCGATGGGCTTGCCAGGCTCGAAAAAGAGTTCGGATCCGTACAATTCGAGACGGTCGACATTCCCTTCCACGGCGAGCCGCGGCATGTCGAGGAGATGGGCGACCCGCTGTTCCGTCGCTTCTTTTCGTTCGAGCAGCTGATCGATCCGGACAAGCTGGTTGATGTCAAGCGGACCTGCCGGAAAGTCGAGGCGGCCTTTGCCGATCATGTCGGCGATCACCTCTTTCGGGCGGTCAATGTCGACCCGGGGGTGATGACACCGGAAAAGGTCGTGATGGCGTCGTCGCACGAGTACAACTACCGGATCTATCTCGGCAAGGGGGTGTTTGCGCAGATCGAGCTTATTTATGCTCGCGGCCGCTATGTCGGTCTGCCGTGGACCAACCCCGATTTCTGCCACGCCGAAGCGCTCGAGTTTTTCAGCCGGGTGCGCGGTTCGTTTGACCTGGTCAAAGAAAAGGCGGCTGCGGTCGGTCCCTGATCGGGCTGCTGTCCGTTTTTCCATTAATCCAATTCAAGCTTCAGACGGTCCCTACACTGATTGGGATGATCGGTCCGTTGCCGCGTACGGTCCGCCGGGGTGTATACAATTCGGACGGCATTTTCTAGTACGGAAGGACATTCATGCGCTACCCGACTGTGACCGGACGGCTGATAATGGCCGTATGTATCGCGGCCGTGCTGCTCTTGCCCGGTTGCAAAGGCGAAAAGGTACCGGCCCGGTGGACGGCTCAGCAGGTCGAGATCGATGGTCGGTTCGGCGACTGGAGTGACCTGGGCACGACCTATCTCGAAGAGCAGCAGGCGGTTTTCGGGATTGCCAACGATTCCACCCACCTCTACCTCATGCTTCGTTTCAAAGAGCCGCAGCGGGCGCGGCTGATTCGTCTGTCCGGGCTGACAGTCTGGCTTGATCCCTCGGGGGGTTCCGACCGGAAGTTTGTGCTGACATACACCGGTGGCCCGACTCGCGAGCAGATGGCTGAGGCCGGCGTGGCTCGGGGGATGCCGGACAATCAGCAGCCGTCGCCGGAGATGGCCGCGCGGCTGGAGCAGATCGAGGCGAATCGGGAGTCGGCGTTGACCCTGGAGATTGTCGACCGGTTGGCCCGGATGCCGATTTCGCCGGATGGTACGGTGGGACCAAAGGCAGCATCGGGAATCGACCGGGGCTTTTTCTGCTACGAGTTCAGTATCCCACTGGCTGAGGGTGAGGTTCGGGACTACGGACTCGGGGTCGTGGCCGGGGCTGATATCGGTGTGGGCGCCCGCTGGGGTGGGTTGCCGGATGAGTTGCGGCAGCGCATGGGCGGCCGTCCGGGCGGCGGCATGGGCGGTCTCGGCGGCGGCCGGGGCGGCATGCGACCCGGTGGCGGGACGTTCAGTGGCGGAGAACCTGGGGGACAATCGCGGGAGCAGATGCGCGAGATGGTGGCCGAGCAGGAAGTGGCATTCTCGATCCGGCTGGCCGACAGGACGAGCGGAACCGATTCGGCGGCGGAGTAGCGATGTACTTGCGGCGGCGGAGCTTCGATCAAGTTTTCGCTTTCATTTGCGATAGGCCGGGCCGACCTTGCCGGGTACAAGGAAGAAAGACTCGTCGGCGCCTCTGACGCGATCGACACTGATGGAAAGACGAGGACATGGATAAGTTTGTCATCAACGGCCCCGCCCGGCTGAGCGGAAAGATACGTACCGACGGTTCCAAAAACGCGGCATTGCCGATTATGGCCGGCGCCCTGCTGGTGAGCAAGGGTGAGACGGTCATCAAAAACGTCCCGCCGCTTCGTGACATCAATACCTTCATCAAGGTGCTGGAGTATTTAGGGGCGAAGGTCACGTATGATCGCACGGCGCGGGTGGTGACGATCGATGCCGCCAGGCTGACCAACAACACGGCCCCTTATGAGTTGATGCGGCAGATGCGGGCGTCGTTTCTGGTGCTCGGGCCGGTGCTGGCGCGGCTGGGCGAGGCGCGGGTGTCGCTGCCGGGCGGCTGTTCGCTCGGGGCGCGGCCGGTCGATTTTCATATCAAGGCGTTTGCGGCGATGAAAGCGGAGATCGAGGAGACCGGCGGCTACATTATTGCCACGGGCAAACCGCTTCAGGGCGACACAATCTATTTCGATCGCCCCTCCCACACCGGCACCGAGAATCTGCTCTACGGCGCGGTCCTCGCCAAAGGCAAGACGACGATTATTAATGCTGCCTGCGATCCGGAGGTGGTTGATGTTGCTGAATATCTGAACAAAGCGGGCGCGAAGATCCATGGCGCCGGCACCCCGACGATCACGGTTGAGCCGGTCCGGAAGCTTCAGGCGGTCGAACACACTGTCTCCGGCGACCGCCTGGTGGCCGGGACTTACCTGATCGGGGCGGCGATGACCGGCGGTGATGTCGAAGTTTCCGGAATTGTCCCGGAGCACCTGACAATGGTGACGCGCAAGCTCGAGGAGATGGGGGCGACAGTGGCCGGCAAGCGTCGATCGATTCGGGTGACCGGGCCGAAACGCCTGACGCCGGTGAATTTCACGACCTTCCCCTTCCCCGGCTTCCCGACCGATTTGCAGGCCTGCATGATGGCCGCGGCGTGCACGGCCGGCGGAACTTCTCATATCAAAGAGACTGTTTTCATAGATAGGTTTTCTCATACGATGGAATTGCGTCGGCTGGGGGCCGATATCCAGGTCCACAGCGCCGAGGCGGTGGTCAACGGGGTTGACTCGCTGCACGGCGCTGAGGTAATGGCGCCCGATATCCGGGCCGGCGCCGGAATCACCCTGGCCTGCCTGTCGGCCGAGGGCACATCCGAAGTCCTCCGCGTCTACCATGTCGATCGCGGGTATGACCATCTCGAGGAAAAGCTCGCCTCTCTGGGCGCCGACATAAGTCGAAGCAGCATGTAGCCGATAGGAAGAATACGAGGGATTGCTTACCGAATAGTAGCTCACGACGCTGGGATGATGAAAAAAACGACCCGGCCAGTAGACATTCTGGCCGCCTGTGTCGTCGCTTATTCGGAAGGACGTGATAGATCATGAACAAGTTGATTCTGTACGCCGTCATCATCCTGCTGGCGCTCGGCAGCGTAGCCGAAGCCCAGGAGACCTACTTCGGCAAAAACAAGGTCCGCTACAAGGACTTCGACTGGCACTACATCCAGACGCGACATTTCGACGTCTATTTCTATGAGGATGCTTACCCGACCGCCAAGTTTGCCGCGGCGGTAATGGAATCATCCTATGTCGAGATTTCGCATGAGTTGATGTATCGCCTGCAGCGGCGGCTGCCGGTTTTCATCTACAACTCTCATAACGATTTCCAGCAGACCAACATTATCTCCGGGCTGCTGCCGGAAGGCGTGGCCGGGTTCACGGAAGCGTTCAAGAGCCGGATCGTGCTGCCGTTTAACGGCTCGTATGCCGATTTTCGACATACTCTCCACCACGAGCTGGTCCACGGCTTCCAGTACGACATGCTCTACGGGAATATGTTCACTTCGCTGCTGTCTAAACAGCGGCTGTTCCAGATGCCGCTCTGGTTTGCCGAGGGCATGGCCGAGTATTCCTCGCTACATGGCTGGGACTATTGGTCCGACATGTTCATGCGGGATGCCACGATCAACGGTTACCTCGCCCCTCCCTTGTATATAGGCGGGTACCTCGCCTATCGCCAGGGGCAGGCGATGGTGAAGTATATCGCGGACAAGCACGGCGAACGGAAGATCGGCGAGATTCTCCAGAAGGGGAAAATCTACCTGACGATGGACAAGGCGATGAAAGCCTCCATCAACCAGACCCAGGAAGAGTTCTGGAAGGAATTCCAGAAGGAGATGAAGCGCCGCTACTGGCCGGAGATCACCCGGCGCAAGGAGCCCGACGAGTTTTCCAAGCAGTTGACCCACTCGGGCAAGGATGGCTCCTACTTCAATGAGAAACCGGAGTTTTCTCCCGATGGTGACAAGATCGCCATCTTCACCGACAAGTCCGATTACACCGAAATCGTTCTCATTTCGGCCAACGATGGTGAACACCTGAAGCGCCTGGTCAAAGCGCAGCGCTCAGGTGACCTGGAGTCGCTGCACTCGTATGTGAGTGGTATCTCGTTCTCGCCCGATGGTCGCGGGCTGGCGTTTGTGGCCAAGTCGGACGGGCAGGACGCGCTTTTCCTGTACAGCCTGGCTAAAGACGAAATCTACAAGCGCAAGCAGGTGGACTACTACAATATCGTTGGACCGGCCTGGTCGCCGGATGGTCAGAAGATTGCCTTTGCAGCGCTCGACGGGCACAAGCGCGACCTGTATGTCTGGAATATTGAGACTGATGAAGTGATTCAGGTCACCGATGATCGGTTTGACGATGTTGACCCGACCTGGCTGCCGAACTCGCGCGAACTGATTTTCACCTCGGACCGGCCGCACCCGGGTAACCCGGCGCTTGATCCGGAAGGCCATCCCTATGCGCGCCCGGGCGTACTTATGCCGGGTGACTTCGACTACGGGTCCTACAACCTGTTCCGGATTGATATCGGCGTGCGGCTGCCTGAGCCGATCGATGTCGGGCCGGGACCAAACAAGGTTGCCAAGGTCTCGCCCGATGGTGACAAGATTGCGTTTATCTCGGCGCGCAACGGAATCGACAATCTCTATATCGCCTACCTCGACTCCAATCAGGTGTTTGCGATCACGGATATCCTCGGTGGTGTCATTCATCACTCCTGGGGTCCGGAAAGTGATCGCATTGCCATGTCGGCGTTCCACAAGGGGCGGTTCGATATCTTCGTCATGAAAGATATCGCCCCGGTCGGCGAAAACGGCGTGCTCGCACCCACCGACTTCGTCCTAGGCGAATACGATAAGCCCGCCACCGAAGAGCCGGAGCCGGTGGTGTCGGCCGAGGATGCCACGCCGCCATCGGATGTGACGGTCCCTGACACGACGAAGGCGGCAGTCGAGGAAGAGAAAGGTGAAGACGCTCAGTTTGCATCGGCAGCCGATACGACCGATGCTACCACTGAGGATGACGAAGACGGCACACCGAGCGAAACCGGATTTCACGACGATGAGTACGTATTTGTCGCTGACAGTGGTGATGTCGAGCCGCTGGACACGCTGATGGAAGACGTGAACTCATCGGGTTCGAGTTCGACGTACTATCGCGAGCAGCCGATGGATGAGCCGGCGGAGTTCGATTCGATTCCGCCCAAGCTGCCGAGTGGCGAGTACCGGATCAACGACTACAAGGTGAAGTTTACGCCGGACTTTGTCGGCGGCGGGCTGTCATATGACACCTTCTTCGGCCTGCGCGGTCAGTCATATTTCGTCTTCTCCGACTACCTCGGCAATCACCAGATCTATATCGCGACCGACCTGGTGAATACGATCGACCAGTCAAATGTCCAGGCGTTTTATTTCAACTACAAGAACCGCATCAACTGGGGTATCGGCGGGTTCCATACGAAGAACTTCTACCTCGACAACAACGATTTCCTTTTCTCGGATCGGTTTTACGGTTTCCAGGCCTACTTCGCCCGGCCGTTCTCGATCTTCAGCCGCCTGGAGTTGTCACTGTCGCAGTTCTTTATCGATCGCAAGTACTACGATCCGCCGGATCCGAACTTCGGCAACGACCGAAGCTCCAAGGTGACCACGGCCGACTTTTCGTACGTGACCGACAATATCCTCTGGGGCAACACCGGCCCGGTCAATGGCCGTCGCGCCAAGCTGTCGCTCAACGCCGGGGTGAATGTTTTTGATTCCCGGGATATCGAGTACTACGCGCTCGAGGGGGATTATCGCAAGTACTGGCATTTCAACAAGACGTTCTCGATGGCCTTCCGGGTAGCATTCGGCGCCTCGGCCGGAGAGACGCCGAAGCTGTATTTCCTCGGCGGGACGACCAACTGGATCGGCACCCGGACGCTCGACGCCAAGGTGTATGATGTTGAGAACCTGTATTTCTCCGATGTCATCACGCCGCTGCGCGGCTACCAGTATTACGAGTTCTCCGGCAACCGGTTCGGGCTGATCAACTGGGAGTTCCGCTTCCCGATGATCCAGTATTTCGTGATGCGCTATCCCCTGCCGATCATCCTGGCCAACGTCAACGGGGCGATCTTCACCGATATCGGCGCCGCCTGGAACGACAACAATTTCAAGGGCGGCACCTCGGCCGATGGGCCGAGCCGGCTGCAGGATATCAAGACCGGATTCGGTTTTGGCCTTCGGGCCAACCTGTTCGGATTTGTGTTGCTGCGCTATGACCTGGCCTGGTCGACCGACTTCGCCAACGTCTCCGACCGGCCGACGTCGTACTTCTCGTTCGGCGCCGACTTCTGATCGGTGACCGATACCGGAATGATCACCAAGGCGGGTCCATGACCCGCCTTTTCGTCTGGTATGGATCGGATCATCCTGAGTGAGGGAAAAGAAAGCGCGGTCAACGGTGTGACCGCGCTTGAAGTCTCCAGACGTTTCGTCTGGCGTGATGCCCCGGGCTTACGGATCGCCGGGCGCATCGCATGTTGTCTGCCAATTAGCCTTGCGCATTGAACCAATTGGAAACGGTTCAATTAAAAAAAACACGTAGATACTGTCAAGTGCATTCTCACGTGCGATCGAGTCGATACGCGAGGGCAACCACTACTTCTTCGAGCGTTTGCGTGTCGACTTGCGCCTGGTTGTCTTCTGCTTCTTCCCGTCTTCGTCGTCCTTCTTTGTCTGTCCGAACTCCTGCAGGGTGCGCGCCATCTCGCGCAGCTTGTCATCGGCCTGCGCAAAGACCGACCCTTTGGTGAAGCCGCCGCCCTTGAGACGCTCCCCACCCGGGACACCGGTCAGGATGGTGATGCCTTCACTGATCGTCGTCACTGGCCAGACATGGAACTTCTTCTTCTTGATTGCCTCGAGAACGTCGGGACGAAGCATCAGGTCCTGCACGTTCTGATGCGGGATCAGCACGCCCTGCTCGCCGGTCAGCCCACGCGCGTCGCAGACATCGAAAAAGCCCTCGATCTTCTCGTTGACGCCGCCGATCGGCTGAATCTCGCCCTTCTGATTGACCGAACCGGTGACGGCGATGCCCTGCTTGATCGGGATGCCGGTCAGGGCGGAGAGGATGCCGTAGACCTCGGTCGACGAGGCCGAGTCACCATCGACACCGCTGTAGGACTGTTCGAACGAGATCGAGGCGCTCATGACCATCGGTTTGTCCTGGGCGAACATGTAGCGCAAGAAGCCGGTGAGGACGCCGACCCCCTTGTTGTGAATCGGGCCCGACAGGTCGGCATCGCGCTCGATATTGATCACGCCCGCCTTGCCCAGCGAGGTGTTGACGGTGATGCGGGTCGGCCGCCCAAACATGTATTCACCGCCACTGCTGTAGACGGCCAGGCCGTTGATCTGTCCCACGACCGATTCGGTGGTGGAGACCATCAGGGTCTCCTGCTCGTAGAGTTCCTGGATCTTGTCCTCGACCAGGTTGACCCGTCGGCGCTTGTTGTTGATGGCGCAGTGGACATCCTGGCGGGTCACTTTTTTACCGCCACGCTGCTCGCAGCAGAAGGCTGCCTCGCGGATGATATCGGCGATGGCGGTGAAGCGCACCGACAGCTTGTCGCGGTGCCCGGCCAGGCGTCGACCGTACTCGGCCACCGCCTGCATGCCGGAGAGGTCGTAGGACGGCAGGGTGTCGATATCGACACAGTGGCGAACAAACTTGTAGTAGTTGAGCGTGTTTTCTTCGGTGAGATCCATCACACTGTCAAACTCGGCTTTGACTTTGAAGACCTTCTTGAAGTCTTCATCGAGGTTGTACAGCAGGTGGTAGATGCGCGCTTCGCCGATCAGCACCACCTTGACATTGAGCGGCACCGGCTCGGGCTTGATGCCCGCCCCGGCCATCATGTAGAACGGATCATACGCGGCGATTTCGAGTTCGCCGTTGCGGAGGGCGCGTTTGAGCGGCCACCAGACACCCGGTTCGCTGAGGACATCGAGGGCGTTGAGCACGAGAAAGCCGCCCGAGGCCTTCAGCAGGGAGCCGGAGTGGATGCGGGTGAAGTCGGTGCGCCAGTAGCCGAAGCGGTCGACCACACGCTCGAGCGAACCGAACAGGTTTTTGTAGGTGGGTGACTTTTCGATAACAATCGGCACCTGCCGGGTTTCCGAGTTGTCCAGGAGCAGGTTGACCGAGAACTCTTCGAACGGCTCGCGCTTGCGGAACGGCGGCGGTTCTTCCTCGCCTCGTCGCGGCTGCGCTTCGCGGAAGCGGTCGAGATCGCTGAGCAGCGCCTCCTGGACCTCGTCGAGGTAGTCGACAACTTTATCATCGGGATAGCGCTTCTTGAGCATGTTGATCTTGTCGGAGATCAGCGGGGCAATCATCGAATAGCGCAGCTTTTCGAGAGCGTCCTCGAGTTTCGCCGACAGCTTTTTTGATTCGACCGTGGTGGTGTCGAAGTCGCGCCGGAGCGAATCCCACTTGCGGCGAAGTTCATCGAGTCGGGCCAGGGGGAACTTGCCTTCCTTGGCCAGGCGTTCGAGTTTCTCCAGAGAATTCGGTTCTTCGTCGATCAGCGGCTGGATCTCGTTACGGGCGCCCATGCCCGACTGTATCTGGACCATGACAAACCCGGCCGAGGTCAGCTTCTCCTCGAACTCGGCGATGAGTTTCTTCTGACGGTTCTCGAACTCGCGGACAATGCGGCTGTTGCGGTCCTTGAAATCCTCGGACATGAATATCTTCGGCACGACCTTGCGGATCGAGTCGATCAGGTAGCCCATGTCCTTGCGGAAGCGTCTGCCTTCGCCGGCAGGGAAAGTCAAAATGCGCGGGCTGTCCTCGTTGGCGAAGTTGTTGACGTAGCAGACATCGAGCAGCGACGGATCATCGTGGTCGAGTTGTTCGAGCAGATGTTTGATCGTGGTGGTACGGCCGGTGCCGAGCAGTCCGGTCACGAAGACGTTGTAGCCTTTGCTTCGAACATTGAGACCGAGGCGAATGGCTTCGATCGCCCGGGCCTGTCCGATTATCTCTTCACAGGGACCAAGGCTGTCGCTGGAGCGAATGCCTTTCGGTTTGTAGGTGATGCGATAATCGATGTCCTTGAAGGTGAGAGGTCGTGGGGTTTTGGCACGGGAACGTTTCGTGGCGGGCATGCGATTTCCTCCACAGGCTGCTAAAAAGTTTTGGGCAATATAGACCGACCGGTGGGGGTTCGCAAGTAGCTTGGCGCGCGGTGGGGATGGGTACCTCCGGGGCCTTTTGGCGAGATCGGCGCCCCGGACCGGGTCGGTGTGGGGAGTGACGGAGAGTCGAGGCGCGGTTGTAACTGCCGACATATTGGACAGTTGGGTAGCGGCAACAGCAGGCATCACGGCGCTGCCAGCGTGACCTGCCAGATAGGCAGGCATGGTCACGTAAATTTTTTGTGCAAAACGGATGAATGTGTTATTTGGTAAGCTCCCGTCTGCCAGAGGATTACCGCATCCAACCTGACAGGGTGTTGAGCCGCAAGAGGTTAGGTAACTTGACAGGCGTTTGTGGGGGTATATATTCCCGGTGTTGCTTGTTAGCATTGCGCATTGAATTGGCGGTATCGTCTAGTGGTTAGGACGGATGGTTCTCAGCCATCAAACCGGGGTTCGATTCCCCGTACCGCTACCAAGCGATTGGAGAGTCTCCCAAATCTGGTTGTCATTGGCGGGGCTCTCCAATTTCTTTTTTGACTTCCATCGATACCGTTACCATCACATCAGCATCATCGATACACCGTGATCGGCGTTAACTCGACTACTACGCGATAGCATACGCAGGAAGTGATGCAGCATTGTGGATAACTTTCACGCGAAGCCTCCTGCATGCTCCAAGTGCGTGGGCGCGTTCAGCTTTTGCGGGACTCTTCCGATACTGTCGGTAGAGGAGTCCCCATGCCCGGTAAAACTGTCGTCTACGGAAATATCGTCAGTCCAAAGCAGCGTGAGCAGATCGACGATCGCTTCGGCAAAAGCGTCTCGCAGCTGGTCTGGTATGAAGACCTGACCCTGTTTGATCCCGACAGCGACCAGATGACCGTCTTTGTTGATCTCGACAATCCCCTCTATGCCGATGCCGACTTTCTGTTGTCGGTTGCTACCGCCGGGGAGAAAGTCAAGGTGATCGGCAAGGCGAAGGAGCCTTCGCTCGACGACGCCATGCGCGTGGCCAAGCTGGGTGTTGCCGAGTTGCTCACCGAGGATCAGTGCCTGGAGCGACTGCAGTCGGTGCTCAAAGAGATCGAAGAGGCGCCGCGTCGAGAGCAACAACTGGTGACGCGGTATTCGACGCAGGCGTTGATCGGGTCGTCGCCGCAGGTCGAAGAGATTCGCAAGACCGTGAAGCTGCTGGCCGATGTTGATTTTCCCAGCGCGTTGATACTCGGCGACACCGGCACCGGGAAGAGTCTCATCTCAAAGATCCTGCACAACTCGGGTATTCGCGCCCAGCACAACCTGGTCGAGGTTAACTGTTCGGCGATTCCCGATGAGCTGTTCGAGTCGGAGTTGTTCGGTCACGTGAAGGGGGCGTTTACCGACGCCAAGTCGGACAAGGCGGGGTTGTTCGAGTATGCCGAAAACGGGACGCTGTTTCTCGATGAGGTCGGTAACCTGTCGACCTCGGCGCAGGCGAAGCTGCTGAAGATTCTCGAAGACAAGAAGCTTCGCAAGGTAGGTACGGTCGACGAGCTGGACATCAATGTCCGCGTCGTGGCGGCAACCAATCTCGATCTCGACAACGCTATCCACAGCGGCACCTTTCGCCAGGACTTGTTCTACCGGCTGAATCTGCTGACCATTCGTATACCCCCGTTGCGGGAGCGTCCCGATGATATCCCCGACCTGGTCGACTACTACCTCGGTTACTATGCCACCAACTACGGCAAACCGGGTGTCACGATCGAACCGGAGGCGGTGACGACGATGCAGCAGTTTCCCTGGCCGGGCAATGTTCGGCAGTTGTGCAATGTTATCGAGCGGGCGGTGCTGCTCAACAAGACCGGGGCGATCAGCAACCGTGATATCGACCTGGCCATGCGCAGCGGCCGGGTCAGTGCCGCCGAACGGCAGCAGCTGGTAATCGACTTTCCGGCTCAGGGGATGTCGCTTGACGAGATCGAAGAAAGCGTCGTCAAGCAGGTCCTCAACATGTGTCACTGGAACAAGTCGGAGGCGGCCCGAATGCTCAGGATCTCCCGCCCCCGCCTTCGCCGGATCATCGAAAGCGCCGGACTGGAACAGAATAGACGTCAGGCGTAACGTCGGAACGTTTCGTTCCAGTTCACCGACAATCCCCTCATCTCTCTGCCCCACAGCCGGTTCACGAACTGACAGTGGCTGACGGTGGTCCAGTCCGTTCCAGTTGGCTGCTCAGAGGCGGTTGGCGCGGCCCCGAACCGCCCAGCGTACTCCTTTAGCACACATCGACTTGCAAGGACTCGCCGAGGTTGGCATCGGCCTTGCAATAGCTGAACTCCGCAATGACGACGATAACGAAACTCACATACACCCAAAGGAGTTCACTGATGTCACAACAGAAGAACCGTAACTACTGGCTCGCGGGGGCGACCATGTTGCTGGTGGGGGCACTGCTGGTTACCGGGTGTTCACGTTCACCGATGAGCGATACCGCTTCGACCGAACCGGTCGTGCTGCAGCGGTCGGCCAGCGCAGTTGGCGCCGCCAGCCTGGTGGGTGAGCTGTACACTGAGGCAACTATCTCCGCCGAGGAGGGCGGTCAGCTGGTGCTGCTCGATGTCGTGCTCGAGGTGCCGCCGGGAGCGGTTCCGAACGACACGCTGTTCAGTATCGAGATTCCGGACCTGACCAAGTTCCATAACGACTTCGGTACCGAGGGCCTGGTGTTTGACAAGCCGGTGACGGTAACGATGAGTTACCGCGATGCCGATTTGAGCGGGATCGACGAATCTTCGATCCGTGTCGGCTATTTCAACGAGCAGACCGGTGAGTGGGAAGGCGTGGTCTGCCAGGTCGACCCGGTCAACAAGCTGGTCACCGCCGAACTGCATCATTTCTCTGCGTACGGTTTGATCTCCGATGAACCCGGGGGCGGTTACTAAGGCGCCGCAGTATAGGAATAACGGTACCTGAAACAACGGAAGTTATGATGAACACGCTGATCAAAGAACAAACCGGAACGGGATTCCGCTCGGAGATTCGGGACGGCGCAGCCCTTCTGGAGCTTGCTCGCGGTTGGCTCAAACAGGGCAACCCGGTGGTTGCGGTCGAGCTGCTCAAGTCGGCGATCGACACCCCGGAGGCTGCCGACGACCGCCGGATACGGGCAAGTGTCCTCAAGGAGACGGGCCGGGCGCTGATGATGCAGTCCGACTGGGGCAACTCCGAACCGTACTATATCGAAGCCCAGCGTGTGTTCCTTGATATCGAGGACTACCGGGGCGCGTCGGAATGCGCCCGCAACCGCGCCAACATGAGTTTCCAGCGCGGCCAGTACCGGCATGCCGAGGAGTTGTGCGAGCAGGCACTGGGCTGGTCCTCGACCATCAACGATCACGAACTTCGAGCCACGATCCTTAATACGATGGCTGCGGTGAAGTCGGCTACCGGCGACACCCGCGGCGCCCTGAAGACGTTCAAGCTCTGCCTGGCCGATTTCCAGGCGGTCGGCAATGTCATCCGGCAGGGCTATGTGCTGCTCAATATCGGGTTGACCGAGATTGACCTGCACGATTACAACCAGGCGATTGCCAGTCTCAACGATGCGCTGGCGATTGCGCTCAACGAGAAAGACCTCCACCTGGTCGAGATCTGCTACCAGCACATTGCCCGGTGCTATCTCGAGCAAAAGGAGACGATATTGGCCAAATCGGTGATCGACACCGCCCGCAAGATCCTGCCGGGGCTGAACTCGAAAGCCCTCGAGGTCGAGTTGAGCGTGATCGACTGCCGTATCCTGCGCGCCATGGGTGATTTCGAGACGGCCGAGGCGCAGCTGGTCGACAGCTACCACGCTGCGGTCGAGCACAACCTGGCCGCGCTCCAGGCCGACCTGTTGTTCGAACAGGGCCTGCTCTATCGGGACACCGGTCGCCTCGAACAGGCCGAGTCGAAACTCAACGCGGCGGCGCAGCAGTATCGCCAGCTTGGGGTCGATGCCGGCTTCAAGGAAGCGATCCAGGAAATCGAACACCTCAAGCGGCGAACGGACCGATAGGACTGGTGGCCATGACTTTCACCACCCGACCGACATCACGCGGCACCGGCCCGGCCCATCAGGGCCGGGCTGCGGCCGGCGAGGACTGGGCCAAGACGATCGACAACCTGATGAGCCTGGCTCGTCAGGCGGCAGAGTCGTTCGAGTTTGACCGGGCAATCGACTATCTCGATTCGGTCGAAGAGATATGGGAGTCGAAGGGCCTGCCCGAATTCTCCCTCGATCTCCGTTTCGATCTGCATCGGGAGAAAGGCAAAGCGTACGCATCGCAGGGCAAACTCGAACAGGCTATTCAAGAATACCAGAAAATCCTGACATACTGTCGTGACTCGCGCCATCTGGAAATCAAGTCGGAGACCTTCACCCAGATCGGCCAGCTGCTGGGCAAGCAGGGCGACTACGATCGCGCGCTCGGGTACCTGCAGCGAGCGATTGGCGCTTACCGTCGACTCGACGACACCACCGGCACCTGCAAGGCGCTGCGAAACCTCGGCGTCATCTACGTCGAGCTGGGTGAATTCGAGGAGGCGACGATTACGTTCGAGGAGGCGATCGAGCTGGCCGAGCAGTTCGAAGATCGTCTGCTGTACGCCGACCTGGTCAACAATCTCGGCGCGATCATGAACATGCGCGGTGAACGGGAGCGGGCACTGGAACTCTACCATGAATCGCTCAGTATCTACAGCGAGCGCCAGGAGATCCGCAAGAGCGCATACACCAAAAACAACATGGCGATCACGCTGACCGAACAGGGTCTCAATGATGAGGCGTTCGACTACTTCCGGCAG
The DNA here is from genome assembly GCA_014727815.1 of candidate division GN15 bacterium. Classification (GTDB taxonomy): domain Bacteria; phylum Zixibacteria; class MSB-5A5; order GN15; family FEB-12; genus WJMS01. Next base: position 14,771 of record WJMS01000020.1, read on the forward strand.
GCATATGAGATCGCCACGCAGATCAAGGACGCCTCGCTGACCCTGATCGTGGATATCAACCTGGCCGACCTTTACCTGAAGAAGGGCTATCCCGCCGACGCCAAGCGCCACTGCGCCAAGGCCGAAGAGCAGTTGCGAGAAAGTGGTTCCGTGAATGGGCACCTGGTCGAGATCCGCAAGATTGCCGGGATGATTGCCGCCACCGAAAACGATCGTGAGGAGGCCCGTCGCTGTTTTGACGAGGCGTTGTCGATGGCCGAGGAGATCGGCAGCCGTTTTCTGCAGGCCGATGTCCTGCTCGAGCGCGGGCTGCTCCATCGGTTCGAAGGTCGCCATTTTGATTCCCTGGCTGATCTCGAGGCGTGTTACCAACTCTACCACAGTCTCAAGGCCGACAGCCGCCGGGAGCGCACCGAGCAAGCGATCAGTTCGATCGAGCAGTTGTATCTCGAGATATTCGATGCAATGGCGACCGAGGTCGACCTCAAGGACCCCTACACCAAGGGTCATTCCGACCGGGTCGCCTCGCTGGCGCTGCTGCTGGCGCGCGAGCTGGGTTTGAATACAACCATGCTCAAGACGATCGTGGCCGGGGCGCTGCTGCACGATATCGGGAAGATCAAGGTGTCGGACGCGGTGCTGAAGAAGTCCGGGCGGCTCACCGAGGAGGAGTTCCGCCAGATTCAGCGCCATCCGGAATTCGGCCTGGAGTTGATCGATGGCAAGGAGTTCCCGTGGGATATCAAGCCGCTCATTTTACACCATCATGAGAAGGTCGACGGCGCCGGCTATCCGCTGGGGTTGAAGGGTGAAGACATCCCGATCGGGGCACGGATTATCGGTATCGCCGATGTGTTCGATGCGCTGACCTCGGATCGAGTCTACCGAGCCGCCTACACGCCCGAAAAGGCGCTGGGCATTATGGAGCAGGATGCGGGTACGGCGTTTGACCCGGTGCTGCTGGCGCGATTCGCCGAGATGATTCGGCGGGGCGCGGCCGATCTCGTGATCAACTCGCGAACCGATCAGGATGCCATGTACAGTATCTGGTCACAGTGTATGGAGGCGACAACCGGCGATTCGGAGAGCAACCGCGCCGCACCTCGGCCGATTCCCGCATGACATGATGTTCTCTCCCCGTGCGTTTGTGTGCTAACCGCCAGGGACGGCGACTCTCCCCGAAAAAAAAGCCCCTTCCAGGGAAGGGGCTTTTTTTGTTTGGCACTGATCGCAATTAGTGCGCAGAGATCATTGGCGTGACGGCCGGACCGTCTTCGAGCGAGACCTGGGAGCTGTTAGCGGTGGCGCCCGGCAGGTTGCTCATGTAGTCGATCGAAGCCTCGAGGAGGCTGCGAGCGTAACGGAAGTTGTGAATGCCGTGGGACTGGTCTTCCTCGACAAACTTGTAGTTGTACATGGCGCCGGCGATGTTGGCGTCGGCAATCGTCCCGGAGACCGGGTAATTGCTGCCGTCGAAGTAGCCGCCGTTCTGCAGCAGGGTCGACAGACTGTCGAGCATGCCCGCGATTTCGGTCTGGTAGCCTTCAACGACGCCGTCGTTGTCATAGTCGGCATCGGCGGTGAAGTCGTAAACTTCCACACCCGGATGGCAGGCGCCGTCAGCACAGAGGCCGATCAGTGTTTCGCCCGATCCCTCGTCAACCATGTTGAAGCTGTGGCCGCCGATATCGTACCCCTGGTGGGCCTGGGGATTGCCCATGTGGCAACCGATGCAGGCTTCCCGCACCTGAGTAGCGTGCGGCGAGCTCGGGAAGCTATATCCCTCGCCAGGAAATTCAAAGCCGTTGGAGCCGTTGATCATGTCCCCCTGCGGGCCGTGGTGCGGGCCCCAGTAACGCGAGACGCTGACGCCATCTACGATCGTCCGGGAATCCAGGCGCGAATGGTGGCAGTTGGCGCACAGGTTACCCGATTCGTGATCGAACGAGGAACCATCCGGCAGCGTATAGGCGTCGACGGCGCGCAGCGAAAAGTCACCGGTTTCATGCGGATTGTGGCAGGCGAAACAGCCGATAGCGCTGACCGAAGAGAACGGCTCAGCCGGCAGGGTGCCGGTGTTGATGAAGGAGATGAACCCTTCCTGGTTGTGGCAGGCGGTGCAGTCGCGGCCGCCGCGGTTGGTGTAGTCGATGTTGTTACCCGAGGCGTGGGTCGAATTCTGCCATTCGCCCTGCTCGGCATCCATCTGCCCGTTATGGCAGCCGAAACAGTTCTGGGAGCTGATGTCGTTGATGGTTTCAACTTCACCCGTGATTTCACGTTCGCAGCCGGTCATCACCAGCATGAATGCCGCCAGTGCGGCCATGACGAACGCTATCCGTTTGATCTGTACCATAGCTTCCTCCGTTTGGAGACGAGGCTCCGTATATACATTGCGTTTCATAAGATTGCGATATCCTCTGACGGCTTAGAAGTCGTGAATGAGATTCACTTCCACCACATTGGCCGTGTAATACTCCTGGTAAATCGGCGAGTCATCGGCGAAGTTGTCGAAATTGTGCGCCGAGTAGACCACCTCCAGCTTGTTGTTCGGGATGAACTCGTACAGCCCGGAAATACGTACGGAGAAGCTCTCGACATCGAGATCCTTGCGGCTGCGAACGTAGGTGCCGCCGAACCCGAGCTGTGTTTTCATGTATTCGATTGAGTAGATGTCGCCGCTGAAGACGTGCTGCTCCATCTCAAAGACACCATCGATATTCTCGTATTCACCGTTGGTGTAGGACCAGGAGGCGATCAGCGAGCCGTAGCGGGCCACATCGAAGGAGACGTCCGAGGCAAACCGCATGAAGTCGGCGGTGACACCGATATCGTCGTTTTCGGTCTGCCGGTTCTCCGCTTTCAGGCGAAGCGTGCCGTACTCATTGCGGTACTTGATTTGTCCCCAGTGGCGGGTGCGGTCCTCGTCGCCGGTCAGGGTGCGCCCCTCCTGCACTTCCTCGACCTCGCTGCCGTAGCCGCCGCGGATGGTCAGGTCGGGCATGACGCGATACCAGGCCGAGAAAAAGTAGCCGTTGGTCGACAGTTCGTCGGCGACATCGTCATTGATCTTGTTGCGATAACCGACCTGGACGCCGCCTTTGCCGCGCCAGGTTTTGCCGCCGTAGATGGCATTGACGAGGTTATCGGTGGCCGACAGGTCGCCGGTGCGACGGGCGCGATCGAAGATGAAGCTGTAGCGCAGGCTCCAGCCATCGCCGTAATACGCGCGGGCGCCGACCCAGGCGGTATTGGCGGTCAGGGTGTCATCCCGTTCCGACATCCGCCCCTCGTAGCTCTGGAAGCCGCCATTGATGAAGATGTTTTCGTAGCGCGGTATCGGCGAAACCGCGGTCACACGCCAGCGGCGGGTGGCCCGGTCGTTGAGTTCGGAAAGGTCATCGGAGAAACTGGAACCGCGGTACTCAAACTCGATCGTACTGCGCTCGTACGAGTATTCGACACCCGCATGGTAGTACTGCTGGCTGTAATCGACATTGGTCAGGCCGAGCGAGCCGGGGGGCTCAAACAGGTCGAGCATGTCGCCCGCTTTGCGGGTCAGGCCGTAGCCGCCGAAGAGCCGGATATTGTCGATCGGCCGGTACCAGGCGGTGCCGTAGGTTTTCTCGCGACGGGTGAAGCGGTCACCGTCGAAGCTGTAGACGCGGCGATACTTGTTGTGTCGCAGATTGACGCCGCCATGGCCGCTCTGCTCGACCCCGAGCACGAGATTGCGGTTGTTCAGAGTGATGTTCTTGAAGTCTCCGAAGAGCCGGAAGCCGTTATCCCAGCGATAGCGGAACTTCTCCAGCGACAGGGCGCCACCTTCATACAGGTTGTAGGTCGGCTGGTTGATACCCTGGTTGCCTTCCTGGTCGAGATAGACCCAGCCGAGCTTGGCGGAGCCACGGAAATCACCGGCCATCGCGGCCGTGGAACCCAGGAGCAGCAGAGCAGCGGCGACCGTCATCATGATCAAATGTCTTTTCATGGTCACCCTCCTCAATCCAGCACGTTGTGGCAGTAACACGACCCCGGGCCGTCGCCAATTTTGATGCCCAGCTGCGAGTCGAGCAGACTGCGGTTATCGTTGGACCCGTGCACGGCGCTGTGGCAATCCATGCAGTCGTACGAGGTGGCCAGACCGTTGTGGGCGGTGACATGTCCCGGCGGAACACCGTGACAGGACTGACACAGGTTATCACCGGGCTGCACCAGGAGGCGCTCGTTGGGGCTGCCGTGCGGACGGTGACAGGCAATACAACCGTCTCCCTCGGTCGAGAAGGAACTGCCGGCTTCGTGTTCGTGCAGGAACGGACCGGCCACTTCCTGGTGACATTCGGCGCAGTTTACCGAGCCGCCGTGGCCAACCATCGGCTCAAGATCACCGGTAAAATCGTGGCAACTGATACAGGAGATGTTGCCGTCGGTGAGGGGATGGTTGGAGCGCTGGCGGAAGCGATTGACCGAGGCGACGTGGCACTGACCGCAGAACTCACCCTCTTCATCGAGAAGCAGCGAGACATTGGCTTCGTGCACGCCGTGGCAATCGGTACAAGCGAGATCCTGGCCGATATGCGGGTCAAAACCGACCGTGCCGGTCATTTTGTGAGGCTGGTGACAGGACGCACAGATTTCATTTTGTTCCGGCGTACTCATCCGGGCCGGATTGCCGATCGTCTCGGCCACCGGATCATCGAGATGCGCTTCGGCGCCCGGATGACAACTCACGCAGGAGATCGTCATGGCCGGGTTTTTCATCTGTGAACTGAGACGATGAGCCGAGACGGCCAGGCCGGCATCATAGCCCTCATGGCACATCAAACACGTCTCGTCATCCGGCTGGGAGTCCTGCGCTACCGCAGCCGGGACCAGCAACAGGATTACCGCAAACAGCGCTCCCATTGTAATCACGGACGGTAAACTCAGCCCAGGAGTTTTTGCCATACAACACCTCACCCGACTATTGTCGTTTGTCATTCTAATGTCATCGATTAACAGACTAAATATATCCTGCCGGTCCCTAACGCAAGTGAAAAAGGAGAAAAACTAGGATTTAATTAGTGCATATTGTACTCTTTTGTATACCTTTAATCACCCTAAACACTTGCGGTTATACAATCTATACTAATTACATCGGCATTGATGCCGGACGGCTTAGTGAAATTGTTCTCAAGGGACCCGTCATATTGCAATCGCAAACGGATACGGCTGTTTAGCTCTAACTTGAAAACAGACTCCACTAAGGGGAGAATTGCACAGGCCCAAATCGGTTTTCCGGTAGCGTGCAACCGGACCAAGAAGGTGTAAACTTAGACAGAAGACCGACGCGGCGTCGGGGTGCAGCGGCCGAAGGACCGGATCAGCGCTCGAACCCCTGTTGGATCCAGGTCGGCCCGACTTTCGGGGCGGGACCGCCCAGAAAGCTGTAATTGACCAGATGGATGACGTCGGCCAGATCACGATTGAAGTCGCCATTGACATTGGCTCGCCAGGCCGGCCAGGCCGGCGGGGGGCCACCCAGAAAGAGGCTGTTGACGAGATAGATGATATCGGACAGGTCAACCTCGAAGTCCCCGTTGACATCGCCCGGGCGGTATGCCGGCGCCTGGTGAATCGGCCCGTCACCAACCGCGTAGCGGTTCAACTCGGCGCCCGAGGAATCGATCCGCTGGACGAAGTCGGTGAAGCTCGCGGCATAGACGGTGCTGTCGGCTGATGCCGTGACCGCCAGACAGTTCTGATCGACGGCCAGCGGGTTGGCCGAGGCGTGGTAGACGGCGCCGCTGCCGGCATCGTAGCTGAAGACAAACCCGTCCTCGGTGAAACCGCCCGCGGCAAGGTAGGCGATGTTATCGGGCCCGATAGCAATCTGTCCCGGTGATCCGCCGGTGAGAACCGAATCAACCACCTCATCGGCAGCCGGATCGAGAAGGTAGACGGCGCCGAAGACCGATGAGTAGTTGCCGGTACACACGACGTGCAGTCTCCCCTGCCGATCGCGGTCGACAAACTGCGGGTTCAGCCCGGTGGCGATCGTTTCAACCAGCGTATCCGGGCCGATGTCGTATACCGTTACCGTTCCCGGATCATACGTGAAGGTGCCGAAGTCGAAGCCGGAGTTGACGACGTACAATTTGTGGCGGGCAATAGCCAGTCCCGCCGGCGACTTGCCGACCGGGAACTGGTCAACCACAGTGCGAGAGATCAGGTCGATCTTCGCCACCCCATTGTTCGCCAACAGGGAGACGTAGGCGGTCGTGTCGTTGTAGCAGGCCAACCAGTACGGGTTGGAACCGGCAGGAAGGGATATGAAACCAACCGTCGAGCTGCTGTTCAGGTCAATCACCTGGATCTCATCGGTGACCGAACACACCACATAGGCCAGGGTGTCGCGCACGACAAGTTGATTGGGGGCCGAGTTGATATCGGAGCCGAGCGAAATCAGGTTGTTGTCGACGGAACCATTGTCCCGATTGATGCGGCTGAGCGTCTCACCGATGCTGTTGACGACGTACAGGTATGAGTCAGCCACGGCAGATGCGGTCAGCAGTCCGACCAGACTCAGGGTAAGCAGCGCTTTCTTTACTATCGAGTTCATTATGACGACTCCTCAATTGGGCAGGCCTGCAGACCCGGAGGCATCTCCGTCAGGCGAAAAAGTGAGGTGTAAGCCGGCCCCAAAGGTACGGCCCGGCATGGGGTAATTGGCAAGCAGGACGTAGTCCTCGTCGAGCACATTGTCGATGGCGAACGATCCGGTCAGCGTCCAGCTTGGCGCCACAGGTATCTCGGCGGTCAGCGAAAGGTCGTCTATCCGATGCTCGTCATACCACTTGGTGTTGGCCTCGTTCGTGTAGGTTTTGTCGGCCCAGCGGACCTCATATGAGGCCGACAGGAAAGCGTAGTCGATATGGAGGCGCACCCGCGTCATATATCGGGGATAAAAGACTAGCCGCTTGTTATGAGTCGCGTGGCCGGGCGCCTTGTTGAGGGCATCGGTGACGGCATTGTGGTACGACAGGGTTGCCAGGCCATCAAACATGACTGCGGTCACGCTTTCTTCGTGGCCGGTGATCTGCGCCGCGCCGACGTTGCGTGGCTCCCACTGGCCCTGGAAGTTGACGTACCAGACGACAAGATCCGTCACCTTCGAATGGAAGTACGAGGCACTGGCGTGTAATCGAAGCCAGGAGAAGTCGGCGCCGAGATCCAATGCGATTTCGGAATGCTCTGATCGTTCCGGCCGCAGGTCGGGGTTGCCGGTCGAACGAGCATCGCCGCGCCAGAAGAGGGCGTTGATCGACGGCAGACGGAGTGATTTGCCATAGCTCGCGCGCAGGCCGTATCTGTAGCTGTCTCCTTTCGTCATGGCGAGACCGATTCGCGGCGACCAGGACTCGGTAACATGAGATTCTCCCCGGTCGAGCAGCGTCTCATAGTCGGCCGTGGTGCTGGCATGGTCGTATCGCAAAGCGCCATCGAGTGCAGCCATGTCGACAATGCGCACACGCGACAGGTCGAAGCGCTGCGAGATCGACAGTGCCGCGGACCGGCTCGATCGGTTGGACTGTCCCATGCTGTAGGCGGGGCGAAGTTGGTCATCGTGGTAGAGTCGGTCGCGACGGTATTCGAGCTGCAGCCGGCTTTCGTTGTTCGGCCAGAGACGTCGGCGCGAGGTGTGTTGCAGGGTCAGGATCTCATTGAGAAAGCGACCGTGGAACCGATAGGCCGGGCTGGTGGCCGGATCGGTGTTGCGCAGTTCCTGATCGAAACTGGAAAACCCGACCATCGTTTCATGGCTGTTTTCGGCAGTTGCGCCGACTGTCAGGGCGACATTGCCCAACAGGCGGTTATCGTTAGCCCGGCCGACCGTGTCCGGGCGTGAGACCGAGCCGGGCAGACCCCGGCGGGAACGGTAGCGCTGGAAGGTGTACGACAGATCTATCTCATCGGCAAGTGCGGCTACGCCGGAGCCGGCCCAATTGCTCGTGGTCACGTCGTTGTTGCGGCGAGTGCCGGTGTAGACTTCGGCGTCTCCCGAGCGATCGGCAACCGAATAATCGTAGTCAAAGTCGCCATTGTCGGCTTGATGACTGTAGCTGAAGCGCTGGTCGAGCCCGGCGATATCAATAGGGTTGGCGGTCTGCGCCGTGTACTTGCGATAGGCTCGCGGGCCGGCATCGGAACCGAGAGCGATGGAGCGGTCATGGCGGTCACCATCGGGACGGGTGATGATATTGATGGCGCCCCCGAGCGCATCGGGACCGAACCGGGCCGAGGCGCCCCCGGTGTGCACCTCGATCCGCTCAACCATCTCCACCGGGATGGTCGACAGATCGGCGACACCGGTACCGGCGGGATTGATCTTCTGGCCGTCGACGAGCACCAGCACCTGTTTGGCGGCGCTGCCGCGAATGCGTACCTCGGCCGGGCCGGAGCCGCCGGACTTCTGCACGTACAATCCGTCGACCTGTTCGAGCACGTCGGGGATGTCACCGGCCTGGCTTTGTCGGATTGCTTCGCGCCGGATAATGACCGGGGCGTCGCTGGTCGCTCGGATACGATTTGCGTCGATCCGAACAGCGCCGAGGTCATAGACGGCCGGTGTCAGGCGAATGACGATCGGCTTTGGCTGGTCGAGAGTGAGCCTGACCGACAGGTCGGCGCGTGGGTCATAGCCGACCGAGGAGACCTCGACGGCGTATTCGCCGGGTGGCAGCGCGGCGAACGTAAACCCGCCGGAGGCATCGGTCACACGGGACAGGCCGGCATCGGTCAGGTGCACGGTGGCGCCGGCGACCGGGTTGCCGTGCTCGTTATCGATGACACGGCCGGTCAACTGGACCGTTGTGGTGTAGCGTTCGGTCACCGTAGCCGTGTACGAACTACCGGCGACAAGCAGCGACAATGCGAGACAAAGGCCGGTGATGAGTGGTGGGGGATCATGTTTCCGATCCCGGAAGGCACGAAAAAAGCGCTGCATGGAACCTCCATGGAGCGCCACTGGCGTAGGTTGTCGGAGACCGCTCAGCCCGCGCTGATGGCACACCAGAAATGATGGCGACACGGCAGGTTTCCTGGCTTCGGCATCAAGTCCCGCCGGGCGCCTTCCCTGAATCGCTCAAGTGGCATCAGAGCCCGACGAGTAGCCGTTACAGTAGCGGGGCTGCGACGGATTCGCACCGTCTTCCCTATTATCCGTCAGATCGACGGCACCGTATCAGTGTTGTCTCAACCTAGCGCACGTGTCGAACTTCGTCAAGTGAATTCCCGAAATGGCCGGTTGTGCCACAGAAAAAGCCGGGCATCGCGAGGATGCCCGGCTTGTGCGGTCTGTAATGGTCAGGTCGTCTTAGAAGGCAGCCTTGACCGTAAAGAACTGGTTGTCATCGAACACGTCGGTCTCAGCCCAGGAGTACTCGAAGCTGAAGTTGGTGCCGCCGAACTCGAAGTTCAGGCCGGCGCCAAGCGTCAGACCGTAGATGTAGGCATCCTGGTCGGAGAAGTTATAACCGGCGCGGAGCGAATACCGTTCGTTGTACATGTATTCGAAACCGCCCTGGAAATAGTCTTCCGAGTAGTTGTTCGAGCGGAAATTGCCCGAGAGGCTCGAGAAGTGCGGGCCGTTTTCGACGAAGTCGTAGGCCACACCGATGTTAATCGAGCTGGGCAGGTCGAAGCCTTCCGCGACGGGGCGGCCGGGACGGTCGCCGATATCGCGGTCGAAGCCGATACCATCGAACTTCATCTCCGGACCGTAGTTCTTCACCGAGAGACCGAGCGAAACGCCTTTCCAGCGCGGGTCATAGATGAAGCCAACGTCGAACGCAACGCCGGTGGCACTGGCTTCCAGGATGTCTTCATAGATGAACATGCTGGAGACGCCGAACGAGACGTTGGCGGTCAGCACGCGCGCGTAGGAGACGTTCAGGACGGTCAGGCTCGGGCTGAAAACACGGCCCGTGCCATCCGGGAAGTCCTCGGTGGTCTCTTCGATGTCACCGATCGAGACAACTTTGGCGCCGAAGCCGAGCGTACCGAAACCCTCGATATACGTGGCTGCACCGACCCAGTTGACATCGATATCGGCGATATACGGCAGGTACGTAAACATCGCCTGCGTACCTTCCATCTCGGCCAGACCGGCCGGGTTCCAGTACATGGATTCCACGCCGGACGTGGTTGAGAGCACGGCGCCACCCATCGCGGTGCCGCGCGAGCCGATCGGAATGAGCAGCTCCTGGGCGCCGGCGGTGCCGATTCGCCGTGAGTTCCCCGCGTAAACCGAGGTCAGGCTTACGGCAAGGAGAACGATCAACACGAGTATCGTCTTATGTTTCATTAGTCAAATCCTCCTCGCCTAGTAAATGTTGAGCACTTCGGATTCCATGAAGATGGCGACCTTGCCGATCTTCTGGCCGAAGCCCGGCGCATCCACCACATAAATGTAGATACCCGAAGCGACCGGCAGGCCTTCACTGGTCAACATATCCCAGGTGGCGAGCGCCGACGGATCGTTCTTGTTGATCGTCCGCAGCAGTTCACCGCTCAGGTTGTAGATCGTGATGGTGCACTCTTCGGGCAGGTGGTGCCAGTAGAGCTGTTTGTTACCAGGCGACGGGTCGTACGGTCCATAGAGGTAGAACGGGTTCGGTACCGCCTTGATAGCCCGCAGGTCGGCGTCGTTGCCGCTCGAAACCGTAATCGGCGCCGAGGTCGTGAACTGGAAGACATCCTCCGGGGTGTTGACCTTGGCCGTCGTGAACCGAATCACGGTTCCTTCGACCGGCTGGGTCAGGGCGCCGGAGTAGTCGTGCACGACGATGCGGCCGATCCGGAAGTCATCCGGGAAGGTGTACGGCGGAGTGGCCGGAGCCGGCTCGAAGTACTCGACTTCCCACGGGTAGATACGATCGTTCCAACTCCAGCCGCCGGAACCGTCGTCATCGATGATCGAGAAGAAGATTCGGGTGTCGTCAGACGGATCATCCGGGGTACCGATACCGATATTCCAGACCTCAAACGGAGCGTTGGTCGGCCACGGTGTATCGGTGATCCAGTCGTAGTACTCCGAACCGTCGGCGGTGAACCGAATTTCCCAGTCGTAAGTGCCGATCAAGCCGCGCCAGTTCATGCGCGAGAAGTCCGATCCGGCATCGGATGCAATATACCAGTCACCGGTTGAGTTCAACGAGAACATGACGTTATCCGGGGGATCGAGCGGACCGGTGTCGGTCGCAACCTCGCGGATCATCGTCACACCCAGTTCCGGACCGGCCACCTTGACCATCAGCCCTTCGGTAATGAGATAGTCTTCATCACCGCTCTGGTTGGTCATGTTCTCCAACAGCGTGGTGCCGGTGGTGGTGTTGACCAGGCTCCAGACGGTGGTGATGGTGGTGTCGTAGTGGTCCTCGTAGGTGGTGTCACAGGTGCCGGGGACGGTGTCGATATCACGCAGCGTGACGATCAGGGTGGTATCGCCCTGGACGATCGTGTCGAGCGTGATAGTCGTATCGAACTCGCAGCTATCGACAATCGTATCGGTGAAGAAACCGGCGGTGGTGTCGTAGGCGAAACGGATTTCGTACGTGTCACCGGTCAGCTCGGTCGGATCGACCACCAGCGGCGTGATGACGCCGTCGGAACCGCCCGCGGTCTGCTCAACCGTCAGAGTATCGTACGCCGCAGTCGGCAGGCCGACATCCGGTGTGGGCTCCTGCGGCCGCGCCGAGATCGGCGTCTGGTTGGCCGAGGTCAGGGTCACCGGGGTCGCATCCGGGTCGTAACTGTACGCTTCGACACGGAAGTAGTACTCACTGATGTTGTTCAGGTCGCCGCCCTGCAGGTAGTCCTGGTTGACGACAAAGAAGCGCTGCAGGCCACCGTCGGAGCCGTTCTTGACCAGGCGTGTTTCGAGCGCACCGGTCAGCGGGTCGAGCACTTCGTCCTGGATCTGCGCGATACCATCTTCAACGTCAAAGTTGGCGATCTGCGTCCACGGACCGGACGGGGTCTCACCCTGGTAGACTGTGTAGCCCTGGAACGGATAGTCACCCGGATCGGTCTCGGAGTCGTTGGTCCAATGCAGGACGACCTGCTTGTCGAACTCCTCAACCGTCACGACCGGCGATGCCGGCGGCTCGGGGATATCAAAATCAATATCGTAGGCCGACTGGGCAAACTGGTCGTAGTACTTCAGCACGGAGATCGACGACAGTCGGTCACCGCCCTGGCCGACGATGATGGCGCAGAGGATTTCGGTGGAGTCGCCGGGGGCGAAGGTCACCGGCCCGGTCGACATCATAAAGCGGCGGTCGGCCGGTGAACTGTCGAGGTCACCGGTCCCTTGCACCGGGTCACCGGTGTGGACGAACTTCGATACTTCACCATTGTAGGTGTAGTCCGAGCCGTCGCGGTTAAGTCCGTTCATGTAGCGGTACGTTTCGACGTAATCGTCGGGGTCCGTACCGTTGATGTACTTGTTGAACGACGACATACCCTGGTTGCGATACATCGGCCAGAGCTGGCCCCACATCTTGGCCGTGTCGGCCAGGTCACCGGTATATTCGAGCGGACCCTGGAAAAAGTCCACACCGTAGGCCGGCGGCTGCGATCCGTAGTACTGGTCATCGTTATTGGCGTTGTAGGTGTAGCCGAGCGACAGGGCGGTATCACAACCAACCAGGTCATCACCGGCGCCACCCAGATCCGGGTCATCCCAGATCGAGAAGAACAGGTTGTTGAGGGTCTTGGATCCCTTGTTGTAAACCTGGAAGCGCAAGAACACGATATTGCCGAGCGGGTTTTCGCGGTTGAACGCGAACGCCGTCGACTGTACCTCCAGCCCAAGCGGCGCCGTTTCACCGGCATCGTTGCTGTGCTGGGCCGGGTCGGCATCGTTAAAGACCGACCAGAGCATCTGGTCGCCAAGCATGTCGGGGACAACGTTGCCGCTGTCGTCGAGCTTGGTCGGAGCGCCCTGGTTCACGGCGTACTGCATGTAGTCCAGGTAGTCCTGGTTCGGGTTATCCCGGAGGCTGTCACCA
>WJMS01000193.1 GCA_014727815.1 candidate division GN15 bacterium
CGATACGTGGAGCCGACTGGGCGCCAGCCTTACCAGTGGCACAGTCAACGCCGTGCACATTCTCAATAGCCTCGATGAGTACCTGGTCGGCGGTACATTCAATGATTTCGCCGGGGACACCTCGATCAATCGGTTCGCCGTGTATCGCAACGATACGTGGACGACGGTCGGTACCGGCGCCGATGGTGACGTGCACGATATCGTCGGCCCCTACCCGATCGGCGACTATGTGATTGGTGGTGAGTTCGATGTGATCGGCAATATGACCGCATTTGGTATCGGCCGCTACGATTACTTTGATGACACGATTTCGGTGTATGGTCGTGGTCTCGAAGGAGACGCGACCCACATTTCGCTTGATGACAACAATAAACCGGTTATCACCGGCAATTTTCAAACGGCGGGCGGCTCGCCCGCGGAAATGATCTCCCGCTACGGCACAAGTAATTGGGAATATCTCAACAACGACCAGGTTGTTCGCACCGCCACAACCGCGGCGGCCACCGCCGCGGGCGACAAGATCTGGCTGGCCGGTAGCGCCCTGGCCGGTGATGATCCCGAGTTGGGCACCTCCGTCCTGCAGTACGACGGTTCCAACTGGTTTTATCAGGGCCCGGCGCATGCCTTCAACGGCGTCATCTGGGATATGGAATACTATGACAACACGATCTGGGTCGCCGGCGTTTTCGATTCGGTGGGCGGCCAACCCGCCAAGGGAATTGCGCGATGGAACGGCTCGGCCTGGGAAGAGGTCGATGGCGGCCTGGGCAGCGAGGGTTTTCCCGGCGCCGGCTACGAGCTGGTGCTTGACCCGTCCGAGTTGAGTCTTGTGGTCGGTGGCAACTTCACGCTGGCTGGTGGTATGCCAACCCGTAATGTCGCCAAATACTCTGCATCCGGCTGGCAAACCTACAACGAGGTTCATCTCCTCGGAGCCGATCCGGCCGAAGGCGGCATTGTCACGGCCATGGATATCGGCCCCAACGGTACGATTTATGTCGGCGGCAACTTCGACGGCGCGCTGGCCAAGTTCGAATCAAACTTCTGGGAGTTTGTCGATCGAGGCGAATTCGAGGGAGCCTGGAAACTGAACGCCATCCATGTCCAGGGATGTGATCTCTATCTCGGCGGCCTCAATCTGTATTTTGACAGCGGTGATGGAAACGAGTTTGTTGATTTCCTCCGACTCTCCGATGGTGTAGTGACCGTGCCCGACTACGACTTGGACAACGAGGTGCACGGCTTCGTCGCGACCGGCGATACCCTCTGGATTGCCGGCGAGTTTAATGCCGCGCCATTTGACGATACCTTCCAGGATGTCTTCTCGGCCGCCGGCGTGACACGCTATTTCATGCCCTCGAGCGGTGTGCCCGGTGACCGGCTCATCGAGATTACCCATCCCTCGGCCGATGACACCCTCTTCCTGGGCAGCGGTGGCGTTGTCGCCTTTAACGAACTGAATGTCGACAATCTCGCGCTGGAACTGTCGGTCGACTCCGGACGGACCTGGGTGGATATCGACCGTAACATCGACGCCACCAAACTCGACCGGGTTCCGATGCTATACGACCGCACCGGCGACCATTGCTTTATCAGAGCTACCGACCTCGAGTACCCGTGCGTTTCAGTGCTCTCCGATGAATTCACGATTCTCCCGGTGGGCGGTCGCAGTACTACCTGGCTCACCCGTGGGCGTGACGGTGACATCCCCGAGCCGTTCCTGCCGCAGTACCACGGCTTCCAGTTTGGTAATACTCAGTCAGAACTGTGGCCCGATGAGTACTGGCAGAGCCTCTGGGATGCTTACTGGGCTGCCGGCTACAATCTGTTTCTGATCAAGGGGTACGAGGTCGATCGCAGTTTCTCGCCGAATTACTTCCAGATTTGCCGGGCACTCGGCGTGAAGTGTCAGCCGTATGTCAGCGGTCTCACTGCCAGCCGCTCTCTGCGACTGCTCAACGCCCACCAGCGACCATGGGGTGGCTTCTGCGATGGTTTCTCCAAAGCGGCCACGCTCTTTTTCACGCTCGGACTATCCTTCGGTCCGGACCTGTACCCGCAGTATACCGGTCAGCCGATAGCGAACATCACGGTCGACGACTTCTCGCGCGAGTTCATCGGCGCCTGGTGGTTCTGGCAGATGAACGACCTCGATCAGGACTGGGAAGACGACCACGAAGACATGACGCCTAAAGAAACCGCCGAGTGGTTCGACGGCGTCTGGAGTGGCGGTTTCGGCGCCCTCAACGACATCGGCCCGCTCGTCATCCGCGATCTAGAACCGGATGGCGATTTCAAAGCCGGCCACTCGGTTATGCCCTACCGGCTGGAGTCCTCATCGGCCGCACCCGACACGGTGCTGCTCTATGTCTACGACAACAACGCACCGCTCGACACCTCGCGAAAGGTCATCATTGACACCGTCGCCAATACCTGGACTTACCCGCCGCTGACCTCCGGCGCCGGCGGCCCGTGGGGCGGCAGCCGGGGCTGTTTCCCCGGCGCACCCCGGGGCGTGCTCACGCAGGACGCCGACTTCCTGAAGAAGTGGCAGAAGGCGCCGGCGGCGCCCGAGAGCGGTCACCTGGTACGTCTCTACGTCTCACCCAACGCCGACACCCGTTTGATCAGCGCCGCGGGCGATACGATCGGCAATGTCGCCGGCGACGACTTCGCCACCGACTCCTCACTCGGCAAGTCGCTGTACGTGCTCAACCCCGACCAGGTGCAGGATCGCCCGTACGGTTTCCGCATCACACCGGGACAGACCGACCACATCGTCCTGTCCGCCTTCGAGGATACCCTGCTCTCGCTTAGCTTTGTCGATGATTCACTCGTCTACGGCGTCGACCGATTCGATGCCGACGCCACCCAGACCGACGTGCTCTCGATCGACAGCACTTTGACGATCCGGAACCCCGACCCGGTCGCCAAGACTGTCTCGCTGGTCGCCATTCGCTCCTATGCCGACAACGAAAAAGCCTATGGCGTCGAAGAGATGAGCCTGAATGCCGATGACACCACCGATCTGCAAGTCGATGCCGGCGGCAACCTGCGAATAGAAAACACCGGGGGGGACAAGAGCTATCGACTGCGGATACGTCTGCTCGACAACACCGGCGCCGATGAAGTCACCTCCGAGGATGTCTTCCTGCCGGGCAACGCAATACAACAGGTCGTCCCCGACTTTGATAACCTGCAACTGAGCGAAGTCACTCTGTACAACGATCTCGGACGGGATGGGTCAGTCGATGACACGACTCTGGTGGCCGTGGTGACCGATGTCGGCGAAGACGATGCCGGCGAACTGCCGACCGAGGTCGGTTTGGCGCAAAACTATCCGAACCCGTTCAACCCGAGCACCACTATCGAGTTCTCGCTGCCGGCACGATCACACGTTGCGTTGTCGATCATCAACATCGCCGGACAGCGCGTGCGCTCGCTCGTGAGTTCCGAGCTGCCGGCCGGCCGGCACGAGGTTACGTGGGATGGTCGCACCGACAGCGGCGCCGAAGCCGCCAGCGGCGTCTACTTCTACCGACTGGAGACGAACTCACAGGTCCTGTCGAGGAAAATGATGCTGTTGAAGTAGCGGACACCGGTTGGGCGAATATATTCTCACCCGATGAAAACGTCTCGCACCTGACACGGACTACTTGATCTGTCTTGCAGAAATGCCTTTCTTACGTGCGAGTGCAGTCTGACACCGGGAAATCCAAAAAACCATCACGCCGAGACGGCAATTGGGAACCGGCGACGTGTATAAATCATTCCAGATAGTAACCATTCTTTTCAAGGAGCAGTTATGAGTGAAGAGAAAGTTGCCAATACCGGCAAATGCCCTGTCACCGGCGCAACCCACCGACACACTGCCGCCGGGGCCCTGTCCAACGAGGACTGGTGGCCGAATCAAATCAACCTGAAAATCCTCCATCAGCACTCTAATAAGCCGAATCCGATGGGTGAGGATTTCAACTACGCTGAAGAGTTCAAGAGCCTCGATCTGGAAGCGGTCAAGAAGGATCTCCACGAGCTGATGACCGATTCCCAGGACTGGTGGCCGGCCGACTACGGCCACTACGGCGGCCTGTTCATCCGCATGGCCTGGCACAGCGCCGGGACGTATCGTATCGCCGATGGTCGCGGCGGCGCCTCCTCGGGCACGCTGCGTTTCGCCCCCCTCAACAGCTGGCCGGACAACGCCAACCTCGACAAGGCGCGACGGCTGCTGTGGCCGATCAAAAAGAAGTACGGCCGCAAGATTTCCTGGGCCGACCTGATGGTCCTGACCGGCAATGTCGCCCTCGAATCGATGGGCTTCAAAACATTCGGTTTTGCCGGCGGACGTGAGGATCTCTGGGAGCCCGAAGGGGATATCTTCTGGGGACCGGAGACCGAGTGGCTCGGCGATGAGCGCTACAGTGGCGACCGCGAACTGGCCAACCCGCTGGGCGCGGTACAGATGGGCCTGATCTACGTTAACCCGGAAGGCCCCAACGGCAACCCCGATCCGGTCGCATCGGCGAAAGATGTGCGCGAAACCTTTGCGCGCATGGCGATGAACGATTACGAGACAGTCGCTCTCGTGGCCGGCGGCCACACGTTCGGCAAGTGCCACGGCGCCGTTGATCCGGAGAAATTTGTCGGCCGCGAACCGGAAGGCGCCCCGATCGAAGAAATGGGGCTCGGGTGGAAAAACACGGCCGGCAGCGGCGTTGCCGGCGACACCTGCACCAGCGGGCTCGAAGGCGCCTGGACCACCAACCCGATCAAATGGGACAACAACTACTTCGAAAACCTTTTCGGGTACGAATGGGAACTCACCAAGAGCCCGGCCGGCGCCTACCAGTGGACCGCCAAGGGCGGCGAAGGCACCGTCCCGGACGCCCACGATCCGTCGAAAAAGCACGCCCCGATGATGACCACGGCCGATCTCGCGCTCCGGTACGATCCGATCTACGAGCCGATCTCGCGCCACTTCTACGAGAACCCGGATGAGTTCGCCGAGGCGTTCGCAAAAGCCTGGTTTAAGCTGACCCACCGTGACATGGGCCCGATCTCCCGCTACCTCGGCCCGGAAGTGCCAAAAGAGAAGCAGCTCTGGCAGGACCCGGTGCCGGATGTCGATCACAAGCTGATCGATGACAAGGATATCGCGGCTCTCAAGAGCAAGATCCTTGATACCGGACTGAGCATCCCTCAGCTGGTCTCGACCGCCTGGGCTTCCGCCTCCACCTACCGCGACAGCGACAAGCGCGGCGGCGCCAACGGCGCCCGTATCCGTCTCACCCCGCACAAGGACTGGGACGTCAACAAGGCGGCCGGCGTGGCCGATGTCATCAAGGCACTGGAGAAAGTCCAGGAGGAGTTCAACAAGTCTGCGTCGGGCGGCAAGAAAGTCTCCCTCGCTGACCTGATCGTCCTCGGCGGCTGTGCGGCGGTCGAGAAGGCGGCGAAAAACGCCGGCTTCGACGTCACCGTGCCGTTCGCGCCCGGCCGTACCGATGCCAGCCAGGAGATGACCGATGCCGATTCCTTTGCGGTGCTGGAACCGAAAGCCGATGGCTTCCGCAATTACCTGCAAAACGGCAGCAACATCCCGGCCGAAGAGCACCTTGTTGACCGGGCCAACCTGCTCAGCCTCACCGCGCCCGAGATGACGGTGCTGGTCGGCGGCATGCGCGCCATGAACGCCAATGTCGGCCAGACCAAGCACGGTGTCTTCACCGATCGGCCGGAGTCGCTGACCAATGACTTCTTCGTCAACCTGCTCGACATGAACACGAAATGGCAACCGACATCGAAGTCCGAGGATGTCCACGAGGGCCGCGATCGCAAAACCGATAAGGTCAAGTGGACCGGCACCCGGGTCGACCTCATCTTCGGCTCCAACTCCCAGCTTCGCGCGCTTTCTGAAGTGTACGCGAGCGAAGACGCGAAGGAGAAGTTCGTGCATGATTTCGTGGCGGCGTGGAACAAGGTAATGAACCTCGACCGCTTCGATCTCGACTAACCGCAGTCGACTGCATGGTATAGACCACCGGGAGGCCGCACCCCAGCGACCTCCCGGTTTTCTTTGTTCCACTGCGCACTTTTCAGACAGGGCGAATTCAGCTTGCGCCTCTACTAAGTATCCGCTTCTATGGCGCCGATATCTCAGTGAGGCCGGCCTTGAATTGCATCCTGCACTTTACGGTCTCGTTGCGTTCTCACGAAAGGAGGCGTATCATGAAACACCACAACCAGTACGAGGAGCTCGACCGCTTTTGAGGTCATGAGCAAGCGCCGCAAGGGCTACCCCTCCGAGACGCGCGTCAAACGCGGCAAACAGATCGTCCACGGCTTTCAAGGAGCTGACCGAAAAGCTCGGCCGAAACGATCCGTGCCCGTGCGGCTCCGGACGCAGATTTCAAGAGGTGCTGCATGAAATCCGGACGCTATGACGGCATCCACCGACAGCACTACTTTTAGAGAATAAGCAAAATCGGCGGGATCGTGATCGATCCCGCCGTTACTTCTGACTCCAACGCCACACCCCGACCGCCAAACGCATTTGACTCCACCCCAGGGACATAAGCGTTGACTTTTGTCTCCATATTGGTATATTGTCTCCAGCACATTTCCGATCCAGCTTACCTTAATATCTACTAAGAGACCAATACCATGAAGACGCGTACCTGCGCCCTTCGCGCGTTGGCTGCGGCATTTCTTGTGATCGCAGTCCTGTCACCTGTCGCCTCAGCCGAGGTCTATCTCAACATGCAATGGGATGACCAGTCCGGCGGTTTCAGGCTCAAGCCGCTCGTTCTTGACGGTGGCGCCTACTATGATCGGGACTACCAGAATGCCTATGGTGAATACCTCGAACTCGACCCCGGCCCCCCGTATATCATCCAATCATCAATCAGTGCGACCGGAACCGTGACATTTGCCTCCGGCGGCTTCGACCCAATGAATCCGTTTGACATCACGGTCCAATCGAGCGCAGCGCACCCGGGACGGCTGCTTGCTGCCCAGGGTTTCAACTTCGTGGGAACGCCGCTCGATCCGATTCGTCTCCAGGGCACCTGGAAAATGGAGGTCGGCCTGGACTACCAGGACGGCGGCTCGGAGATGGTCTGGTCATACACGACCTTTGACAACACGTACAGTGCAGACCTGGGCAACAGCGTACCGATTGAGATTTCCGGTCTGGGACTGCAGGCCAACAACTGCCTGATCCGAAACCTCAGCACCGACTTCTTTTACCTGATGAGCATCAACGACTTCGATGCCGGCAATCAGGAATATGCAGTGTCCTTTGAGGACTGCACCTTCGAACACCTGGATTTCTTCGACGGCATGTGGTATGCCATCCGCCTCAGCAACCTTCGCGCAGTCTCCTTTGTCGGCTGCCGCTTCGACAATGTCGATGTCAGCGAGTATGCCGGCGGCGGCCTCGTCCTGATGGAAACCTGCGGCATCGGCGCGATAGCCAACAACACCTCCGTACACAACAACTACAGCAAGATACATATGATCGATGCCTGGGCGACCGATTCGGCCTACATCAAAACCAGCGACGCCCTGCCGATCGTGGCCAACGACATCGTCATCCCGACCGACAGCGCTCTGGTCGTGGCCCCCGGCTCCGTCCTCAAGTTTCTCTGGTCGGGTGGATTCGAAACGCACGGTCGCCTGTATGTCGATAGCGCCATCCTGACCTCACATCAGGACGACCGCTACGGCGGCGACACCGACCTCGAACCGCAGCCGTTTCCTATCCTCGACCGGTGGCAGTGCACCGGCAGTGCCGGTATCGTCGTCGACAACGGCGGCAGCGCATCGGTCACCAACACCAGGATCCTCCACGCCGAGGGTGGCATCCGCGCTGCGGACGATCTCACCGTCTCCGACTCGTATTTCGCCGACTGCGAGTACTTCGGTTTATACCTCGACTCACCCGGCGCAGATACCTTTCGAGTAAGCAATACCACCATCACGCGAACCCTCGACGGCAGCTACGGCTTCATGGGAGGTATCGTGTATCGGAACGCCGCATCGGCGCCACAGGCACTCCTGCTCGACAGCGTCGCCATAATCGGCAGTGAGCTGGATGGGCTGTACGTAGCGTTCGCTCCCACCCAGCCGGGACACATCTCCATCGCCAACAGCACGTTCATCGACAACGAGGGCTACGGCATCTACGTCCCGTCGGACCCGCTGCTCACCAGCTTTTCCCTGACCAATTCGATTGTCGCCGGCAACTACAACTCCGGCCTGTATATCGCCGATCAGTTCTATCAGGGCGGTGATGTCCTTGTCGAAGGATGCGCGGTGATCGGCAATGGCTATGGCCGCTATGCCGCAGATCAGTTCGGCCTCGATCTCCCCAACAGCCCCCCAACCGTCGTGGGCAACACCATCGCCTACAATGCCGGCATTGGTCTGGCGTACTGGGATGTCGACAGCATCCAACAAACCGTTGTCGCCAACAACATCATGTACCGTAACGGTGACTACGGCCTGTTCGCCGGTAATTCCGGTGACTACCTGCTCGCAGCCAACGCCATCTGGGAAAATGGTGACCAGGAGGTTCGGGTGGAGAGCCCGGCCGGCCGTCTGTACACCGTCGAGGGAATCCAGGCGCTCGGCGGCGAATACGCCACCAACCTGCATGTCGATCCCGGCTTCACACCCGAACGGATCGGCCAAATCGACTACCTGCAGTACGACTCTTCCAGTTGGGTTACCCGGGTGGTCGACAGCGACCTGTCCGGCCACAACATGACGGGCCTCTGCATCTGTCCCGACACCGCCTCACCGGAATGGCACTACATCCTCTATCAAATTGTGGACACGCTCTACGTCACCGGCGATATCAGGGATAGCGCCCATGTCGGCAGCACGTACCGGATATTCGACCACCACCTTTCGCCGACATCGCCCTTGATAGACACCGGCCGAACCGCCAGCACGTCACAATTCACCGATCTTGACGGCCAGGTTCGTATTCTCGATGGCGACGAAAACGGTTCAATGATTGTGGATATCGGCGCTGACGAGTTCGATCCGCAGGCGGGACAGCCATTTGTGCGAATCACCTCGCCGGAAAACGGCGAGATACTATTGTCCAACCATACCTTCGAGATCGAGTGGGAATCCGAGGGCGTGGATGAGGTGGATATTCGATTCATCTGGGACACCGAATTCGGTGCCTGGGACACCGTTGTCGAGAACACGAGCGCTTCCGCCGGCTCCTACTCCTGGACGACACCACTAACGGCGTCGATCAAATGCCGGCTGCACATATACTCGAGCAGCGATGATGCTATCGGCGACTACACCGAGCACTTCGGCATCAAGGGATATCAACTATCCCGTGTCGGACTCGACAGCCTGCTCGAGCCGTTTTTGCCGCAGTTCAACGGCTGGTCGCTGGCCAACGACTCGGCCACCTGCTGGCCCGATACCTGGTTCAGTCGCTTCGACTACCAAAACGGCATTGACACGATCACCGGGCTGGTCTACCCGCCGTACTTCGCCAACGATTTCTGGTATGGCGCCGAACCGTCCGACTTCCCCGACTGGCCATTGTTCGTCGATGTGTTCGGGGTCGATCAGTGTTACTATCCGGGCATAGGCGGGTACATCTATCGTCCCTCGGCGGTCGCCTTCTGGGGAGACAACAAAGATGCATGGGGAGGTTCCTGCTCCGGCTTCGCGTTTTCCAGTTCGCTCGGTTTCTTCGATTCGACGGCATTCCTGGCCAGGTATCCCGGTGTCGGTTCTTTCCTGTTTTTGCACGACCTGGCTGTCACCGATGAGCGTCGACGGACCATCAACGAACTCTGGTTCCACCAGATGGGCGAGCCGCATCATTCGGCGTACCTGAACAACCGGGCCACGCCGCAGCAAACCCTTGAGTTGCTGAAGGAACATCTGCACAAGAGTCTGACCGATGGCGCCGTGTTGGCGATCGGCAACAACCGTCTCGGCGCCGCCCACGACGTCCTGCCGTACGCGATGTCACCGGATAACTCCGGCCCCGGTCTCTATCGCGTATATGTCTACGACAGCAACCATCCGAGCGATGTCGCTCGTTTTGTGCTGATCGACTCCGCCAACAATTCCTGGTCCTACGCCGACTTTCCGGCATGGAGCGGCGCCGATGGCTTTTGCGTGCTCACCGATTCCCTGTCGAACTACCTCCAAACGCCGCAGATACCGGGCAGCAATTCACCCAAAGGCGTGCTGTCGGCTGCCAGGGCCGATGGAAGATTGCGGGTCTACCCGGCGCCATCGACAAACCTGATGCTGATCGACACGCTCGGACGACGCGCCGGTTACGATGACTCCATTGTTCTCGACATCCCGGACGCGCTGCCACTCATCACCCGGTCCGGACCGCCCGGACCGCCGCGCGGCTACGAGTTGCCGCTTGCGCCCTATGCGGTCGCTCTGGAGAATACCGATACCGGACGTTGTTCCTTTGCAGTCTACGGTGACAGCGTCGTCTATCGTTACTCGCGCGCTGCAGCGCAAAGCGGTGCCATCGACACACTGACGATCGACTCGGGCCTCGCTGCAACCAATCACGATGCCGATCCCAAAACTGTCCAGCTTTACGGGATTGCGGTCGGTGACAGCGAAGAAAAGGAGTTCATCGTTTCCGACTGGCAGCAGGAACAAAACCAGCGGGCAGCGTGGCGACTTGTCGGCGACGGCGAACTCCACCTGTGGAATTCAGCCGGCAGTGAAACGGTCTCTATCAGGATGCGGGTGAGTTCCGCCGATGGTTGCGTTGCGGCCGATGCTCACAGTGTCATCATCCCGGGCGGCGGCGCCCGCAGTGCCATCGTTCCCGACTGGAGCGATCCCTCGCTCGAAAACACGTGGCTGTTCCACGACAGCGATGACAACGGTGTCTATGACGACTCATCACTCCTGGCGGTGGTGACTGAGGTTGGCGACCTGCCGGAAGACGAGGCACTACCGTATCGCTTCGCATTGTCACAAAACTACCCGAATCCGTTCAATCCGGTCACGACCATCGAGTACAGCCTGCCCGAGCAACAGCATGTAACGATCGACATCTTTAACGTGCTCGGCCAGAGGGTATGCACAATTGTCGATCGCCGTCAGCCGGCCGGCACGTATGGGATTGACTGGGATGCTACCGATCAGAGCGGTTCACCGGTCGCAACCGGTGTCTACCTCTATCGATTCCGTGCGGGTGACTATGTAGAAACGAAGAAGATGCTGCTGGTGAGATGACCGCCGCCGAATGAGCCTTATCTACCGTCCCCTGAGCACGCGCGAGGGCAGCAGGATCAGCGCGCTCAACAGCGCCAGAACCCCCTCAACCGTCATCCCGATCAACCGGAACGGCAACAGGACCAACCAGACGAGCGGGTAAAGAATGATCGCCAGCAAGGCCAGCGGCCAGCACAACACAAACAATATCAGCCAGAGTAGAAAATTCACCGGTACCTCCTGTGCCTGCTAGAACGGAGGATTCGGGAGGATGTTTCGCGGATCGCGATAGTTGTCGATCGAGCCTACTGCCCCGCCGCCAGGTGGCCCATCGAATGCGCCCGCTCGGCAATCTCACTCAAGGCCGCAATCGCGGCATCGATATGCTCGGCCGTGTTAAACCCGCCGATCGAGAACCGCACCCCGCCATGAATATCCATCGTCCCGATCTGCTCATGTACCAGCGGCGCGCAATGCAGCCCGGTGCGGGTGGCAATATCAAAGTCGACATCGAGCATGATCCCGACATCGCCCGCCTCCAACCCCTCGACATTGAGCGTAATCGTCGCGATATGATTCTCGAGCGATTCACAACAGTAGGTAATCACGCCCTCGATCTCACGCACACCATCGAGAAACCGCTGCGCCAGCCCCATCTCCCGCTCGTGAATCGCCTCCACCCCGCCTTGCTCCCCAATCCACTTCTGCCCGGCATACAGCGAGGCAATCCCCATCACATTCGGCGTGCCGTACTCCAGCCGGAATGGGTATTCATCCAGATGGTACGGATAGGCCGAGCGGACCCCCGTTCCACCTGAGCGCGTATGACGGACATCGATATGGGAGCGCACCAGCAAACCGCCGATTCCGGTCGTCCCCATCATGCTCTTGTGGCCGGTAAACGCCAGCACATCGATATTCATTGCCTTCATGTCGATCGGGTAGCGCCCGGCTGTCTGCGATGCATCAATCGCGAAAATCACGCCCTTCGCTTTGCAGATCCGGCCGATCTCGGCCACCGGCTGGACTGTCCCGATCACATTGGAGCCGTGGTTGACTATCACCAGTTTGGTATTCGGCCGGATTGCGGCCGCGATATCATCGGGATCAACAAAGCCGGCCTTGTCGAACGGCACGAATGTCGCCTCGACCCCGCCATCGCGCACCAGATGGTTGATCGGGCGGATCACCGAGTTATGCTCGAGATTGGTCGTAACGACATGGTCGCCTTTTGTTAAGACGCCCTGGATCAACAGGTTGAGCGAGTCGGTGGCGTTGTAGGAGAAGACCATCCGTTCGGGATGTTCGATATCGCCACCGAAAAACCGGGTGAGGCGCTGGCGGGTTTCCTCGACAATATTGCCCGCCTCGATCGCCAGGTCAAACCCGGACCGGCCGGGATTAACCCCGCAGCGGCGGCTGAAATCGACAATAAAGGAATAAACCGATTCCGGTTTGGGCCAGCTGGTGGCGGCGTTGTCGAGATAAATCAGTTTGTCCATAACCCTCTCCAGACTATTCGGTCACCCACGGATAGCTCAAACCACTGCCACCAAAAGAAACATAAATTGACCGAATTGTCAATGATAACCGAGGGAAGGGCCGGCGTGGGTTCGATCCGGCTGGGTGGCCCACCATTTATGGTGGGTTTCTGTCCACATGTGATACCGGGTACCCCACCGCTTGCGGTGGGCGGGGTCATGGGTATAAACCGGCGACATGGGCAAGGCTGAAATCAGAGTAGCCCACCCATCTCGGGTGGGATCAAATCCCACCGCAGCGCGGCGGGCCACTCGGCTGTAGATCAGGTACAGACCGAGTACTCCACCCGTCTCGGGTGGGATCATCACCCCACCGCAGAGC
>WJMS01000194.1 GCA_014727815.1 candidate division GN15 bacterium
AGACCGGACTTCGCCGTTGCGCTCGACCAGCGAGAAGATTTTCTCCTTGTGATCGTAGCCACGCGCACCTTTGCGATGCTTGCCCTTGTTACCCCAAAAGGTCTCGTCGCACTCAACAGTACCGCCACCACCGCCAAGCTGGCGAGTGAAGACGGGGTCTTTCATCGCTTCGCGGATTCGGTGAGTCATAAACCATGCGGTCTTGTAGGTAACGCCAAGCATGCGGTGAATCTGGTGGCTCGAATGGCCCTTCTTCGAGGAACACAGGAGATAGACGGCCAACAGCCACTTGTGAAGCGGTACGTGGCTCCGCTCGAACAAGGTGCCGACAGTAACAGAGAATTGCTTGCGACAATCGGCGCACTTGTACAGGCCGGGACGGTGCTTCTCGCCGTTCAGTGCATAGGCGTTGTCGATACTGCCGCAATGCGGGCAGACAGGGCCTTCGGGCCAGCGAAGCGCTTCGAGGTATTCACGGGCTTTGTCAGCGTCTTTGAAGATTGGATTGTCCAGGGCCATCGCCTTATTCTCCTTAGTTTCCTGTCATCTACGGATAATATAGCGAATGGTTGTGGGTTTGTAAAGTATATAATCGCCAAAAAAATAGCTCCCCCGGTTGGACTCGAACCAACGACCCGCTGATTAACAGTCAGCTGCTCTACCGACTGAGCTACAGGGGAGTATCAGAGCCATGAATAATATCCTTTTTCGTCAGATTGTCAATGCTTTTAACAGCCGCCGGCCAGATTTTGATCTGCCCGATCACTCGGCGCCAAACGGAACAATTCCCGGCCTCCTTCCGTAAGAGAAACCACGTCGAGCAGCTTTGAGATTACCCACATAAGGAGGAGATGCTATGGCACGGACTGTGCGCACCCTGCTGATCGCCGTGCTCGCCCTGGGCCTGCTGGCCGGCATGGCCGAGGCCAAGTCGAAACGGGTCGCCTGGATGGGCGTGTATACCCAGTCGGTCGACCGCGAGCTCGCCAAAGCCTTCGATCTCGGCGCCAACCGCGGCGCCATTGTCAATGAAGTCGTTGAGGGCTCCCCCGCCGAGGCGGCCGGGCTGGCCGAGGATGATATTGTTATCGAATTCGACGGCCGCACGATTCGCGACTCGGAAGATCTCACCGAGGCGGTCCGCGACCAGAAGCCCGGCGATGAGGTCGCGATCAAGATCATTCGCGAGGGCAAGGAACAGGAGTTGACCCTTACACTCGAGGGCCGTCGGAAGCCGGCCATTATCAGTCTCGACCGCAACTCCAACGCGCCCCACGCGTTCTGGTTTGACGCCGGTGACAGAGACCGCATGCGCGGATATATCGGGGTGCGGGTGCAGGATCTGACCCCGCAGCTCGGTGAGTATTTCGGGGTTGACCGGGCCCGTGGCGCCCTGGTCACGCAGGTCGAGAGTAACTCGCCTGCCGAGAAGGCCGGGGTGAAAGCCGGCGACGTTATCGTCGCAATCAACGATGAGACGGTGTTCGACAGCCGTGATGTATCCGATCTGATCGGGGAGTTCGAGGAAGGCGCCGAGGTCACCCTGCATTTGATTCGGGACAAGGACGAAACGTCCCTGACGGCCTCGGTCGAGGAGCAGAAGCGGGAGTTTTTCGGGGGACAGTATGTTCCCGATATGGCTCGCTGGGATATCGATATCCCGGCCATGCGCGGCCTCCGCTTTGGCGACACCCGCGATCTGTTCGACTCAGATGAGTTTCGGCAGGAGATGGAAGAGCTGAAACGAGAGCTTGAGGCGCTACAGCGCGAACTGAAGGAGATGAAACTCGAGCTCGACCAGCAGTAAGCGACAAATTACCAGCGGTCGGATCAGTTTCCTCCTTGGCAGGCGAGCCCCGACCGAATGTCGACGAACCAAACCGGCCGATGATCCGCCAGGGCGCGGTCCCGGCCGGTTTTCTCTATCCGTCAGGCCGCTGAACCGGCACTAAACAGGCTATTTCTTACTTGCTGACCATTTCGGGCACGGCCTATATTGGTGGGCAATGGCTTCGATTACTGTCGAAAAACTCTATGATGCCCGCAAGCGCGACCTGGAATTGACCCCGCTCTCGGGTCGTGATGCCGGTCTGGGCAAGGAGATCAAAAACCCCGAGTTGCACCGGCCCGGGCTGGCCCTGACCGGTTTCTACGAGCGATTTCCCTCGACCCGGATCCAGATACTCGGTGAAACCGAGCTGGCGTATCTTAATCAGTTGCCGAGACAGCACCTGCAACAGGTCTCCGAGGCAATCTTTTCGCGCGATATCCCGGTGGCGTTCATCTCCAAGGGAATCACGCCGCCGCTGGAATTCCTGCAGGCGGCCGAGCGGTCGGACACGGCGGTGTTTTCCAGTCGTCTGACTACGGCTGAGTTGGTGGGCCGTCTGTCGGCTTACCTTGACCACATATTCGCCCCCACGATCAATGTCCATGGAACGCTCGTCGATGTGTACGGCGTCGGGTTGCTGTATACCGGCAAGTCGGGGATCGGTAAGTCGGAGGTGGCGCTCGATCTGGTCGAACGCGGCCATCGGCTGGTCGCCGATGATGTCGTCAAGATTACCCGGGTGGCCCCCGATGTTATCATGGGCTCCGGCTCGGAACTGCTCGGGCATCACATGGAGATCCGCGGGGTGGGTATTATCGATGTTGAGGAGTTGTTCGGGATTCGGGCGATCCGGCTGCAGAAGCGGATCGAGGTCGAGGTTCACCTGACCTACTGGTCGGAGACCGAAGATTATGAGCGGCTTGGGGTTGAAGAGACCCGAACGACCGTGCTGGGGGTCGAAATCCCGATCCTCAATGTGCCTATCTCGCCGGGCAAAAATATCACGGTGATCTCCGAAGTGATCGCGATGAACCATATGCTCAAGGTGTACGGAGAGAACTCAGCGCTGGAGTTCACCAAGAAGCTGCAGCAGCGTTTGACCCGTCAGTCACTCACCAAAGAATACCTCGAATCGGATATCGAATAGCCCGCCCTTTCGTCTGCGAACGATCCGTAACTGCACGATTTGAAAGTACTTGGTAAATCAGGGCAGGTCTATTAATATGCCTCATTCCGGCAGATGCCCGGAACCAGCGATTTTCCGATTGGTACAAGTGAAGGTAATCAGTTCTGGAGGATACACAGCTCATGGGCAAGCGCTACCACATATTGTTTTTGACCTTTCTCGCAGTCGGTCTGTTGTGCCTCGGGATGGGGTGTGGCTCAGACGAAGGCGAGGAAGTTATTGCTGAGGTGAACGGTTACGAGATTACCCAGAAGGAGTTCGGCGATTATATCCAGTCGCTGCGCTACCCCTGGACCTCGGCGCAGGAAGAGTACGAAACCAAGCGAGCGTATCTTGACTCCCTGATTATCCAGCGACTGATGATCCAGGAGGCGTACGAGAAGGGGATCGACGAACTCAGCGAACTTACCCGGCTGGTTATGGCCAACAAGGACCGCTTCCTGCTCGACGCCCTTTACAAGAAGCACGTGACCGACAAGGTTGACGTGACCGAAACCGATGTGCGCGAGTTCTACAACAAACTCGAGCATCGCATCCGCGCATCCCATATCCTGGTCAGCGATCCCGATACGGCCGAGATGCTGGTCGATCGGATTCTCGCCGGTGAGAATTTCGGCACGCTGGCCTACGAGTACTCTCAGGATCCGCAGGCCAAGCGCAATCGGGGCGATCTCGGCTATTTCACCTGGGGGGTGATGGTCGATGAGTTCCAGGAGGCGGCTTTTAACATGGAAGTTGGCGAGGTGTCGCCGCCGGTGAAAAGCCAGCTCGGTTACCATATTATAAAAGTAACCGGCAAGGACAAGAACCCGGACTGGGGCAATTTCGAGGCGCAAAAAGAGGAACTCGAGGCCCGACTTATCCAGCAAGAGCAGAATGAGATCACCTGGACATACTACGACAGCCTGAGAAACCGGTACCCGGTGACTATTGACACGGCGACCCTGGACTATCTCGAGCACAAGCGCACCAACCTCTACCCGCCGCAGGTACTGGCCACGCTGCCGAGCAATGACTTTGATATCGAGCAGCTCGACCGCAGCGAGCGGGAACTGGTGCTGGCGACCTGGGACGGCGGCCAGATGACCCTGTACGAGTATCTGGTCCAGGCCCGTGACCGCGTGCACCCGCAGCTTCGGCCCGAGTTCACCGACTACGACTCGATTGCCACCACCGTGTTTCAGCTGAAATCGCAGGACATCCTGGTCCAGGAAGCGGTGGCCGAGGGACTGGAAAACAACCCGGAGTTCCAGCGCAAACTGCGCTTTTTCAAAGAACTGAACATGGCTGAGATCTTCAAGATGGACTCGCTGCCGCAACCGGGCGAACCGAGCGAGAATGCCATGCGGATGTACTATGACAAGCATCCCGAAGAGTTCACCGACCCGGCCAAAGTGCATGTCTTTGAGATTCTCGTCTCGGATGAGATGAAAGCGAACAAGCTGGCCGGTGAAATCAACTCGCTGGAGGAATTTAAGGAGTACGCCGCCAAACACACCGAACGCCCCGGCAAGCGCGGCACCTACGGTAACCTCGATTACATCGAGCGCCGCTGGTTCCCGGACCTGTTTGACGCCGCCTGGAATACGCCCGTGGGTGAGATGGCCGGGCCGGTGCCGGTCGGCCGCAAGTACTCGATCTACTGGGTCATGGACAAGGTCCAGCCCGCCCTGAAGGACTATATCGGGATGAAGGCGACGATCAAAAACAAGCTGATGCAGCGCCAGCGACAGGCATCGCTTGAAAAATGGGTGGCGCAGGCCAAGGAAGAGGCATCGATAGAGGTCTACGAGGAGCAACTGTGGGATATGGTGAACACCGACGCCTACGCCTCGGTCGACACCGCCGCCACCGGAGGATAGGATTGATTTATGCGACTTAATCGCATCACCATGAGTGTCGTGCTGATCGTTTTGCTCGCGGCGGGGTCGATCATGGCCCAGCCGCAGCGGGAGACGGTCGATCGAATCATCGCGGTCGTCGGCGAAGAAGTCATTCTTGCCTCGGAGCTGGCGTCGCAGATCCAGCTGTACACGCTGCAGACCGGCGAGGAGCCAAAGACGGAGAAGGCGTTCGAGCAGTTGCGCGATGAGATTCTCGATCAGATGATTACCGATCGGCTGTTCCTGTTTGAGGCGCGCAAGGATACCTCGATATCGATTCGCCCCGAGGAGATTGATATTGCGCTCGATGATCATGTGGCGCGAATCGCAGGCAATTTCGAGACCAACGATGCGTTTTTGCAGGCGCTGGCGCTCGAGGGCCTGACCGTCCGCGACCTGCGCAAGCGGTATCGGCCCGATGTCGAAAACCAGTTGCTCAAACAGCGCTTCATCCAGAAGAAGCTTTATTCGGTGTCGGTCTCGCGGCATGAAGTCGAGGAATTTTACAACCGCTTCCAGGACTCCATTCCGAGTCAGCCCGAGGGGGTCAAGCTCGCTCATATCCTGCTGACGTTCGAGGCTTCGCCGGAGATTGAAGACTCGGTCAAGGCATTTGCGTCGCAGCTGCGGCAGCAGGTGCTCGATGGCGCCGATTTCGCTACGCTCTCGACCCGCCACTCCGATCTCGGCGCCGGTGCGAACGGCGGCGATCTCGGGTATATCTCGCGCCAGGATGTCGTGCCGGAGTTTGCCCGGGCGGCGTTTAATCTGAGTCCCGGCGACATATCCGGCGTGATTCGCACCCAGTTCGGCTACCATGTGATCAAGTGCGAGGGACGACGCGATGACAAACTTCGCCTGCGCCATATCCTCCTGAGCGTGACACCATCGGCGGCCGACTCTGCCCGCACCTACGAAGTGGCCGACTCGCTGCTCACCGCGGCCCGCGCCGGGGAGGATTTCGAGGAAATGGCCAAGGCGTTTTCGCGCGATGACGAGACACGCGCCTCGGGCGGGGAACTCGGCTGGTTTGCCACCGCCCAGCTGCCGCCGGAGTTTTCCGATGCGGTCGCCGGCTGGGACACACCCGGCGAGTATCGCGGCCCGGTCAAGACCCAGTTCGGGCTGCACCTGCTCAAGCTGCTCGACTACCAGGAAGCGCGCCAGTACACCCTGGAGGATGATTTCGACGAAATCAAGGAGCTGGCCCGTCAGGACAAGACCGGGCAGATTGTCGACGAGTGGATTGCCGAGGTCAAGGAGCGCACTTACATCGAATACCGGCTGGACCCCGAGCATGCGGCTCGATGATTACCTCTCGACGGTCGGGGTCGTCAAGCGTCGGACGGTCGCCAAAGAGTTGGCGTCCAACGGCCTGGTGCTGATCAACGGTAACCGGGCCAAGCCCGCCGCAACGGTTACTGTCAACGATATCATCCAGATCAAAGGCAGCCGGCCGATGGCGGTCGAGGTGCTGGCGATCCCCTCGGGAGCATCGGTGCCGAAGGATCAGCGTCAGAATTACTTCAAGGAACTCCCCGTTCCCCGTTAGCCGAAGTTAGACAGGCGGCCTGCATGGAGTGGCGCAATCACCAGCGCGGTCCTCGGCTAATTCCGCACGAATAAGAACTATCCAGCGAATGCCTCTGTTGTACAAGCGGGGAGAGCGTACGGCTATTGTGAACCGGCAACAAAGGGACTGTTTGTGGATATCACGAAAGTAAACACACTTGGCGCACTCCGGGAATCGGGCTGGCGCAGCCGACCGGTGCGCGACGAAATGCGCGAAAACCTGCTCGCCAAACTGCGCGCCGGCGAGACGATCTTTCCGGGCATTGTCGGCTACGACAAGACAGTCGTGCCGCAAATCGTCAACGCCATTCTCTCGCGCCATCACTTCATCCTGCTCGGCCTTCGCGGACAGGCCAAAAGTCGCATTATCCGACAGTTGTATACGCTGCTCGATGACTATATGCCGATTATCCAGGGGACCTATCTCAACGAAGACCCCCTCAACCCGATCTCACCGCGGGCCAGGAAGATGGTGGCCGATCTCGGCGATGAGACCCCGATCGAATGGAGATCGAGCCTGGAGCGCTTCCACGAGAAACTGGCCACCCCCGATGTGTCTATCGCTGACCTGATCGGTGATATCGACCCGATCAAGGCGGCCCGCGAGAAGCTCGATATTTCCAACGAAGAAGTCATCCACTGGGGCATTGTCCCCCGCACCAACCGGGGTATCTTTGCGATCAACGAACTGCCCGACTTGCAGCCGCGGATCCAGGTCGGTTTGTTGAACATTCTCGAAGAGAGCGATATCCAGGTCCGCGGCTTTCCCCTTCGGGTGCCGCTCGATCTGGTCCTGGTGTTCAGCGCCAACCCCGAAGATTACACCAACCGCGGTAACATCATCACACCGCTGAAGGACCGAATCGACTCGCAGATTATCACGCACTATCCGCGCACGGTCGCCGAGGCCCGGCAGATAACGGCCAGCGAAGCATCGATTGCGACCGACGAGGTGACCGTGCCGGATTTCCTTCGAGATATTCTCGAGGAAGTGACGTTCGAGGCGCGCGAAAGCGAATATGTCGATCAGGCCTCCGGCGTCTCGGCGCGGGTGTCTATCTCAGCGTTTGAGAATCTGATCTCGAATGTCGAACGCCGGGCCCTGGCGGTCGGTGACAACGACAACTACCCGCGCATGTGTGACCTCTACGCGACGATACCATCCGTGACCGGCAAGATCGAGCTGGTCTACGAGGGCGAGCAGGAGGGCGCCATTCTGGTGGCCCACAACCTGATCGGTCAGGCTATCAACAAGGTCTTCCTGGAGTACTTCCCGCTGCCGGTGAAGGGGCGGCAGAATCCCGATGCGCCCCCGCCGGAGAACCCGTACGAGGCTGTGGTCGATTTCTTCTCGACCGGCCAGAAACTCGAGCTGGCCGATGACATGCCGTTTGCAGACTATAAAAAGGCGCTCGAATCGATTGCCGGCCTGAAACAGATCGTGACGCAGCACTTCCCGACCAGGGATGAGCGCGAGATGCTCCTGCGCATGGAGCTGGTTCTCGAGGGGCTGTATCACAACAACGTGATCGCCCGCGAGGAGGTCGATTCGATGGTCCGTTACGCCGATATCTTCTCCGACATGCTCAAGGGGATGGGAGGCGCCCGGTGAGGTTTATCTATCAGGAATGGAATGAGGAGCTGTTCAAACAGCTCAAGCAGCTCCAGGACCTGATGGCGATCTACAACTACCTGTTGATGAAGCTGTCCGGTAATGTCGATGAGACGCTCAAGTTGATGGAGCGGCTGCAGCAGCAGGGGATTCTCGACCAGAAGTACGACCTCGAAGAGTTCAAGAAAGCGCTCGAGTCACACGACATGATTCGTAAAGGCAAGGGCGGCGGCTTTTCGCTTTCGACCAAGGGCGAACGCAACCTTCGCAAAGACGCCTTCGAGCAGATCTTCAACAAGATGCGCAGCGCCGGCGCGGGCAACCACCCGCTGCCCTACGAGGGTGGCCTGTCGGAGGAAGTCCTGCCGGAACGACGCCGCTACGAGTTCGGCGACAACCCCCGGCATATCGACTACTCCGCCTCGATGTTCAACTCGATCAAGCGCTCCGGCGATCTCGGGCTGGGCATGGAGGAAAAAGACCTCGAGGTGTTCGAATCGGAGAAGCAGACCTCGGCGGCGACTGTGCTGATGATCGACATCTCGCACTCGATGATCCTCTACGGCGAGGACCGGATCACGCCGGCCCGGCAGGTGGCGATGGCGTTTACCGAGCTGATCCTGACCAAGTACCCGAAAGATCACCTGTCGATTGTAGTGTTTGGCGATGACGCCTGGGAAGTCAAAATCGAGGATTTGCCGTACCTGCAGGTCGGGCCGTATCACACCAACACGCAGGCCGGTCTGCGCCTGGCGCGGCAGATCCTGCTGGGGAAAAAGCACGCCAACAAACAGATCTTTATGGTGACCGATGGGAAGCCGTCGATGATTACCCGGCCCAACGGCCAGCTCTACCGCAACCCGGCCGGACTGGACCCGAGGATTGTCAATCGTACGCTCGACGAGGCGGTGATTTGCCGCAAGAAGCGGATCCCGATTACGACCTTTATGGTGACCGACGACCCCTATTTGCAGCAGTTCATTGCGAAACTGACGGAGTTGAACAAGGGCCGGGCGTATTTCAGTTCGGTGGATGACCTGGGCAACTACGTGTTGTGGGATTTCGTGGCGAACCGGAAGAAGAATAAGGGGAGAAGGTAGGCCCGTCGTAAAGGCAAATCGCAGATTTGTCATTCCCGCCCCCCCTCTTTGTCATTCCCGGCCTGACCGGGAATCCATCCGGACATACTCAATCAGGTCGCAGACCTGTTCTGCTGTCAGGCGGGCAAGCCGCCTGACCTGCTCACCAGTTTCTCCAGATAGTACCGAGTTCTGTCATACCAGCCTACGCGAGTATCCATCCGAGGTTACGGCGTGGAGGGACCGGGCGGCGATCCCACCGCCTTCCAATAGAATATAGAAGACCTCGCTCGACCGTACA
>WJMS01000195.1 GCA_014727815.1 candidate division GN15 bacterium
AGTACGGTCAGCCTGCATCAATATCAGCCATCTCGACTCACACTTTCACGCCCACACTCACCCGGGACTGTTTCTGACTCTCAAGGCTGTGCAGAAAGCGCACAAGATCGGTCGAGTGCGCCTGACAAAAAATGTCTATGACGTTGACGCACCGGTAGATAACAATTTCCTGCGATTCAAGAAAAGGTTGTGGAATGTGGGCCTGCGGCGCTATATTGCTACCGGGACTACTTCCGGCTTTACCGAATTCTCCACGTTTCTGGCAATTGCATCACGTACTACGTTACGACATGAAACGCTGGAACTCATGGTACATCCGGGACACCCGGAATACGAACAGGAGACGGCCGAACTGGGCACTCGCTGGCAGACGGGCCTGCAGCAACCGATCACTCTCATTTCCTACCACGAGGTGTGAGGCCGTTTCCATGACAACCGCTGCCGCCCATCTCCGATCTTCCACCCCTCTGGGGGAGGGCCGGTCACCAGTGGTTAGGACTCATGTGGGCCCGGGGGGACACCGTGGCTGTGTTTGACATAATCGTCTGGCCGTTGCTGGTGATGCTTTCACTGGCGGTCTCGTATCTCTACATCCTGGCGCTCTTCGGTCTGCTCGACCGCCGCCGGCGACCGCAACCATCGGACAACTGGCGCACCCTGGTATTGATCCCTGCGCACAACGAAGAGGATGGTATCGATACCAGTCTCGACTCGCTCGAACGACTCGAGTCGTTTGGCGTGCACGAGATAGTCGTAATCGCCGACAACTGCTCTGACAACACCGCCGAGGTCGTCCGTCAACGCGGCGTGTCGGTTCTGGAACGGATCGATCTGTCCAACCGCGGCAAGGGCTATGCCCTCCAGTGGGCTGTCGACAAACTCGATATCGGCAGCTTCGATGTTGTCGTCGTTATCGATGCCGACACGCGGGTCGAACCGAACATGCTTCGCGCCGTCGCCGCTTCCCTGCAAAACAGCGCCGGGGCGGTGCAGTTGTGTAATGAACTGTCGGTCGAACGGCACACGCCGCTGGCCCACCTGCAGCACATGGCCAACGCCGTCGAGAACCACCTCTTCTGGGGCGGCCGCGCCAAACTCCGCCTGCCCATTCTGCTTCGCGGCACCGGCATGGCCATCGCGGCCCACCTGCTCGAGAAGCACCCCTTCTCCGGCGAGGCTCTCGCCGAGGATACCGACTATTCGATCGACCTGCTCAAAAACGGCGTCCGGATCGACTTCTCCACCGACAGCACCGTCCGATCCGCCGCCGCGTCCTCGTACAGCCAGGCGCTCTCGCAGAAAGACCGGTGGGCCTCGGGGACGTTCCAGTCGATGCGCGAGCGATGGTGGCCGCTGGTGAAGACCGGTCTCGGGCAGGGACGCGGCTCGCTGCTCGAACTCGCCTGGGCCTTCCTGCTGTTAAGCCGACCCTTTTTGATCTACCTCACCGTCCTGGCCATGATCCCGGCGATCTTCGCGGAACCGTCGATGCGGCTCTGGTATCTCGGCTGGGCGGCCGCGCTGGCGATACTGCTGGTGGTCTACCTGATGATGGGTGTGGTGCTGGTCTCGGACAAGGCGGCCACTGCCCGGGCCCTGCTGCATATCCCCTACTTCGCGATCTGGCTGCTGGTGATTCAGGTCAAAGCGATCTTCGGCGGCCGGAAGAAAGAGTGGGTGCGGACGACACGACTGGCTGACCGGGTGAGTTCGAAATCGCTCAAATCGGATCGAGCCGAGGGTCCTTCATCGCGAATCACCACCCCCCGCACCTCCGAGGAAGGCGACTAGTCCGAGGCACCCACCACCGCCCCGGCGGGCAGGCAAGGGCGGGCTACCCGGGCCGGTCATGAGACACATCAGACGTGCCATAATCTCGAGACTCGTCGAAGACGTGCCATAGTCTCGAGACTCGTCGCAGACGTGTCATACCCGCGAACGCGGGTATCCATCTTAAAGCTCCACAACGACCAGGTTAGCCCGGGTGCCCGATCCCTCTCAAACCACTCATAGTAATCATCCGCCAGCGCACGGACCTCCGCGAAGCCCTTGAGACGATCTCATCGTGCAGGATGCGCAGTGCTTGTTTCTTGCTCATGTTGTCAGCTCTCGGTCGCCGTCGGGGGCCGCTTGGGCTTTTTCAAGAAGAACTTCACCTCAGCCGCGACCATGCCATTAAATGGCGGCGCACCATCCTCGCCGACCGGTTCGAACCGATAGACTCCCGGACCTGACACCTCGAGAACGAATTTGATATACTTCGCGGTGCGTTCTCCGATAAATGACCTGATGACGTACAGTGCGTCTCCGATCTGTACTTCGAACCGCTCATCGTAGTAGTCGCCGAGAGCGCGAATCTCCGCAATTGACTTCGATGTCCACGCAGATATCTCGGCGCCCAGCAAGCGGTGTACTTGTTCATCACTCATGAGAGCGTCTCCCGCGTATTACGATGCCGACTGACCCGATCGCCCACCCGGGATGTGTTGGCTACTCACGCTGCCCCGCCAAACGAAAAGCCCCCGGCGTCAAACGCCGGGGGCTTTCTCAACTTATGGTGTGCACCCACCATTGAGCCGCTCTCGCACGAGGCTTCCGACAGCCAGCTCAGGCCGGGCGAACCCGCAACACACACCAGTAACTTTCTACCGCTGCTACCTTCCGGTCCTGACGGGGTTCAAAAGCCTCGTGTTGTACGGGACCCAACCATCAGCACCGCTTATCGGTCGCGCCCGGGCGACAGCCGCACCCTCCGGTGGGAATTCAACCCCGGTATAGCGGGTTCCGGGTTACAGGGCACCGCTAGCTCCCCGTCTAGCACACCGTCTTTCGATATTTTGTGGAGCCGGCCGGGATCGAACCGGCGGCCTTCGCATTGCGAACGCGACGCTCTCCCAACTGAGCTACGGCCCCATGTTACTTTCGATTCGACTGACAGCTTCTATACGGTGTGCCGTACAGGCGGTTACAATAACAAAAATCGACCCCGCCGCCAAGCGGTTTTTTTGGGCTGGCAGCTACGGGCCGTTGCGTCAGATGCTGGTCCGCCGCCGGCGGACGACATCTGACACCTGCTCGATAGCCGTCCCGGGGAAAACGTGACTGAATCAGAAGAGGACGCCGACCCTGATCTGCTTGATCTCTTCGAGCGAAACATCGGTCAGGTCGTTACTGGCGGTCAGGCTGGTGAAAAAGCTCAGTTCGAGCAGCAGCCCGAATCTCGGGGTGAGCGCATACGACGTCTCCACCGACAGCGCTCCCACCGCGAACCAGGTATCGGGCAGGAAGCGCACACCACGGGCCTCGAGTTCGTCCAGGAACGCCCCACCGAACATCGCGCCCGGCCGCACCAGCACCCGCTTCCCGACCGACCAGAGATCGTACTTGGCGGTCAGGCCGAACGTGACCAGCTGCCGCTCGACTGCAACCTCGAATGTCTCCGGATCGACCTTGCTCGAATCGATCAGGACCGCATCGAGAATCACCTTGTCGAGGCTGAGGGCAAGCCCGACCGTCGACTGGCGGGCCACCGGGAAGTCGGCAAACAGTTCGCCGGTCAGGCCCCGCTTGGTATCGTACTCATCCTCGAACACGCCCAGCTGTCCCCAGCCGGTAAAGCCGGCCAGGACGCCGAACCGGGTCTCGCGAGGCTCTTCATCGATCCCGACATCGCGCTCCTGGGCGGCAGCGCTGGTGATAAACAGGGCCACCAGGATGATACATACGCGGGCGAACGTCATGGCTGCAAGAAAAGCCTCCCCTGCAGCCGGGGCAAGCGCAATCGCGGACTCCAAAAATCGCTCGCCAAAATATGATTTTCGCCCCGGCGCGTTTTCCGTATATTAGCCCACTATGAGCTATCTGGTCTTAGCCCGCAAATACCGGCCGCAGTCGTTTGAAACCGTCGTGGCCCAGGAACACGTCACCCGGACACTTCGTAACGCGATCAAAAACAACAAGATAGGCTCTGGGTATCTGTTCTGCGGGCCACGCGGCACCGGCAAGACGACCGTCGCCCGCATCCTCGCCAAGGCGATCAACTGCACCAACGGTCCGACCGATACCCCCTGCGGCGAATGCACCGCCTGCAAAGAGATCACGACCGGGTCATCGATGGATGTCCTCGAAATCGACGCCGCCTCGAATACCGGTGTCGATGATGTCCGCCAGCTGCGTGAAAACGTCCGCTACCTGCCGACCTCGGGCCTGAAACGAATCTACATCATCGACGAGGTCCACCGACTTTCCGGCTCGGCCTTTGACGCCCTGCTGAAGACACTCGAGGAGCCGCCCGCGCATGTCGTTTTCATGTTCGCCACGACCGAACCGGTGAAGGTGCCCGACACGATTCTGTCGCGGACCCAGCGGTTTGATTTTCGGCGGGTGTCGATCGATGATCTCGCGGCGCATCTTGGTTGGATCGCCGAGCAGGAAGGCTTCACGGCCGAGGAGAATGCGCTCAAGCTGATCGCCCGCAAGGGTGATGGTTCCGTACGCGACTCACTGTCGCTGCTCGACCAGGTGGCGGCGTTTGCCGGCGACACGGTGACCGAAAGCGATGTCACCAACGCGCTCGGCCTGGTCGACCGTCAGTTTCTTTTCGATTATACCCAGGCAGTGGCCGCAGCCGACCGTCGCAAAGTCCTCACGCTCACCCGCGGCTTGTTTGACAGCGGCGTCGATATCCGCGATTTCGTGCTCGAACTGCTCGAACACCTGCGGATGCTCATGATCCTGCAGAGTGATCCGGAAAACATGGAAGTGTTGGCGATTCCGGATTCCGAGGTGACGGTCTACCAGGAGCAGGCAGGCTACTTTTCGACCGGCGATATACTTCGGATGATGAAGATCCTGACCGACATCAACACGGATCTCAAGACGGGACTCGATGAGCGTTTATTGATCGAGGTGGCCGGGGTGAAGATGGCCGAGATGGAATCGACCGTTCGTTTCGAAGACGTGCTGGCACAATTGCAGGGCACCGCCGCGGCGGCGACATCACCGGCACAACAAGAACCGGCCAACCACAGTCTTTTCGGTTCGGCTCAAAAAAAAAGTCCTGAACGGCCCACCGCGCCGGTAAGCCGGCCCCAGCCGCAGCGACCCTCGGCGCCGCAGCAGTCGCCAAACGAAGGCGGCCGCAATGTCACCTTTGTCCGTCGCACTCCCAACCTGGCCCAGATCAAGGCCGAGTGGGATGGTTTCCTGATGCGGCTGCGGCATGACAACCCGATGGTGGCGTCGCAACTGGGCATGGCGCGAATACGCTCGGTCAAGGACAACAACATCGAACTGGTGTTTACCAGCTCCGAAAACGCCTCGATGCAGGTGGTGCAGAAACCGGACAACCTGGCGACGATCACCCGGGTGCTGGCCCGGCATTTCGACAGCAACCTGTCGGTGCAGTTTGCGGTCGATG
Organism: candidate division GN15 bacterium; assembly: GCA_014727815.1. GTDB lineage: Bacteria > Zixibacteria > MSB-5A5 > GN15 > FEB-12 > WJMS01. The sequence continues at coordinate 5,420 of WJMS01000195.1, forward strand.
AATCGGTTGACACGTCTGTCCCCGATGAGATCCCGCGCCGGGTGAAAAAGGAAGATGCCGAAAAACTGATCGAACAGTCCCCCCGCTTGAAGAGTTTACTGGATAAGGTGGATGGGGAGATAATCGGGATTCGCAAAGTAGAAGACTAGACAATCGACAATAGCAAGGAGGACTCCCATGGCACGTGGTGGACTTGGCGATATGATGAAGCAGATGCAGAAGATGCAGGCGAAGATGGAAGAGATGCAGGCCGAGCTCGAAAAGACCGAGGTCGAGGGCTCCGCCGGCGGCGGCATGGTCAAGGTAGTCTGCAACGGTAAATCCGACGTTGTCTCGATTACGATCGATCCCGAAGTGGTCGATCCCGAAGACGTCGAGATGCTTCAGGATCTGATTGTTGCCGCAATAAACCAGGCCCGCGAAAAAGTGCAGGAGCTGCAGGCAGAACAGATGTCATCGCTGACCGGCGGCATGAACATCCCCGGCCTCAATCTCCCCTTCTAAGCGAACGCAGCTATGTACGAATCGGCGGGATCGGTAGAACGATTGATCAACCGGCTGGCGCGGCTGCCCGGGATCGGGCGCAAAACAGCCGCGCGGCTGGCCTTCCACATACTCAAATCCAGCAAGGATGAGGCGATGGAGCTGGCTGAAGCGATTCAGGAGGTCAAAGAGCGGGTCGGCTTCTGCTCGGTCTGCTTCAATATCTCAGAAAACGATCCCTGCTCGATCTGCACCGATCCGAAACGTCGCCGCGACGTTATCTGCGTGGTCGAGGAGGCCGCTGATGTGTCCGTGCTGACTCGCGTGGAGGGGTTCAGCGGCCTGTTCCACGTGCTGGGCGGGCGGCTGTCGCCGCTCGACGGTATTGGTCCCGATGATTTGCACATGCAGGAGCTGATGTCGCGCTTGAATGATGAAGTGACCGAGATTATCATTGCGACCAACCCGAATGTCGAGGGCGAGGCGACCGCGGCCTATCTCTCGCGACTGATCAAACCGATGGGGATCTCGGTCACGCGTATCGCCCGCGGTCTGCCGGTTGGCTCCGATTTGGAGTATGCCGATGCGATCACGCTGGCCCGGGCGCTCGAGGGACGACAGGACTATTAACCAACATGGGTGAATCCGACAGGCGCACAGTCGAACTCGGGGCGCTGGCGATTGTCGTGCTCCTCTTCATCCTGGGCCGTTTCTTTGGCGCCGCATGGTTCGACAACGGCTGGTCGTTTGCTCACTGGCGCCACCTTCCCGATTTCTATGGTCCGCTCTGGATTGCTGCGCTGATCGGGCTGATGGCCCTCGCAATCTTCTTCCGCGATACAATCGGGCGACACACCGAATCTCGCACCACCCGCATTGCTCTCGGCCTGGCCCTGCTGGTTATCTTCTGGCTGCTGCGCTTCGATCACTTTGCGGTCGGTGGCGGCAATGTTCAGGTCGGCGAAATCGCCCACACCGAGACGCTCGGCGGCGGCGTGGTGGTATACCGATGGTTTGAGTTTGGAATCACCCTGATCGTCCACCAGTTGTACCGGCTGCTGGCGCTGTCGGGTATGGAGCCGACTGCGGCCGGGGTGACAGCCTGGCGGTTGATCGGCCTTGCCGCCACTGCCATGTCACTCGTCGCGGCGTGGAAGCTCGCGCTCCGGTTGACCGAGGACACCATCCGCCGGACCTGGCTGTTTTGCCTCATCTTCTTTGGCGGTCAGACCCTGGTCTATTTCGGCTATATCGGCATAGGACCGGTCGTTGTCGCGGTGTCACTCTGGTTCGCGTGGGCGGCGATTCGGGCATTGCAATTGAATACGGCCAGTGCCCTGCTTCTCCCCTGGCTGTTGCTGGTGGCTGGCGGACTTTTGCATGTCAGCCTGATCTACCTGCTCCCGGCCGCCGTATACGTGACGCTCACCGTGCTGCTCGGGAACGGGCGAGCTTCGTGGGCATCGCTTGCAGTATCTGCCGGCGTGCTGATTCTCCTGATTGCCGCCCTGTATCAGCAGGCATCAGGCAGTCTCGAATTGGCCAGGCAGCTTCTCTTTCTCGACGGCAAGCAGCCGTTTACCAACTATGGTCTCTTTTCCGGTCGGCACCTCGGGGATTTCATCCAGCTACTCTTTCTGACCATACCACTTTTCATCGTCATCAAATCGCTTGCCTTCCGGAGGCTTGGCGATCTTCTCGTCAGTACTTCGGTTCTCGCGGTCTGGCTGATGGCTGCCGGCGGCGTGGCCCTGGTGTTTGTACTCGACCCCGTCAATAGTATTCCGCTCGATCTACCGCGTTTCGTTGCCTTCCTGACACCGTTTGGAGTCCTCGCAGCGTTGGTATTGAATCTCGATTCCCGCCTGCACGGCGGCCTGCTGCTGCCGGCTCTGGCTGCTGCCATGATCGCCCTGCCCTTCAGCTACTTGCCGGCCTACACGGACATCGATCGTACCGACACGTATGTAAGCCCCTACGTCGATGAACACCCGGATTACTACCACCGGGTGGCTATCGCATTCCGCGATGCGTACTTCTATCAACGGGAGTTCCAACTGGCGTCCGGGTGGGAGCGGAAACTCTCCAGCCAGTCGGAGGCCTTCATCAATCTCAACGGCAGCATGTTTCTTATCGGCGGGGGTCGGGTTGATGAGGGTCTGACTCGCCTTGGCTACCTGATCACCGAGTACCCTTACTGGCTCGACCCTCGGATAGCCATGGCGCGGACGCAGCTTTCCATGGGACGTGCACAACTGGCCCGGCCGCAAATCGACTCGGCCCTCATGCTGGCGCCATATGGGCGCGAACCGCTGGTGCTCAACTACGAGTATTACCGCACACTGGGACAGCCGGCCCGGGCCTTGGCCGAGTTGGAAGATGCGGCCGAGTATTATCCGGCGGACACGCTGATCATCACCGATCGCATGCTGCTGACCTACCAGGCGGGCGATTTCGATGCGGCCGATTCGATGGCGACCCACCTGATCGAGCGGGACTCCACCCACGCCCATGCCTGGTTTGTGAAGGGCGTCCTGGCCGATCGGGCCGGATTGGTGTCTAAAGCGATTGACTACTACGAGCGTTTTCTGAATAATGAGCCGTCGGATCCGGACACTCTCCGGGTGCAACGACGTGTGGAGAATCTCAAGATGGCGCTGGAGCCGTAATCGATGGATTGGATTGCCCTGATAGTCGCCCTGGTCGTGGGTCTGAGTATCGGTCTGGCCGTGGCCCTGATAGTGCGCCGCACCCAGGCCACAGCCGCCCGGGAGCTGGCCGACGAATTGTACAAACAAAATGAAGCGCGGCGGGAGGCCGAGATGGAGTCGATTCTGGCCAACGTCAAATCGGACTTCAGCGATCTGTCGCGCACCGCCCTGTCACACTCAACCGAAGAGTTCCTCAAGCTGGCCAGGGAGAAGCTTGACGCTCAGCGTGAGGCGAACGTGCAGGAACTGGACAGCAAGAAATCGCTGATCGACCAACAGCTCCAGAGAATCACCAAAGAGCTGGAGAATCTTGGCACGGTAGCTAAGGAGCTGGAGAAGGACCGGGTCCAGAAGTTCGGTGAATTGACCAATCACCTCAAGTCGGCAGGCGAGCAGACCAACCGGCTCATGCAGACGACCGAAGCCCTCCGGCAGGCATTGGCCAGTACCAAAGTACGCGGACAATGGGGTGAACGCATGGCCGAGGATGTGCTTCGCATGGCCGGCTTCGTCGAAAACGTCAATTACCAGAAGCAGAAAGCTATCGAGGGCGCCGGCTCCCGACCCGACTTCACTTTCCTGCTGCCGTCGGATCTCAAACTCAACATGGACGTCAAGTTTCCACTCGACAACTATCTTCGATATCTCGAGGCCGATTCCGAGGGTGAGAAGACGCGTTTTCGCACCGATTTCCTTCGCGATGTCAAGGCACGCATCAAGGAAGTGACCACCCGGGGCTATATCGACCCGCAGCAGAATACCGTTGACTATGTGCTGCTGTTCATCCCCAACGAGCAGATCTACTCGTTCATCCATGAACAGGACCGGACCATTCTCGATGAAGCGCTCAAGAACAAAGTCATCTTCTGTTCACCGATTACGCTGTTCGCGGTGCTGGCGGTAATCCGCCAGGCCGTCGACAACTTCAATCTCGAGAAAACGTCAAATGAAATGCTGTCGTTGTTTGGTCAGTTTCGCAAGCAGTGGCAGGAATTCGTCAAGAAGATGGAGAAGATGGGCCAGCGGATATCCGACGCCCAGCGTGAGTACGAGGCCCTTACCTCAACCCGCCGCCGTCAGCTCGAACGACCGCTGGGCAAGATCGACGATCTCCGTCGGCAGCGCAATGTTGTACCGGGCAGTGATGACGACACCGAGCCGGATCTGCTCGATACCGATTCCCGCACCTGACTCTCGATCAAAACGGCAGACGATAATAGTCGTCTTCCTCCGGAAGCGTTCCCTCGACGATGTTCTTCTTGAAGCGAATGCGGATCGTCTGTGACTCTTCGTCGAGATACTCCTCCGACGGCGTGATGCCCCAGATATACTTGGCCATGAGCTGGTTCGTCCCGTAATCATAGAGCCCGGCCTCGTTGCGATCAAACCGGACACCGTAGCGATAGCCGGCGAACGGCATCTTCTGCGGGAAGTGCTCGTCGAACAGCGTCGAGGCAGCCCCGGCCAGACGGGTGTCCTGTCCCCACAGGAGCGTACCTCGGAGACTGTCCTCGGGAGCAAGCGTAAAAACGAAATCGAGCCACTCGTCGTCATTCTCGACCCGGAAGTCCTCTCCCGCCAGGATGAGCTTGCCGTCGTCGCCGCTGCCCGGCTCGGCCACCCGACGGGCCAGCAGGGTCTCGTCAAGGTACTCATTCATATCGGCCATCATCGCCTCCCACGAGTCGAAACCGGACTCGGCGGCGAACTTCTGCTGAATCTTGATCGGCGACATGCTGTTGATCGGGTTGAAATCACCGGAGAAAGCCAGGTAGAGATCGTAGAATCTGTCCTCGCCAAGTCGATCGAGCAGGAAGTAGGTGAAGACACCCGCCACCGGGTAGGCGATATCCGCCCCGGCATAGTTGGCGAAACCGTGCATGGTGAGAATCGAGTCGAACGGCACAATCTCCTCGCGCTGCAAAAAGACGCCGAGATCGATCAGGGCCGCGGCGTTTTTCCCCCACCGCCCGCCGTAGCGGACCGCAATACCTTCGCGCAAAAGCGGCAGGGTGTACAACGGCATCGATTGGAGCCTGGCATTGACCAGCAGGTGCGAGATCTCGTGGTAATGCGGAAAGACCGATGACAGGATATCATTGGTCGGCAGGTCGTACATACCTTTGGTCAGATGTCCGGTCCACGCCTCGATTGTGCTGTCGTGATCCACGTAGAAGTACTCGATCTTCTTTTCTGCGAAGGCCGATCTGACATCATCGGGCATCTCAAGCGTGTCGAGCATGGCGGCGACAAATCGATCGGCTTCGTCAAGCACACACCGGTTCAGGTATTTCTGTCGATCTGGATGGGTATGGATACGGAAGTACTTCGATTCGACTACCGGCCAGTCCTCGGTCGAGAAATCCTGCGGATAAGCCAGCCAGAAGTAGCCGTTCTGCATCCACGCGTAGTAGGCGTGCGTGATCGTCTGTTGATTGATGACTTTCTCGAATTCGAGACGGTAGAGCTGGCCGCCCTTCATGGTGCGGACACGGGACACCGGCGTATAGATATACTCCCTGAGCAGGTCCATGCTGCGCACGAAGGGTGAGTTGCAGTCGTGTTTGATGGGGATGCCGGTGTACTCGATACCGAAACGCGAACCGCGCTCCTGAATCGACTCGGTCCACAGCATCGCGGCCGATTCGATGTTGCCTGAATAGAGCAAATCGAGATACTCCTGCAGGACGTCGATGCCTCTATTGGACGCTTTGCCGTCAACGACAAGGGTAGCGAGCAGCAAGCCCGTCACCAGACACAACACAATGACACGATTTCGCACCTGTATACTCCTCCAGCGGCGTGATAGTCCCGATCTGAACGTGGATTACCGTATTATACACCCTTCCGACCACAAAAAAACCCCGAAGCCGGGGTTTTTTCAAGTCGAATTTGCAGGTATGGCTAGAACGTGAAGCCGACCGAAAAACGCTGCGTCGACTCCAGCCGCCCGAAATCCTGCCAGGAATAGTCGAGCACCAGCGCGGTCTGGCCGTTCACCGGCAGATTCAGACCGCCGCCGAATGAAAACGTCTCTTCGTCATAGTTTACCTTGTATCCCCCGCGCAGGAAATAGCGCTGGTCGTAACCGAACTCGGCTCCCAGGGCGCCCTGCTGTTCATGGTCATTGGGATGTTTCATCTCGGCC
>WJMS01000196.1 GCA_014727815.1 candidate division GN15 bacterium
GAAAGTGAATGGCGTGCAGTACACCTGGCCGAAAGCGACGGCGGATCAGCTTCGTGATGAACTTCCGCCGGTCTATGTTTATCCGAATCCGTTTCGGCTCGATGCCCATTATCGGGACCGGGGCTTCGAGGCGCGCGGCCGGGAGCATCTACCGGAGTACCGGACACGGGAGATTCATTTCGAAAATCTCCCGGCGAAATGCGTGATCTCGATATTCACGCTTGATGGCGACCTGGTGAGAAAGATTCGTCATGACATGGATCCCTCGGACCCCAACAGCACGCATGACAGTTGGAACATGATCACGCGTAATGCGCAGTTGCCCGTGAGCGGGATCTATTATTGGACGGTTGAGGATGACAATGGTGGCGTGCAGATGGGGAAGCTGGTGATCATCTTGTAGGGAGCGTCAGATGTTACTCGTCGGTCCCGCCTGCGCGGGTATGACACACCTTGGGCGTGTCGTGAATGATGATGAATGTTCTGTCGGATGCTTCCGAGTCGCCGCGCCGAAGGCGCACGACGAGGTACATCCGACAGGTGATTCCCTTTGCAACTCGAAAGACCGTCAGATGTCACTCGTCATTTGCGCTCCGCGCAAAGACTCGCCAGCATCTGACGGAAGGGGGTGTTGATCCCGGGTAGGTCAGGCGGCTTGCCCGCCTGATATGCCCTGCCGGCTGCGGACGGGACGTCTGCCGGCGGGTTGTGCAAAAGAAAAAGCCCGCCGGGTGCGGGCTTTCAAAATCCGGGAAATGAAAATGCGGAAGGCGGGACTCGAACCCGCACGGATGAATATCCACTACCCCCTCAAGATAGCGTGTCTACCAGTTCCACCACTTCCGCAGCACGATAGTCGTTCTTACTGGCCGTCGCCACCACCTTCGGTACCGGGACCGAGCGTATCGAAATACTGAATCTGGCCCTGGTCGGTGTTGGCGATAGAATCCGCCTGGCGCTGCTGCATGACCCGCTGCTGCTCCTGCATTTCACGCTGGGCCTGCTGCTGCACGACCGATTCACCTTCGGTCGGCACGCCGGCCTGGCCGCCCACGGTCGGGCGTTCATTGGCCGACATAAACGCGAGGGCGCCGCAGTTGAACATGAAGATCACAGCCAGGACGGTGGTCGCTTTGGACAGAAACGAGGCTGCCCCACGACCGCCAAAGACGGCGCCGGACATGCCGCCGCCAGCGCCACCGCCGAGAGCGGTGCCGGCCAGGCCGCCACCCTTTGATGACTGCATCAGCACAACGAGGACGAGCGCGATGCAGATAAGTACGTGAAAAATAACCCAGGCAACAAACAAGTCTTCAACCTCCGCCTAGCAGGCGTTAATAATCGCAATAAAATCGTCAGCCTTGAGCGATGCGCCCCCGACCAGGGAGCCATCGATATCCGGCTGCGCCATCAGTTCTTTCGCGTTGTTCGGTTTTACCGAACCTCCATACAGTATCGGCAGGTCCTCGCCGGCGCTTGTGTCGATATCCTTGACCAGGTCGCGAATAAACGCGTGGACCTCCTGAGCCTGTTCGGGCGTCGCCGTCTTGCCCGTGCCGATCGCCCAGACCGGCTCGTAGGCGACGACGATCTTCTTGAGATCGTCGGGGCCGAGACCGTTGAGGCAACCGCGCATCTGGCGGCCGACAACATCTTCCGTCTGGCCGGCTTCGCGCTGTTCGAGCGACTCCCCGACACAAATAATCGGCGTCAGACCGGCCGCCAGCGCGGCCTTCGCCTTCCGATTGACCAGGTCATCGGATTCGGCATGGTACTGCCGCCGTTCGGAGTGGCCCAAGATAACATGGCTTGCGCCGACTGTCAAGAGCATCGAAGCCGAGATCTCGCCGGTATAGGCGCCCTTCTCGTGCTCCGACATGTCCTGCCCGCCGAGCTTGATATGGCTGCCCTCCAGCGCCTTGGCGGCCGCCTGCAGCGAGATGAAGGGCGGACAGACGAGCACGGTGGCGCGCTCGTTTTTGCTGTCGCCGGCCAGCAGTTGTTTGATCAGGTTTTCGGTTTCGGGAATAGTCCCGTTCATCTTCCAGTTTCCGGCTACAATCTGCTGACGCATATCAGACCGCCCCCACCTGAGATTTGGCCGTAAGGGCCGCCACCCCGGGCAGCTCTTTGCCCTCGAGAAACTCGAGCGAGGCGCCGCCGCCGGTGGAGATATGGCTGAGGCGCTCTTCGAGGCCGAGCTGTTTGACAGCCGAGGCGGAGTCGCCCCCACCGATGATGGTGGTCGCGCCGCCATCGGTCAGGTCGGCCAGGGTTTCGGCAATGGCTTTGGTCCCGGCCGCAAACGGTTCGTGTTCGAAAACACCCATCGGGCCGTTCCACACGATCGTCTTGCAGTCTTTCAAGGCATCGCGGAACAGCTCCACCGACCGAGGTCCGATATCGAGGCCTTTCATGGCATCGGGGATTTCCTCGATATCGACCGTATCGGTTTGGGCGTTATCGGAGATCTCCGCGGCTATGACCGCATCGACCGGAAAGTAGAGTTTGGTCGAGGAATCGTTGACCTTCTCGAAGATCTGTTTGGCCATGTCGATCCGGTCTTCTTCGACCAGTGAATCGCCGATGGCATAGCCACGCGCTTTGGCGAAGGTGAAGACCATGCCACCGCCGATCAGCAGTTTGTCGACTTTGCCGATCAGGTTTTCGATCACGTCGATTTTGCCGGAGATTTTGGCGCCGCCGAGGATAGCCGCGAAGGGGCGTTTGGGTTCGGCGAGCGCATCGCCCAGATACGCCAGCTCCTTCTCCATGAGAAAGCCGGCCACGGCCTGGTTGAACAGGCGAGCGACACCCTCGGTCGAGGCGTGGGCGCGGTGGGCCGAGCCGAACGCATCGTTGACGTAGATATCCGCCAGCGAAGCCAGCTTTTTGGCGAACTCTTCATCGTTTTCGGTCTCCGCCTTGTGGAAGCGGAGGTTCTCCAGCAGGACGCAGTCACCGGGCTGCATTTTGTCGACGACGTTGGCGGCCTCGGGGCCGACGCAATCTTCGGCGAACGTCACTTCCTTGCCGAGCAGGTCGGCCAGCCGGGTAGCCACCGGCCGCAACGACATCTCGGCGACAAACTTGCCTTTCGGGCGGCCGAGGTGGGAGCAGGCGATGACCATGCCCCCGTCGTCAATGATCTTCTTGAGGGTCGGCAGCGCCGCCCGGATCCGACGGTCATCGGTAATCTCCTGCTGGTCGTTGAGGGGGACATTGAAGTCCACCCGCACCAGCACTTTGCGACCGCGGAAATTGATATCGGATACGGATACTTTATCCATAATTCACTTCCTTCCTCGCCCTTACAGCATCATCAACACCATGTCGACCATGCGGGCGCAGAAGCCATACTCGTTGTCGTACCAGCTATAGACCTTGACCAGGTTACCCTGGACGGCGGTGAGCTGGGCATCGACAATCGAGCCGGCCTGGTTGCCGATGATGTCGGTCGACACAACCGGATCTTCGCAGAAGTCCAGTGTCCTGGAGAGCGGACCCGAGTCGGCTGCTTTCTTGAAGGCGGCGTTGACTTCGTCGACCGTCGTTTCCTTTTCGACGATAACGGCGAGGTCGACAATCGAGGCGTCCGGGGTCGGCACGCGCATCGCCATACCATCGAGCCGGCCTTTCATCTCGGGGATTACCTCGGAGATGGCCTTGGCGGCGCCGGTCGTGGTGGGCACCATCGACAGCGCAGCGGCGCGGGCGCGGCGAAGATCCTTGTGCGGGGCATCCTGCAGGCGCTGGTCGGCCGTGTAGGAGTGGATGGTGGTCATGAAGCCCTTGACGATTTTGAAATTGTCGTGCAGGACTTTGGTGACCGGGGCCAGGCAGTTGGTGGTGCAGGAGCCGATCGAGACAACATCATGCTTTGACTTGTCGTAGTCGTCGGAGTTGACGCCGAGGATGAAGGTGCCGTCGTGACCCTTGGCGGGAGCGGAGATCAGCACTTTTTTGGCGCCGGCCGCGATATGCTTGGCGGCTTCCTCTTTTTTGCGGAAGATACCGGTACACTCCATGACCACCTCGGCCCCGAGCTTCGACCAGGGCAGATTGGCCGGGTCGCGTTCGGCCGAGACCGGAATCGACTTGCCGTCGACGATGAGCTTGTTGCCGTCTACTTTCACCTCGCCGGGATACTTGCCGTGGATCGAATCGTACTTGAGCAGGTGCGCCAGCGTGGCGGCATCGGTGATATCATTGATGCCGACGATTTCGATATCCGTATTGCGGGCAGCCCGCATCGCGATACGACCGATACGACCAAATCCGTTGATTCCGACTTTCATTTCGTCCTCCTTAGACTCTTCGCTTTGCGTGTATGTACTACTGTTTTTTTGGCGTATAGAGATATTTGACACCGACCGTGACGGTCAGTGCTTTGTAATCGGTGATTCCGACCAGTTCTTCGGAGAATTCGATCGGCATGTACTTGACATTGAAGTCCAGCCCGACCTGGCTGGCCAGGGGCCAGTCGAAGCCACCGCCGAGCACGTAGTTGAAATCGGTTTCGGAGTCCTCCCGAAACTGGGCGAAGAAGAACTCATCGGTGACCTGGATCGAGTTGCGGGCGTAGTAGATGCCGCCGCCGGCGGAGACAAAGGGATGCAGCTTGCCGCCGAGCAACGGCGGCGCATAGAATTTCGCCTGGAGCAGGATCGGGTAGATATTGAGCGCCGCGACATCGTTGATGCCGAGTTGTGTATCCCGGGTCACGACATCACCACGATTGGACAGGCCAAACGAAAACTCGCCCATCAGCCAACTCGTGAAGCGATAGCCGAAGAAGCCCTCGAGGAAAAAGCTGGCCGAATTGATGTCGGTTGTCACTTCAATCGAGTTTGTGGTATCGATCAGGCGATCGGGCGGGGTGGCGCCGCTGTTCGACCATACCCCGAGCCGCACGCCGACCTGGTGTTGACTGGTGAAGGTCGCCTGATCATCGTCTCGACCAATCTGCGCCACGGCAGACCCGGCGGTCGCCCATACGACCAGGGCGAGAAGTACCGGCATCACAATCTGTTTAGACGAGGATGTCATCCCGTATGTCATTCCTGGCTCTCCTAGAGTGATGGTATGCGTAGCTGAGGCGCGGTGCGACCCTTTCGGGCGGCGCAGTTTGCCGTGCAATATATCGGCCGGGCAGGCAAAGTCAAGGTATACCGCAACTTAAAGGGGGTGATACCCGATATGGCAAATCCACTTTCTGGGCGGGCTCTTCATATCTCTGATAACACAGACAAAGGCGTTATCGTTCATCGGGATAGAAGATAATTACGTTTTGGACGTAGTCGAACAGGACGGCATACCGTTTTAGCACCGCATTGCCGATATTGCCGGCCAGTTCCCGCGAGCCGACGAGCCCGTCGCCCGCCTCAGGAAGTACCACGGGGACGTCATCAACAACGAGCGGTCCCAGTTCCAGTCGGTCAACGGTGGCTGTTGCGGCGCCGGTCTGGCCGCCCACACCGCCCATCGTGCCCGAAAGCTGGCGTCGATTGGACAGGTGGTCGGCCACATCGGTTTCCTCGACAAAGTGCGGGTGCAGCACCACGCCGAAGACATTGCCGAGATCGACCAGAAAGTCGCCCGGGAAGCCGGCCACCTGACCGTGCACGGTCGGCACTTTCATGGTGAGCGTGAACGGAACAGCGATACCGTTGTCGGTCGGATAGGCGGCGTCGGGGCGATACACGATAAGGCGTTGGCGACCGTAGTCGACCTTGATGGGAAAGCGCGACAGGAAGTCGTAGCCGAGCAGGCCGGAGATTGTCTGTTCGTGCATTGGCTGGAGCAGTTCGGTGATATTCATTTTTCCGCCGACCTGGTTGTAGAGCGTCAGGGCGCCGATAGCCATCGAGTCCGGGCGGACCAGACCGACTTCCTCGTGCCCCGCCATTCCCCGGGCGGTGATTGAGCCGACCTGGGCCAATTGGAGTTTTTCAGCAAGATTGCGATCGATCAGATTCGACGAGGCGCCGGAGTCGAGTATGAAGATCGCGTGTGCGCGGCCATTGAGGACGATATCGAGGGTGATGAGGCCATCGCGAAACTTGATCGGGATAATGACCGAATCGGCGCCGTCGGGAAAATGAAAGTCAGTCACGCTTGCGTCATCTCGAAGGAAGAGGCTGTCGTGCAGCGATGCGTGCAGGTCGACCTGCTTTACCACGAACTCGGTCGTGACCGGCATGCCGACAACTTCGGAGACCGACCGGAAGGCCATCAGCACGCCCGACACGCGGCGGTAGTCGCTGCTGTGCGTACGGGTGGTGAGGTTGTCGAGCTGACCGATCATCAGTTCCTGCCGACCGGTTTCGATATCGAGGAAGACACGGATCGTATCCTCGTTGAACGGCATAAACAGGACTTCATGGTAGTCGTCGCCGTCGCGAGTCGTCACACCGACATACGCGGTGCTGCCCGGCATGCGATCCTCAAAGAGGTAGGAGAATGACTGGAGGTAGATCTGGTTGAGCAGTTCCTCGCGTTCGAAACCGGACATCTCGGCGACCTGGCCGTTGAAGTCGCGCTGCCAGGCGGTGCGGCCATCGTATGCCTGGGTCATGGAAAAGGCGGCGAAACTCAGGTCGATCCGAAACAGGTCGGGCAGCTTGAAATACATCGTAAAATCACCCGGCTGGCCATTGAGTGTGACGTTACCATCGACCCGGTAGCTCTCGACATTCCGCAGCGTGTCGAATGCATCCGGGCCGCCTGCCGAGGCGATCAGCAATGAATCGAGGTCGAGGGCATCGGCCGATCGAGGCGCCAGGGATGCCAGAAGGAGTATGATTGTGATCAGATATCCTGATCGGCGGGCCAATGATTGCACCGGAGCATCCTTTCAGTCGTAACGCTATCGAAGAACGAAGTGAACGAGGTTAGTATTCCTGCCAGTGGTAGTCGGTCGAGATGATCAGGGCGACCAGCGCCCACATCAGTACCAGCCCGGTGCCGCCATAGCTGACAAAGGGCAGCGGCAGACCGGTGACCGGCATAAAGCCGAGGGTCATGCCGATATTGACCAGCATCTGGAACGCGATTATCGCCACGGCGCCCATGACGACGTGCGAGGCAAACCGGGAGCGGGTGCGCATGGCAATCCGGACGGCCCGGATCAGCAAGAAGCCGAACAGGAAGAGGACGATCAGGGCGCCCCAGAGACCGAACTCCTCGCCAAGTACGGAGAAAATGAAGTCGGTGTGGCGTTCGGGGAGAAACTCCAGGCGTGACTGCGACCCATTCAGGAAGCCCTTGCCCCAAAAACCGCCGGAGCCGATTGCAATTTTGGATTGGATGATCTGATAGCCGGCGCCCCGGGGATCGAGTTCGGGGTTGAGGAAGGTCAGGATGCGCAGGCGCTGGTATTCGGCCAGGCGCTGCCAGACGATAGGCGTAACAATGCCAAAGGCGAGGTTCGCCACCACCACCATAACTGAAAACAGCATGCCCGGTCGGATGATGCCGAGAAAGGCCAGCAGCACGACGAAATAGAGCGCCCACGACCACCAATACGATGCCGCCACCAGCGAGGCGAGTGGTGAGAGGATCAGCAGAAGATACCAGGGTGACAATCCCGACCAGAACCAGAGGACGAAGAGGATGACGAAAAACACCAGTGATGTGCCCAGGTCGGGTTGTTTGAGAATGAGGGCGATTGGAATCAGCGTGATGATGCCGGAGAGGGCGAGGCGTCGTTTGGACGTCGGCGGCCACTTGGTATAGGCAAAAAAGCGCGCCAGGGCGAACACCAGAGCGACCTTGGCGATATCGGATGGCGCCAGTGACAACGGCCCGAAGGAAAACCATCGGTTGGCCCCCATCCGGGTGGCGCCGAAAAACAAGACCAGCACAAGCAGGAGCAGGGCGCCGCCGTACAGCAGGTACGCGGTCAGATCAAACAGGCGCAGGGGCAGGTGGATGATGACGGCGAAGACGACCAGGGCGACGGCCAGCCAGATAAGCTGGCGCTGGTAGTAGTCGCGGGCGAACTCGGACTCGGCATAGTACTGGGCCGACATGATCAGGACGACCCCGATAAGCGACAGCGCCAGGGCGGCGCCGATCAGTTTCCAGTCGAGTTCCCTATAGTCCAGCATTGGCAGAGTCAGTCGGATGCAGGCCGGCCATCTCGGCGCGGGCGGCCTTTTTGTCCATGTATGTCTTGATCACATTGCCGACTACGGGGGCGGCATAGCGGGAGCCATCGCCGGAGTTCTCGACAATCGCGCAGACGACAATCTCCGGATTCTCGAGCGGCGCGACGCCACAGAAGAGGGCGTGGTTTTCGCCGTGCGGATTCTGAGAGGTGCCGGTTTTGCCGCCGAGAGTGTATTCCTTGCGGCGCTGAGCGCGGGCGGTGCCCTTCTCACCCTCGACCACCAGCCGGATGCCTTCGTAAAGTGTCTCCAACGTTTCTTTCGAGAAGGGCAGCCGGAAGGAGACAACCGGCGGGACGGTGATCTCTTCCCCGTTTGGTTTGGTGATCTTCTTGACGAGGTGTGGCCGGTAGACGATGCCGTTGTTGGCAATCCCGCAGTAGAACTGGGCCAGTTGCAGCGGTGTGGCCAGGATCTCTCCCTGGCCGATCGAGTTGTTCATGACCAGTCCACGGGTCCACTTGTTTTTGCCGTAGCGCTGGTCGTAGTACTTGGTGTCCGGATTGAGCCCGTCGGACTCACCCGGCAGATCGATCCCGGTCGGCCGTCCAAAACCGCACTTGGCGTAGTAGTCATGCAGGAGATCGATGCCCATGCTAAGGCCGAGCTGGTACATAAAGACGTCACACGACTGTTCCAGCGCGTGCATGCAGTCGAGCGTGCCGTGGCCAGCGTGTTCCCAGCAGCGGAAGTAACGGTTGCCGAACTGCATGCCGCCGTAGCACGGCTTGAGCGTTGTGTGAGCGTTGATCAGGCCTTCCTCGAGGGCGGCGCCGACGGTCACCAGCTTTGTCGTCGAGCCGGGCGGATAGAGCCCGTTGAGGACGCGATTGAGCAGCGGGTGGGTCGAGTCACTGCGAATCTCGAGCCAGAGGGATTCGGGAATGACCGAGGAAAAGATGTTGGCATCGAAGCCGGGATAGGAGGTCGCGGCGAGCACCTCGCCGGTGCGGGGGTCCATCGCCACGACTGCGCCGCAGCAGAACGAATCGAGGGCGGCGACGCAGGCTTTCTGGATGTCCATGTCGATCGACAGGGTGATATCGGAACCGGGCACGGCTTCGAGCGCCTGGCGGTCGGTGTAGGGGCCGAGAATCTGGCCGGAGGCCGAGATTTCGACATACTCGGTGCCTTCCCGGCCTCGCAGCAGTTGGTCGTATTGTTTTTCGAGGCCTTTTTTGCCGATCATGCTGCCGGGCTGATAGCCGAGTCGATCGCTGCCGTCGCCGTCATCGCCCAAATCCTCGGGTGAGATCTCGCCGACATAGCCGGTGAATGCTTCGGCCCCGAGGCTGTCCGGATACAGGCGCACCCGTTCCATCTGGTAGCTGACGCCGGGAAAATTCAGTGACTGTTCTTCGAGGACGGCGATAGCGTGAAAGGGTACGTCCTTCTTGATCGGGGCGGGCTGCTGGCGGCTGACCAGGTTGCGTTTCATGCGGCCGTGGATCTGGGCGGAGTCGAGCGGGATCAGGTCGGCCAGGTTGGGGATAGTCCGGTCGCGGATCAGTTCGGCCGGGACGATTGAGACGGTATAGGACGGCCGGTTGTCGATAATAACGCGGCCGTCGCGATCATAGACGATTCCCCGGCGCGGGATTATCGGGACGACACGGAGACGGTTGCTTTCGGATCGGGTGAGCAGTTCTTCATGGTCGACCACCTGTAACTTGACGAGGCCGCCGAGGAGAAACAGCAGCATGGCGCCGACCAGGGTCGTTGCCCAGGCAGCGCGTCCCGATAATGACAGTTTGAATCGATCCATGCGTCCGTTCTAGAATATCGACTTGAATTTCCGATACGTTATCACGCCATCCTTGAACAGCAGAAAAATCAGCGCCACTATAGTGGTATACACCGCGCCGGGCAGGGCGTTCGCCCAGAGGCGAGACCAGAGCGCATCGCCGCCGTTAATGATGGTTGCGCCGATCGCATGAGTCAGCAGGCCTCCGAGCATGAAGAGAATTTTTGAGTAAAACGATTCGAGGTTGAGCCGCTCGCGGAAATGCCAGGCCACTACGCCGATCGCCGCCATATACAGGCCGTGCCAGCCGATCATCGACGGCGTCCCGGCGGCCATGACAACTCCCGCGACGAGACCGAACCACAGCGTGATGACTTCGGATTTGTAAAGGGCCACGGCCAGGACGATAAGGGCGGTCAGATCGATCCGTACACCGAAGAGGGAGGTCAGATCGCCAAGGAAGACCTGATGCATGGCGATGATGAGCAGATAGATCAGGTAGGGGATCAATCTCACGGTTGCGGCGCCTCCCCCCCGGTATCGGTGTTGGCCGCCGGTTCGGCCGGCGGCAGCGTGTCTGGCAGGGGTTCGAGTTCGGGCAGGGGTTCGTACGGCCCCCGTTGCAGCAGGAACATCTCTTCCAGTGAGTTGAAGTTGGCGGCGGGCTCGATTGTTACATCGCAGAAGGCCGCTTCCGGGGGCCGCTCGACGCTGATGACGGATCCGACCAGCAGTCCGGCCGGGTAGACGCCGCCGAGCCCGGATGAGAGGATCTGTCGGCCGGGCGCAATATCGCCCTGGATCGGGAAGTTGTCGAGAATCATCCCCTCGGCCATGGTGTATTTGACGATGCCCATTTCACGGCTGTCGGCGACCCGCACGGCAACCCGGTTGGCCGGGTCGGTCAGCAGTTGAACGGTGGCAAAATCCGGAGTGACGGCGCTGATTCGGCCGATCAGGCCGGCCCGGTTAATGACCGGCTGGTTGATAAAGACGGAATCATCGGCGCCGAGGTTGATCACGGCTGCGGTCGGAGTCCGGCCGCCGCTCACCGACAGCACCTGGGCCGGCATCAGGCTGTACCCCTCGGGTGGGTCGAAACCGAGGACGGAGCGCAGGCGGGCGTTTTCGCGTTCGGCTTCCTCAAGCATCGACAGGCGCACCGACGCTTCCACCAAGGCCTCGCGCAGGCGACGGTTTTCAATATCAACCCGGCTGAGCCGGACCACCAGGTTGTTCAGCTTGGCGAAGGGATAATAGAAGACGCCGATCGCCGCCTGGCTGACCAGGGCATTGATGGTGGGGGTATTGATGATGAGAACGATCGCAATGAGGCCCGCGGCGGTGAAATGGACATTACGCCAGTACCTGGAGAACAGGGTGGAAATCCAGTTCATCAATCGCGCCATCCTGGCTGCATGTTGCGGTCCTTAGTCGACGTTATCCATCAGGGCGAGCACATCACCCGGCGAGTTCGCCTCGGTCAGTTTCTGCCGATTCTCCTCGGACTTCATCAGGTATGACAACCGGGCCATGACATTGAGATGGGCGCCGATTGCGTCCTCGGGCGCGGCGATCAGAAAGAACAGGTTGACCGGCTTGTGATCCATAGCATCGAACTCGATACCATCGTCTGACTTGCCGAAGGCAATCACGATTCCTTTGGCCGAGCGGGTCTTGGCATGCGGGAATGCGACGCCATAGCCGACCCCGGTCGTGACCAGGTTTTCCCGCTCGCGCACATCGGCAAGCAGTTGATCCCGGTCCTTGATCATGGTCGAACTGGCCGCCAGATCGACCAGTTCCTCGATCACTTCTTCCTTGTTCTTGGCGGCCAGGTTGAAAACGATCAGACTTTCGTCACAGAACTTTGACAGTTTCATCAATGATGCCTCTATTCTTTCTGTTCCGCTTCATCCACCAGCAGTACGGGCACATCTTCGGTCACACGGTAGACGAAGTTGCACCTGGGACAGTTCAGGCGATCTTCGGCCTGACGGTACTCAAGTTCTTCGTTGCCGCAGTTGGGACAGATCAGTTTGTCCAGGAGATGTTGCGGTAATGCCATACACCAGACTCCGATATTACAATTCGGCAAAGCGCCCGATCTTGCGGAATTTTGCCAGGCGACGTTCGAGCAGCTCCTCGGTGGAGAGCTGGTCGAGTCGTTCCAGAGCTTCGAGAATATGCGTTTTCACCCGGTCAGCCATCTCCGACGAGTTATTGTGCGCGCCGCGGTCCGGCTCGGGGATAATTTTATCGACGATCTCCAGGCTCAGCAGGTCTTCGGCGGTCGGTTTGAGGGCCTCGGCCGCCTCCGGCGCCTTGGCAGCATCGCGCCACAGAATTGCGGCACATCCCTCGGGTGAGATCACGGAATACCAGGAATGCTCCAGCATGAAGACTTCGTCACCGATGCCGATACCGAGGGCGCCGCCGGAGGCGCCTTCGCCGATGACGACCACGACGATCGGGACTTTGATCTCGAACATGGTCTGGATGTTCTTCGCGATAGCTTCGGCCTGGCCGCGTTCCTCGGCGCCAATGCCGGGAAACGCCCCGGGGGTGTCGATCAGGATGACGATCGGGACGTCAAACTTCTCGGCCAGATAAAACATGCGGCGCGCCTTGCGGTAGCCCTCGGGATGGGCCATACCGAAATTGCGGTGCAGCTTGGCCTTGGTGTCGCGGCCCTTCTGCTGCCCGACCACCATGACTTTGCGGCCCTCGAGCATGGCAAAGCCGCCCACCATCGCCGGGTCTTCGGCATAGCCCCGGTCACCGTGCAGCTCGACAAAATCGGTACACATCATCTTGACATAATCAAGCGTGTACGGGCGTTTGGGGTGGCGGGAAATCTGGACGCGCTGCCAGCGGGTCAGGTTGGAATAGATTTCTTCGCGGAGTTTCTCGAGTTTCTTCTCGAGTTGAGCGATTTCACCGTCGAGTTCGATATTTTCCCCGATCGAAAAGTCCTTCATATCGGAGATCTTCTTTTCCATCTCCATGATCGGACGTTCGAACTCGAGATATGGTCCGTTGGCCATTCTTCCTCACTCTCCTCGCCTGTCATCCGGCGTCCGGTCGGGTGTGACCGGGCCGTTGCGATGCCCAGCCCTGGGCAAATTGGTCAATAAGATAAGGAATAGGACAAAAATGACAACCATAAAAAGGGCCAAAAAGCCCAGCACCCAGCGCCTGCTGAAGTAAAACATGGAGAGGGCGAAGCCGCCGAAAATCGCTGAGAGAGCGTAGAATACGCCGACGATCTGCATGCGGCTGAGGCCGGCGAAAGCCAGCAGATGGAAGAGGTGGCGACGGTCGGCGCGCATCACCGACCGCCCGGCGGCAATCCGACGGACAATCGACAGTCCGGCCTCCAGAAGCGGCACGGCCAGGGTCAGCAGCGGGACATACAGAGCGGCGGCGGTGTAGGATCGGATCGGGACAAGAAGTGACATGACGGCAAAGTAGTAGCCCAGCTGCAGCGAACCGCTGTCACCGAGAAAGAGTCTGGCCGGAGGGCGGTTGTAATAGAGAAAGACAATCAAAAAGCCGGCCATTGCAAGGGCCAGCAAGACGACGGTGCTCACCTGCAGCTGGGTACCGACAATCATCAGGACCACCGCGGCAATGAGCGAGACGCCGCCGGCCAGGAGGTCGAGGCCATCAAGCAGGTTGATGGCATTGGTCAGCGCCACGACCCAGATGATGGTGATCAGCAGGGCGGCGTTGCCGGTCTCGACCGGGCCATAAAACGGGATGGTCAACGGGTCGACACTCAGGCCACCGATGTAGAGCACCACCGCCGCGCCCACCTGCGAGACAAGTTTCACCCAGGCCGAGAGCGGCGAGAGATCATCGGAGAGGCCGACCAGAAAGATGATCAGCGCGCCGGCAAAGATATAACCGATCACGCCCTGCATGGCCGGAAGAGCTGATGGATAGACGAGGAGCATGACGCCGACGGTTATCCAGAAGGTAGCGAACAGGGCGATTCCGCCGAGGGCCGGGGTCGGTCGGTCGTGGCGTTTGTGGTGACCCGGCATGTCGAGCAGGCGATAGCGATGGCCGAGTTGGATAACCCGGGGAATGAGCAGGAGCGCGCCGGCAATGGCGAGCGCAACTGCGAGCAGTATGCCGGTAGTGGACAGCATTCGTTGGACTGATCAAACGGTCGGTCGTCTCTTCGCAGGCAATATGGAAACGATCAGCAAGTTTGCAAGCAAGAACAGCGGCAGGAGAAAGAGCGAAAAGGCATTGGGTTCATGCTTCAGGAAGTACTGCCACAGCGCATAGTGGTGCCGGGCCGCTCGTCGCACGCGGGAGATACGGCTGCCCCGTCCCCAGTCGTGGACCCCGCCCGCCGAAGGCACAAACAGGTTGCGGTAGCCGGCGCGATGCAGGCGAAGCGACAGGTCGGTGTCTTCCATGTACATGAAAAACCGCTCATCGAAACCACCGGCGCGCTCGAACACATCGCGGCGAATCACCACAAGCGTCCCTGCCACGGCCGGCACCTCGGTGGTCTCGGCATAGTCAGGCAGGGTGTAGCGATTGCCGGCGGTGTCGGCCGAGCCGGACAGACGAGAGAGAAAGGAGCCACGAGAGAACAGCAGGTTGCCGGCAGTCGGGAAATTGCGGCAGGTCGCCTGAAAGCCGCCATCGGGAAACCGCAACCGTCCGCCTGTCAAACCCGGATTCTCCCGCTTGCGGCAGACCCGGAGCAGTTCGACGATGGCATCGCGGTCAACAATGACATCGGGATTTACAAAGAGCAGATAGTCACCGATGGCCTGCCGCGCGCCCTGATTGCAGCCGGCGGCGAAGCCGGCGTTGCGCGTGTTGACGGTAACGGTCGCTTCGGGGAAGACTTCTCGAATAGCCTGTTCGGGTGATGTGTCCGAGGCATTGTCGATTACGATCAGTTCGGTCGAGAGATCGACGGTCGACGCCTGGAGGGCACGCACGCAGTCATCGAGGATCGGTCGCGAGTTGTGGGTAACGAGTATGATGCTGACGGTGTCGGTGGAGGGCGGCACGGTTCGGCTCAGCTGAACTTCCCGAACATGCTCTTGAGGCGCAGCAGCCAGACCATCCAGATCGCCTCGCGGACGATCTTTTTGGACATCTTGGAGCTGCCGGCCACGCGGTCGACGAAGATGATCGGGATTTCCTTGATCTGGAAGCCCTTCTTCCACGCCCGCATCGACATCTCTATCTGGAAGGCATAGCCGGTGGAGCCGACCTCATCGAGGTCGATCGCCTCGAGCACTTCGCGGCGGAAGCACTTGAAACCGCCGGTGGCGTCGCGGAGCGGCAGGCCGGTTACCAGACGCGTATAGACGTTGGCGAAGTAGGACAGCAGCAGGCGGGACATCGGCCAGTTGATTACATTGACACCGGAGATGTAGCGGGAGCCGATCACCAGGTCGAATTTCTGGATTTCACGGAGGAAATCGCGGATGTATTCGGGGCCGTGGGAGAAGTCGGCGTCCATTTCGAAGATATAGTCGAACTGCTTTTCGATCGCCCATTTGAAGCCGGCGATATAGGCTTTGCCCAGACCTTCCTTTTTCTCGCGATGCAGCACAAAGACATTCGGTTCCGAGGCGGCCAGCTTGTCGGCCAGTTCGCCGGTGCCGTCGGGAGAGTTGTCATCGACAATCAACACATGCACGCGCGCATCGAGCGGCAGTACGGCATGCACGATCTTTTCGATATTCTCCCGCTCGTTATAGGTCGGGAAGATGATCAGGGCTCGTTTGGTTGCAGTCATGTCTCGTCTTCAACCTGTTCCGTTTTGCCGCGTGCGGCGATGACGCCGTGACCAATGATGATGCCGAGCACGAGCAGGGTGGTCAGCCAGGTGACCCACTGCCCGATGGTATATCGCGATGACTCAAATCGGAAGACCACCTGTGAGACCCCGGCCGGTACCGCTACGGCTCGAAAAGCGCCGTAGGAGCGAAGCACCTCGGCCGGTCGACGATCGATCTCGGCATGCCAGGCGTCATACCAGGTATCGGTCAACACCAGCAATTGGTTGCGTGCCGAGGTGACGGAAACGACAATTGAGTCGAGATTGTACTCGCTGATCACGGCGCGGCCGGCGGCGGTGGTATCGGCCTGTATCTCCAGTTCCGGTTCTTTTTCCAGCAGGACGGTCCGTCGCAGGTCGGTATTGCCCCGCAGGACGATCGGATAGATATCCTCTCGGTCGGGGTAGATTTCATAGCGATCGGCCAGAAAGGCGCGCGGCAGGGCGTTTTCGTTACGGACTACGGTGTGCTGTCCGAACGTCGCCGCAACCGTCAGCGGCTCCGGCCCCAGGGCGCCCTCGGGGATGCGCTGATTGGAGGGGGTGACGATCCACGACGAGCCAACCAGGTTGAGAAAGCGCGGATTGAACTGGCTGGTACGGGCCGGACCGCCGGCGAGCTGGTCAAACCAGCGAAGCTGGTTGCCGTGGTAGCCGTAGGGCACCGGGAAGCCGTACTGGGGATAGCGGTTGCTTTGCGGGTCGGTGATATCCATCGTCCGGAAGACGCCCTCCTGCTGTTCCAGGAACTGAATGACCGGTGTTTTGCGGGCGACGCGTTCGAAGTCGATGGTGCCAATGAAGCGGCTGTTGAAGCGCATGCCGTTAAGCACGACGATCGCGCACAGGCCGAGCAGAATCCAGCGCCCCGCTTGCCCGCGACGGTAGAGCCAGAGGCCGGCTGAGGCCAGTGCGACGGCCAAGAACGAAAACCAGGCGCCGGATTGAATCGCCGAAAGGTTGGCCATGGCCAGGTCCCACTTGGAATAGCCCTGCGGCAGCGGCGAGGTGACGTTGTCGTAAAAGAGCGAGGACCAGATGCGCAGCATGCTCTCCCCCGCGCCGCTGAAGGCGAGGGCCAAAAGCAGAAAGACGGCGGGGACTACCAGTTGGTAGGCGCTCAGCCGTCGTTCCGAAACCGGAGAGACGTCTTTTTCTTCGCCCTGACGACGGTTGATCAGCGCCTGGAGTCCCATGGCGGCGAGCAGCGCCGCGGAGAATGAAAAGAGAAACATGATCATCGATGGCGCCCGGAGTGAGGACACGTTCGGGATCAAGTAATAAAGCCTGAATAATGGCGTGGTTGCGCCAAGGGCATAGGTGAAGGCGAACAGCGCCAGGCCGCCGAAGAACCATCGTTCGCGATTGCGGGCGAAGAACAAGCCGATGATGGCGACAAAGAGGCCGGTAATCGGGATCGTTTCGGCATTGTCCTTAAAGGCGTTTTTGCCCCAGTAGATCGATTCCTGGCTGCCGTGCAGGTTGGCGCCGGGGAATTCCGGAATCAACAGGCCCATCGCTTCTTCTTCGTGAAGTGACCAGGAGGTTGCCCAATCCCAGCCGGACTTGGAATCATCGGCTGCCCGCGGCGAAAACTGCTTAGTGTAGATATAGCCGGGATAGAACTGAATGGCCGAGATGAAGATGCCCACGACGACGGCAAATGTTGTCAGGACCGCCGGTTTGATCAGGGGCCGGATCGAGCGGTGATCGAACCACAGCAGGATCAGCCGGAAACCGGAGTACAGCGCCACCACCCAGAGGGTGAAGTAGGCCATCTGGGCGTGCGGGGAGAGCAGGATCAGGCCGATGACGAGGCCGACCATGGTAAAACACAACAGAGGTGACCAGCGCAGATCGAACCAGCGGGTGCGCCAGTGGACGGGATCACGGGCATAGCCCATATGCAGGAACATGACGACGAGCGGAAAGAGGGTGGTCACGAAGATCTTGCCGTCATGTCCGGGCGCGACCAGTGAGATCAGGTAGCCGGCGTACATGTAGCTGCAGGCGGCAAAGAGCGAGGGTATCTTGCTCAGGCCGAACCTTCGGGCGCAGAGATACATGAAGAGACCGGCGAAGAAGATATGATAGAGCAGTTCGAGCCCGAGCCACTTCCACCAGGGGAAGAACCACTCGATGTTTTTCATCTTGGAGAAGGGATAGAAGATATCCCCGTGAAACGCCTCGATAAAGGGCAGGCCGCCGAAGATATAGGGATTCCACTGCGGCACGGTGAACCAGCCGTGGGTGTGCCAGAAATCAACGTAAAAGCCCCGGAAGAAAATGCCCGCCTGGATGACATCGGAGCCATACAGCATCTTGTCGGAAAAGACAAACTCACCGAACAGCATGAGCAGGGTCACGGCCAGAATGGCGAAGGCAATCAGGGTGAAATAGCGGGATCGGTGGGGCTCGAAAGAACCCGTCCGCGAAGCGCGTTTGCGGGCCGGTGCGGCTTGTCGTCGTTTGGCCAAAAGGGCGTACCTGCCTCAGTCTTTGGGGTTCGTTCGGATTTCCAAGTGAGCCTGTAACATAGGTCAGATTTGGTGCGCGGGCAATATTTTTGTCCCGGCGGGTGGTGGTGTCAGGTTTGATCCCGAGATGATGGCGGCTGCTTGTCCCGCTCGATGAGCAATTGAGTTTTTTTTCTGAGATCGCCCAGTTCTTCTTTGATAGCGGTCTGTCCCTCGGCGATAAAGCCCATCATAAACAGCCCGCCACCAAGCCCGAGCAGCAGGATCACCAGGTACAGCATCGCCCGTTCGCCATGCCCCATGACGTAGCGCAGGTACAGCGCCCAGATACCGACCAGAATACCGAGGGCAAAGAGGATACTGCCCAGGGCGCCGAAAAACAGCAGCGGTTTTTTGAGAAAGGTGATCTGAAACTTCACCGCGAGCATATCGAGCACGCCGACCGGAATTCGCCAGAACGAGAACTTGGTCTCCCCCCATTCCCGATCGTACAGGGTGACCTTGCGCTCTTCCACCCGGAAACCGGCGTTAGCGGCCAGAACGACAAGGTAGCGGTGCCAGTCACGGCGCAGGAAGATCTGTTCGACAACTTCGCGGCGAAAGGCCTTGACCGAGTTCAGGTCATGGACTTTCAGGTTGAAGAGCTTCCGCGAGAAGGCATTGTAGACCGACGAGACAAAGCGCTTGTTGTAGCGGCCCTGTTTCCAGCCGGTGCATACATCGGCCCCCTGCGCAATCGGTTCAATGAGTGACGGGATATCGTCCGGTCGGTATTGCAGGTCGGTCGGATAGAAAACAAAGACCTCGCCGGTGGCGACCGTAAAGCCGGTCTGGAGGGCTTCGGTCAGGCCCATATTCCGCTGGTGGGAGGCGTAGCGGATGAAATCGTACCGCGCGGCGTTTTCCTTGATTTTGGCCAGGGTGTCATCGGAGGAGCCATCATCGATCAGCACCAGCTCGCCTTTGAAGGGAGCTGATTCGAGCATCTCGGCGTACTGACGGCAGAACTCGTCAATATTCCCCGCCTCGTTCATGGCGGGGGCTATGGTTGAGACGACGAAGTCGTATCGTTCAGTTGCCACGGTTCACTTTCCTGCAGTTCGTAGTGCAATGATGGCAGATGGTTGCTGGTTGGCGCATAAAACATCGCCCGGCGATAATACTTCAGTCCTAGTTCTTTGTCGGCCGGATCACCGAAAGCCGCATAGCGATCCCGATAAAACGTTGCCAGCTTTTCGTTAAGAACATAATTGGTGGGCGAGATTTCAACCGCTTTTTTCAATCGTCCCTCGGCCGAATCCCACAGCTCTCCCTGCTGTGCCAGCGTGGCTATTACCAGTAACCCAGTATAGTTTTCCGGATATTGCTGATTAAACCGATGCATCGCAGCCATCGCCTCATCCAGCCGGTTCTCCAGCAGCATCGCAGCGCCTTCCTCGAACAGGGTCGGCTGATAGGCGGCGGCCCGGGGATTTCCCGTGGACTGCGAGACATTATACAATCGGATCAACTTCGTGCCGACCCGCAGGGTGGCGACATGCAGACTGCTGTCGATCACTTCGGGGTAATCCTCCCTCGCCCGGTCTTCATTCTGCTGATCGAGCAGCAGGTGCGTAATCGGAAAGCGGTGAAACAGCTCCGGATCGGGATTGGAGACGCCGAACATATGGATGACCGTCTGCAAATCGTTTTCGAGGGTGAGCGCCGGCGCGAACGGGCCGGAGAGCACGGCGCCGTCATTGAGCAGGTAGCCGAGTTCGCGGCCGGTGTCGCGAATCGTATAGGTCGGGCGTTGAGCCCACCAGAAGTAGTTACTGATACTATTGGCGATCGCTGCGATCAGCAGGACGGCGGCAATCGAGCGCGAGAGGATCTTCAGCGTCCGGCCGTCCAGTTGTCGATACCACCGGAGGACGAACGGCAGGACAATCACAAACAGGCCCATGGCGGTGAAGATGTAGACGCGCACATCGACATAAAACAACTCGCGATCAAACAGGCCGACCACCCAGCCGTTGAGGTGGTAAAACACAACCAGCAGCGCCGGATAGATGATCAGGTAGTAGTACCAGGGTACCTCTTTGGGCAATCCCGGTCGCACGCGGTGCCACATGGCGGTCAGCATTATCCCCGCGGCGGCGCAGGCCGGATAGATAAGCACCAGTTGGTAACGCAGCGGCCGGTAGTTCCAGATCATCAGTGATCCGACAAAAGCAACAATCATCGCCGCCAGGAAAACATGACCGGCGTTGAACCAGGCCACGCGATCGCGCCAGAACTCCTTTCGGCAGAGCGGGAGCAGGACGACCGTGATGAAGACGACTGCAAGTACGCCGGGGACAGCCATCCGCTCCAGCAGTTTGGAGTGTCCGCCAAACGATACCAGTTTGTAAATGAACTTGTCGATCGACTCAAGGCCCTCGGGAGCGCCATACAGCGACACGCTGTGTTCCTGCAGGTAGCCGCTGACCTGTGCCTGCGACGGTTGATATATGGCCAGATACCAGGCCGCGGCCAGGGCAATCAGGCCGATGGCGAAGACAAGTGGCCGACGCCAGGACAGGCGCGGCTGGCTGGGTCGGTCGGCCGCCAGACGGAAAGCGTAGTAGCAGGCGAACGGAAACAGAAAGACGATACCGATCACTTTGCCGAACAGGATAGCTGCACCGAGCAACAGGCCGCCGACCAGGTGTGCAATCCAGCCGTGCCGATAGACAATTACGGCCAGCGAAGCGAAGGCCAGCACGGTCATGGCGTGTTCGAGGAAGGGAAACCGACCGAAGACAACCAGATTGTAGTTGAGACCGGCCAATAGCAGGAACAGAATCGCCGCAGTCGGAGAGGCGATTCGTCGCACGGTCACAAACATCAGTAGCAATGCGCCAAAGGACAGTATCAGCCCGGTCAGATGTGATGTGGTTACGCCGATTCCGAACAGGAAAAAAACCGCGGTCGCAACCGCAGTCACCAGTGAATTGATGAAAAAGACAAAGCGCGGGTCGCTGAACGGGTTGAGTTCGCCCAGGGCCACCAGTTGTTTGGCGAACAACGTGTATTGGGGCGGATCGGTGTAGATGCCGGTGGAGAAGGTCAGCTCGAGTGGTGGATCGGCCCCGAGGAAGGATGATCGGAAGACGATCAACAGCAGGATCGTCGCCCCGCTGAGCAGCGCCTCCATCCGTCGCGACATGTATCTTTCGGTCTGATTAGTCAAAAAAGCTTCGAACCTGACTGCAAACGTAGGCTACCTGTTCATCGCTCAGTTCCGGATAAATCGGCAGCGACAGTATCTCGCGGCAGAGTTTTTCGGTGACCGGGAAGTCCCCCTCACCATAGCCGAGATCGGCAAAAGCCGGCTGGAGGTGATTGGGGATCGGGTAATGAATCAGGGTTGTCACACCGTTTTTCTTGAGGTGCGCCTGGAGAGCATCGCGTCGGTCGCACTCGATCACATACAGGTGGAAGACCTGGTGCAGGTCGTTGTCGAATGTCGGACAGGTGACCGGGGTGTCGACCAGCAGTTCGTTGTACTGCTCGGCAACGTGCAGCCGCGCGCCGTTCCACTGCTCGATGTATTTAAGTTTGATATCGAGCACCGCCCCCTGGATACCTTCCATGCGGGCGTTGTACCCGAGCAGTTCGTGGCGGTATTTCTCGCGGCTGCCGTGATCTCGAAGCATGCGGACTTTTTCAGCGAGCACGTCATCATCGGTGGTCACTGCCCCGGCCTCACCCAGCGCACCGAGGTTTTTTCCGGGATAAAACGAAAAGCCGGCGATTCGGCCGATCGATCCGACCCGCTTGCCGTCATACCGGGCGCCATGCGCCTGGGCGGCGTCTTCGATCACCGGCAGGCCGTGTTTGTCGGCAATCGTGAGGATGTCGTCCATTGCGGCCGGGCGACCATAGAGATGCACCGGCATGATGGCCCGGGTAGCATCAGTTATCGCGTCATCGAGCTGATTTGGGTCGAGATTGCGGCTGACGGGATCAACATCGACCAGCACCGGTTTGGCGCCGGCATGACGGATGGCTGCAATGGTGGCGATAAAGGTGTGAGCGGGCGCAATGACTTCGTCGCCGGGACCGATTTCGAGCGCCCGAAGGGCCAGGACCAGGGCGTTGGTGCCGTTGTTGACCCCGATACAGTGGCGGCTCTGGCAGAAGTCGGCGAAGGCGGTTTCGAAGCGGGTGACCGACGGACCGAGTACAAACGAGTTAGTCGCAATAACTTCGGCAATTGCCCGATCGAGTTCTGTCTTGATCGATCGGTTCTGGGCCCGCAGGTCGAGATATGGTATTTCCATCGTTGCCATGGCTCCACGGAACATACGCCGGGGTGGTGGCAGGGTCAAGCGATGTCAAGCTCAGAGGTCGATGTCGAGCAGTTCCGGCTCTGTCCGGCCGGCCTCGGCGAGCACCTGACCATCCGGCGCGACTGCCATGCTATTGCCGCCAAACTCATTTTGTTTGTCACGACCGACGGCGTTGATGCCGAGGACGGTTGCGCCGGTTTGCTTTGCCCGCTCGATCAGCAGCGCCCGCCAGTCGTCAACCCGGACCATCGGAAAGGCGGCCGGCACGACAATCCATTTCGCGTCGGCCTGTCGCATTTCGTCAAAAAGGGCGGGGAAGCGCAGGTCGAAGCAGATCGCTACCCCGATTGTCTCAAAATCGGTCTGCCAGATGCCGGTGTCGATTCCCGGCACATACACCTTCGGCTCGTTGAACGGCTCGAACAGGTTCACCTTGTGGTAGATGAGGCTGAAACCCTGGTGATAGTACAGGCAGGCGTTGCGCAGGCCTTCTTCGGACAGGTACGGCAGGCCGGTGATCACGCGTATCGAATACGGTGTCAGACCGGCCTGCATCGCTTCCAGCGGGGGGACGTCCTGACGCTCATACAGGCAGCCGCTGGTGGCCAGTTCACTGAAACAGACCAGTTCGCGGTTGTCGGCCTCGGCCCGCTCGATGTGCGGGAGGATATCGAGATCATCAACCGCCTTTTGTACCAGCCGAATTCGCACGCCGCCGCCTACTGATCCTGTTCGAAGACGATCCGACCGTTGAGGATCGTCCGGTAAACCTGACCGGTGAGTTCCCAGCCGACGAACGGCGAGTTGCGAGACATCGAGCGGAACTTCTTCGCATCGACCGTCCAGACCCGGTCCGGGTCGATTATCGTGATATCGGCCGGCAGCCCCTGTTTCAGGGTACCACCGGGCAGGTTGAAGATCCGGGCCGGGTTGATCGTCATCTTGGCGACTGCATCGGCCCAGGTCAGGTAGCCTTTGTCGATCAGGAAGGTCTTGACCAGTCCGAGGGTGGTTTCCAGTCCGATCATACCGGGGGGAGCGTGATCGAACTCGCAGTCCTTCTCTTCCTCGGCGTGCGGGGCGTGATCGGAGGCGATGCAATCGATGGTGCCGTCGATCAGTCCCTCGATAATCGCCTCGCGATCATCGGCGCTGCGCAGCGGCGGGTTGACGCGCAGCGACGTGTTGAACTCCTCGGCAATCGCTTCATCGGTCAGGATGAAATGATGCGGGCAGGCTTCGGCGGTCACCCTGATCCCCTCGGCCTTGGCTTTGCGGACGGCATCGACCGCGCGCCGGGAAGACAGATGCTGCAGGTGCAGCCGGGCGCCGGTGACGCGACAGAGGGCCAGATCGCGCAGGACGGCGATCTCTTCGCCCACGGCCGGACGGCCGGTCAGCCCGAGCCGGGTCGACTCGAATGATTCATTGACGACACCACCGGCACAGAGGGTGGTCTCTTCGGCGTGATCCATGACCGGGATATCAAACATTTTGGAGTATTCCATCGCCCGGCGCATGATCTCGGAGTTTTCGACCCAGTGACCATCATCGGTAATCGCCACGGCGCCAACCTTGACCAGGTCACCGATTTCGGAGAGTTCCTTGCCCTGGCTGCCCTTGGTGATGGCGCCGACTACAAAGACGCGGGCATCGGCAACCTCGGCGCGATCCTGCACAAACATGACCGTTTCCTGGTTATCGATCACGGGGCTGGTGTTGGGCATGCAGCAGACGGCGGTAAAGCCGCCGGCGGCGGCGGCGCGGCAGCCGGTGATGACGGTCTCTTCATCCTCGCGGCCCGGTTCGCGCAGGTGCACGTGAGCGTCGATCAGGCCCGGCACGACCAGCTTGCCGGTAGCATCGAGCACGGTCGCGTTGCCGATATCGCCAAATACGGCTTCGTCGGTCTCGATGCCGGCGATGGCGCCATCCTTGATAAGGACGTGAGCATCCTTGCCGAAGCCCAGGGCGGGGTCGATCACCCGGCCGCCCTTGATTATCATATCGTATGGAGTGTCACTCATGCCTCAGGTCCTTCCGCTTCCGGTCCCGAGAGCAGGTAGAGGACGGCCATGCGTACGGCCTGGCCGTTGGTCACCTGGGGGAGGATCACCGAATGGTCACCATCGGCAACCTCGGATGATATCTCGACGCCGCGATTCATCGGGCCGGGGTGCATTATCGTGTAGTTGTCGTTCAGACGTTGGAGTCGCTCTCGGGTCATGCCAAAGAGATTAGTGTATTCGCGCTGCGACGGGAACAGCCCGGCCTGCTGGCGTTCGAGCTGAAGGCGCATGATATTGACGACATCGGCGCCCTCGAGCGCTTCGTCCAGATTGGTGTAGACATCGCAGCCGAACTTCTCGACATCGGACGGGATCAGGGTCGAGGGCCCGCAGAGCGCGACCGACGCCCCCATCGTCTTGAGCCCCCAGATGTTTGAGCGGATGACGCGGGAGTGCTTGATGTCGCCGATCAGGACCACGCGAAGGCCGTCCAGTTTGCCGTATTTTTTGCGGATCGTGTACATATCCAGAAGCGCCTGGGTGGGGTGTTCATGGGATCCGTCGCCGGCGTTGATCACGTTCGACTTGGTACACTGTGTGAGGTAGTACGGGGCGCCGGCGGAGCTGTGCCGGACCACGATCATGTCGATTTTCATCGCTTCTATATTCTGCACCGTATCCCGCAGGGATTCACCTTTCTTCACCGACGAAGTCGAGGTCGTGAAATTGACGGTGTCGGCCGACAGTCGTTTTTCGGCCAGTTCGAAGGAGATACGGGTGCGGGTGGACGGTTCGTAGAAGAGATTGAGCACCGTCACGCCGCGCAGGGTCGGCAGTTTTTTGATCGGTCGGTCGAGCACCTCGCGGAAGCTGTCGGTGGTGTCGAGGATCAATGTGAGGTCTTCGCGTGAGACGTTCTCCAGCCCGAGCAGGTGACGTGAGGCCAGGCGACTCATTCGGCGCCTCCTTCCCGTGCGGCCCCGGCGGCCTGGTTACGGTTGCTCCGATTCGGCTGCACCGAGACGCGGTCGGTGCCGTCCTTGTCGTGCACTTCGACCACGACCAGGTCGCTCTTGCGAGTGGGCAGGTTGATCCCGACATAGTCGGCCTTGATCGGGAGTTCGCGATGGCCGCGGTCGACCAGGACGGCCAGCTGGATGGTGCGTGGCCGGCCGAAATCGACAATCTGATCGAGCGCCGCCCGGACGGTGCGGCCGGTGAAGAGCACATCGTCGACCAGGATCACATTGCGGTCGACCACCGGGAAGAGAATGTCGGTGCGCTGGATCACGGGCTGGTCGAGCTTGGAATGGACATCGTCGCGGTAGAGCGAGATATCCATCAGGCCGATATCGACCTTGACCTTTTCCAGTTCTTCGATAATAGCGGCGATACGCCGGGCGAGGATAGCTCCCCGGGTGAGTACGCCGATCAGGGCAATCGATTTGGCGCCCCCGTTGTGTTCCAGGATTTCGTGGGCAATACGGGTGAGCGCCCGGTTCATCTTGGTGTCATCCATGATGACTTCGATAGGTTCAGACACCATATACCTCCGGGACTGACGGATGCGTGCGAGGACGGATTCGGTCGGGTGATTCGAGATCTGTAAAAGGAGGTCGATAACGACTCATGTGGATCAACCCTTTGTGACCTCGCCGGATCACTTTAAAAGGTTCGGCGGCCGCTCAGCCGGGCCTGTCCCGACCTCGCGCCGAGTTGAGTATACGGCATGCGAGGCGGCTGTCAAGTGGCAGGCCCAAAAAAGCCCGAAGATAATCATCTCAGCGGTCGTAACCGGCGGCAACGAGGCGGCGCAAGTCGGGGTCGGCGAAGAACTTCTCGGCCGGAAGGTCGGTCAGCCGACCCGATTCCGACAAAACCAGCACCCGGTCGGCCAGCTCGCGGACGAGCGAGCCCTCGTGGGTGATGACGATAGCGCCAAGGCCGTCGCGGCGTTTCTGGTGCATCAGCCGGATATACAGCGCGACCCCGTCGGTGTCGAGCGCGGCTGTTGGTTCATCGAACACAACAAAGCGAGGCTCCAGTGCCAGGATCACGGCGAACGCCAAGCGGCGCTTCTCGCCGACCGAGAGGGTGAGCGGGTCGCGATCGCGGAAGCGAGCGGCCGGAAGGCCGACCTGGTCGAGAAAGGAATCGACTTGCTGCACGGTCAGATCCGTACCGCGATTCCCGGGACCGAAAGCGATCTCTTCGGCGCACGATGACAAAAAGAACTGCCGCTCCGGCTGCTGCAGGACTGCCGAAACGATGCCGGGGCGGTTAATAGATTTGCCCGAGTGGTCCCGGATCGTTATCTCTCCCCGATCCGGTTTGAGCAATCCGGCGAGCAGCAACCCGAGCGTACTTTTGCCTGATCCGGTTGGTCCGACCAGGCAGCAGATCTCCCCCTGTGTGAGCGCCAGGGTGATATCGGTCAGTATCGGTGTCGATCGATCATAGCCGAAACAGACACCATCGAGCGCAACGTGCAGTGATTGGTCAGTAGTTGTGTCAGATGGCACTTGTGTCGCAGTCGGCTTATTCGGCGCGGTCCCGTTTTCGACGGGATCACCCAGTACCTCATCGGGTGCGCCATCGGCTGCAATTCGACCGGCATCGAGCCGGATTACGCGATTGTACTGCCGCGCCACCTGCGGGTATTGCGTGATGCGTACTTCGATCAAGTTGTCATCCCGGTCGTGCAGCTGGGTCAGTTGTTCGCGAAGCATCCTGCGACCGGCCACATCGAGATAGGAGTCCGGTTCATCCAGTACGAGGACGGGCGGGTCGTAGACCATCAGGGCGGCCAGGGCTACCCGTTGCTTTTCGCCGCCGGACAGCTCGGTGGTCAGGCGGTGGCCGAGGTGTTGGATGCCGAACGATTCCAGCGTGGCCCACACGCGCTGTTCCATGTCGGCCATCGGGATTGCCCGGTTCTCCAGCGCAAAGGCAACTTCCTTGTCGACCACCACCGAGACCATCTGGTTGTCCGGATTCTGGAAGAGCAGCCCGACCGGTGGAAAGTCGTTGTCACTCTCGCCGTTGCCGGGGGTGATTGTCAGTTCGCCTTCGGTCGGTTCGAGCAAACCGGCCAGCAGCAGCGCCAGGGTTGACTTGCCGGAACCGTTGGGGCCCATGACGGCGAGCGACTCGCCCGGCGTGATCTCCAGCGAGAGGTTGTCCAGCGAGGCCCGCTCGGCGCCGGGATAGCGGTATGTAAGGTTGTGACAGCGAATCATAAAAAAACCGATCGCCTAAAAGTAGGCGATCGGCTGTATCGGGCAAGCTTCAATTGTCAGTCA
>WJMS01000197.1 GCA_014727815.1 candidate division GN15 bacterium
CGTCCTCTATTCCGTCAAGCTCCGCCTGAAATGCCCAATATACGACGGCTTCACTATGGTTGACCTGGTTAAAGACTCTTCCATATCCTGGGTCGGCGTATGCTCTGTAGAGCCGCAGAACGAATACTATGTCGACGGCTCGATCTCCTTCGCCGACACCGCGTTCTACAAGATGACGCCGGTTGACGACATCGTCGACAAGAGCAACGTCGACTCCATGCTGTTCGCCATCAAAATGAAAAACAGCTTCCCCGCCGGCCTGCCGTACGGGGCGACCAACGACACCGGTATCATCGTAAACATCGCGCTCGACTCCACCCTGAGTTTCGACCGGATCATCAGCGAACCCGGCGAGATCGATTTCGACTATCGCGAAGTCAGTGACCGCCTGACCCTCTGGCAGCAGTACAACGCGGCCCTCGACAACTACGCCGCCCCGGTCGACAGTTTCCTCGAAATGGCCACAGTTGAGCTGCAGTGGAATTACTCCGGCTACACCCCCTCCTGGAATGATCGTTTCGTCTGCCCGGAGTTCGTTCACGACTCCTCGGACATTGGCACAGCGGTCGCACTCGACACCGCCGGCTGCCTGCGGGCGGATTCACTCAACGGCCGACTGGTCTTCTGGGACCAGGGCGAGTTTGACGCGGTCGAATGCGCCGAGATCGCCATGGGTGAGTTCTCTACCAATGTGGTGTCGTCATCGTCACCTTGCGTCTCGCAAGAACTGTACATCCGCACCAACGTCGCGACTATCGACACGTTCTTCGTCGAGGTCAACCTGAGCAGCCCGTACGGTAGTATCCACGGAGTGCGACAGGTTATGTCCGGAGTGACCGCCACGCGGGTCAATTCTAAGAAGTACCGCTTCACTACCAACGGCAGCTTCGGCTCGCTGTCCACCGACACTCAGGTTCGTATCGCCATTCTCGACTACGAAGTCGGCGGCGGCTGCAGCAATGGTACGGCGTATAATCTGGGGGTAGACGTCCAGAATCCATATCTGGCGTACAATGGCGAAGTGCCGTTCATCGCCGAATCGGTGGGTTCGGCGTCGGCAACCTGCAACCTGGCCCTGCAGTGCATCTTCTTCGAAGAGCCCGACCTGCGCGACGTCGACCCGCCGGATACGCCGGACAACTTGCCGATCGCGTTCGCCCTCGACCAGAACTACCCCAACCCGTTCAACCCGGTGACCACCATCAACCTGAGCCTGCCGGTTGCCTCCGACTGGCAGATCACCATCTACAACGTCACCGGTCAGGTCGTGAAGGAATTCGCCGGCCACTCCGGACCCGGCGTGGTCTCGGTCGAGTGGAACGCCGACCGCTATTCCTCCGGTGTCTACCTCTACCGGGCCGTCGCCGGGCGGCATACCGCCACCCGGAAAATGCTGCTCCTGAAATAGCCCGCCTCCCGATGACCGAAGCACAACGAGCCCCCGGGAATCTCATCCCGGGGGCTCGCCTTTTCGCGTATATGAGGAAACAAATGTTAGGCGTCGTGAGCGGCGATCGTCCGTGAAGCCGGACCGGTATCGCCAAAAACCTTCTCTATGACCCTTGAACGAAAATCAAAGATCTGACGCAATTGGCGCTTCACCACCAGCGCGTGCACCAGCCGACCGAGCCGGCCGAACGGCAGCACGTAACGCACCGTATCGCGAGCGATCGTGCCTTCCGGACAGGCCTCGAAGGTATGCGTGTGATGCCAGAACTCGTACGGCCCTTTCAACTGGACATCGACAAACGTGTGCGGCGGCTGATAGTCGCTGATCAGCGTCGTCCAGTACCGGCGAATCCCGAACACCTTGATCGTATAGTCAATCACTGCGCCAACCTGCATCGTGATCGGCGTCGGCGTCAGGATCACGAAACCAACCGTGTCCGGCGTGATCTTCGCCAGGTTCTCCGGTTTTGCAAAAAACGCGAAGACCTCGTCGAGCGGACGGTGGATCACCTGCTCGCGTGTCAACGTGTATATCTTCATGAGAGTGCCCCCGCCTGAAAATCGCGAATGGTCGTTACATACGTATCTATATCGAATTTGCGCTTGCAGCCGTTGTAGCTCATGAATCGGATCTTGCCGAATATCTCGCGTTCGAACCACGGCCGGTCGTGCACACCGCCGATACTCCAGGCCGTACCGGTATAGCCGTTCGGATCACAACCATCGAGTTCGTACCGATCGTTCAGGTAGTTCGCGATCCGCAGCGCATCCTCCGGCGTAGCGGTCCATTCCAGGATCTTCTTGGCCCAGTACATCCGCAGATACCCGTGCATTTTGCCCCGGTACACCATCTCCCACTGAGCCGCATTCCACAGATCATCATGCGTTTCTCCGGCTTCGAACTCCTGCAGTGAATACAGATACTCACGCGGATCCTGCTGATGTTCCTTCAGCGACTGCTGCGCCCACTCCGGAAAACCGGTGAAACTGTCGTAGGCGTCGTTGTACAGGCAGAAGTTGTCGGACAACTCCCGTCGCACGATCATCTCCTCCAAAAATGCCTCCTGCGACTTCACGTCGCGATCGACCCGCTGCACGGCCAGCGCCGCCCGCTGGGCTGACAGAAAGCCGAAATTGAGCCACGGCGACAAGTCCGATTGCTGCGCCCGGGTCGGGTCATTGCGCCCGTCATGGTAACCGGCCAGACGGTTCTCGATGAAATCTTCCAGCATGGCCAGTCCGGCCAGCGTGCCGCCACGCGCCCAGTCAACCGGCGCAACCGTCTGATCCCCCGCAAGCGTGCGGCTGAGCCGGCTCCAGTCGTTGGCCGGTAATCCACTCGGCGGCGACGTTTCCTGCTTCACCACCGGCGGGAACTCCGTGAGAAACTCATCAAGTATAGCATTGATCTTTGGCCGGATCGTATACGCGGCATACTCCTGCTTGTCGGAGACGAATCTGGCCGGCACGATATTGTGTGCATCGACTTCGAAAGACGGAATGTCGATCCTTCGGCCGATCTGCTGTCGCGCTGCCCGATCGGAGCGCAGCGGCGCCATGTCGGTAACCAGAGCGCCGATTCGGTGCTTCTCGATGAAGACGGGTACGCCCTGCTCCACCGGCTCAGCGAAAACCAGCAGAGGGATATGCACCTGCCGGCAATCGGCCTCCACCTCTTTCAATCCATCGAGCAGAAAGCGACTCCGCCGCGCGGTCAACCGTTCGTCAGCCGGATCAATCC
>WJMS01000021.1 GCA_014727815.1 candidate division GN15 bacterium
GCCTCGACCATTTACAGCTTCGACCAGATCAACGACCCCGAGTTCACTGCGATGCACGGCAACGTCGGCACCGTCATGGAATACCCGTCGGTGAACATTGCCGGCGCCGACATGGAAAACCAGGGCGACTTCTACAGCACCGCGCCCGGCCCCTGGGACAACTGGGTCGTCGAATACGCCTACGCTGATTTCGGCGCCGAATCGCCCGAGGATGAAATCGAGCAGCTCGAGGAAATCGCTTCGCGCTCGGGCAACCCGCTGCTCACCTATGGTACCGATGAAGATGGCTTCGGCTACAGCGTCAAGTCACCCGACCCGATGTGTAATCTGTTTGACCTCGGCAACGACCCCCTCGCTTTCGCCGAACACCAGGTCGGCCTGACCCAGGATCTCTGGAACAACGCTATTGCCGAATTCGAGAAACCGGGCACCCGCTATCCAAAACTGTACAATGTGTTCAATCGTGGCTGGGGCGCCTATCGCCAGGCGGCCCGGATCGCCACCAAGTATGTCGGCGGGCTTTACCGCCACCGCAGCCGGGTCGGCGACCCGGGAGCTGAACTGCCGTTTGTCCCTGTCTCGGCCGATCAGCAGCGGCGGGCAATGTCCTTCCTTCGCAACCACATCTTCGCCGCCGATGCCTTCTCGTTCCCGCCGGACTTGCTCAATAAGCTGCAGTACGAACAGTTCCCGGACTTTTCCTGGTCGGTCTACAGTGTCTCGCAGGCCGACTACCCGATCCACCAGCGCGTGCTCTATATCCAGCAGCTCGCCCTCAGCCGCCTGTACAGCCCGGCGGTGATTGGACGGCTGCTGAACAACATGGAGCGGACGGAGTCGAACGATGTCTACACCATGTATGATATGTTCACCGAGTCACGCCGGGCGATCTGGGGCGAGATTGTCGGGCCGAACAACGTCAACAGTTACCGCCGTCAGCTGCAGATGGCGCACCTGGGCCATGTGATGAACATCTATCTCAGCCCGAACGCGCAGTATCCGATGGATGCCCGGACCCTGGCCGCCAATGATCTCGATATCCTCGAGCAGGCCGCCACCAGCGCCGTGCGCTCGTCGAATATCAACGAAATGACCCGCGCGCACTTCAAGGAAGTGCTGCGCCAGATCGAGGCGACGAAGGACGCTCGCCGGGAGTACAGCAGCGCCTCCATGAAGAGTAACTGATCGCTCGATCAATAGACCAAAACGAAAGAGGCTGATCCTGCCGGATCAGCCTCTTTTTGCTAACTGTGTATGTACCCTGCTTAGAGCGTCGGTGATGGCGTGACGCCGGTGGCCTTGTCTTTGGCCTCCTGCTCTTCCCAGAAATACTTGATGTACTTCCACGCCTCCTCGGCTTTGTCGCAGTAGACAAAGAGGTTGAGATCCTCCTCGTCGATCGTCCCCTGCTCCACGAGGTATTCCATGTTGATCAGGCCACGCCAGTATTTCTCCGAGAACAGCACAATCGGCAGCGGCCGTACTTTCTTCGTCTGCACCAGGGTCAGGGCCTCGAACAGCTCATCGAGCGTCCCGTAGCCCCCCGGGAACGCCACCAGCGCTTTCGCCCGCAGCATGAAATGCATTTTGCGAATTGCGAAGTAGTGGAACTGCAGGCAGAGATCGGGAGTGATATACGGGTTCGGCTCCTGCTCGAGCGGCAGGGTGATATTGAGCCCGATCGACTTGGCCTCGATATCGTGGGCGCCCCGATTGGCCGCTTCCATGATACCCGGACCGCCGCCGGTCACAATCACAAACTCGTGGCCGTTGTGGTTCTGCCCCTCCTCTGAGACAATCTGGCCGAACTTCCTCGCCTCATCGTAATACGCCGACTTGGCCAGCACCGACCGGGCTATCTTCAGCTGCTTCTTGAGTTCCTTGTCGTCCGGCTTCTTCGTCAGCTTGCGCTCCAACTTGCGAACTTCCCTGGCCGCCTCTTTCTCTTCGAGAATGCGGGTACCGCCAAAAACGACTATAGTCGAGTAGATCTTATGATGCCGAAAGGTATACTCCGGCTTCATCAACTCCGACTGCAGACGGATCGGCCGGGCATAACTGTGATCAAGGAAATCGGGATCTCTATAGGCAATGCGATATGCCTTCGATCGCTTCAAGCGAGCGGTCATCTGATCCAGTTGCTTTTTCTTCATAGAGGCTCTGCGATCCTGCTTGGAGGGTTCGTGTGAAACGGACCGGTCACCGGCGTTACCTGGCTTGTTCAGCCGTGGCTTCGGCGAACTCGGCCAGATCAACATCGTCAGGCACGCCAAGACTCAGACCGATCGCCTGGGCGGCCCGGACCCACTCGTGATCCGGCGTGATTATGCGCGTCTTACCGGCGATTTCGGAGATCGGGACCGATGACAACCTGCCGTCGCGAATTGCCACCATCTTGCCGGTCTCGCCACGGTCGACCATCCGGACCGCTTCCACGCCGAACATGGTCGCAAGCAACCGGTCGCGGGCGGTCGGCGAACCGCCTCGCAGCAGATGCCCGAGAATTGTCACCCGGCTCTCCACGTTGATCAGGCCCTCCACCTGGGCTGCCACCTGGTTGGAAACACCACCCAGACGGACGGCATCGGGCGAATTCGCCACGACCCGGCTGACGACCATCTCGCCGCCTACCGGCTTGGCGCCCTCGCCAACCACGATAATCGAGAACTTCTTGCCCCAGGAATTGCGGAGCTTGATTTGCTCGCAGATAGCGGAAATATCGTACGGGAATTCCGGGACCAGGATAATATCCCCGCCACCGGCCAGACCCGAGCCGAGCGCCAGCCAGCCTGCGTAGCGCCCCATCACTTCCACCACCATCACGCGGTGATGCGATTGGGCGGTGGTGTGAATCCGGTCGATTGCGTCAGTTGCTGTCTGGAGGGCCGTGTCAAACCCGAACGTTACTTCGGTGCCGTCCAGATCATTATCGATCGTTTTGGGGACCCC
>WJMS01000198.1 GCA_014727815.1 candidate division GN15 bacterium
ACCCCGACGATTCCCTGTACTATGAGTTCCTCAACGGTACCGAAGGGAACCGGCGCGATGCCACCACGCAGGGACTGCCGGACCAGGAGAAGTTGACCGGCGCCTTCTCGGAAACCAACGAGTACTTTTCGTTCTTCCTCGATCTCGACAATCGACCGGACTCCTTTCGGGTGGAGGGCTCCGAGCGCAATGGCTGGGTCACGTATCGCATACCGATTCGCGACAGCCTGGCGATTGACACGATCGTCGGCAACCCGCAATGGGACCAGATCAACCATATCCGGGTCTGGTTTGAGTCGGATGAGATGGATGACCGGGAAGATACGCTGGAGATCGCCGACTGGTATTTCGTGCAATCCAACTGGCAGGATACGCTGGTGCTGCGTCCGGGCTTCACCGAAAATGTCAATTTCGTGGTCGCCTCGGTGTCTACCGACGACGGCACTTTTGACCCGCCGCCGAATGTCGAGGCGTATCGCGACCCGACCCAGAATGTCGAGGAGGCTCAGCGCGGCCTGTCACTTCGCTACGAGAACCTGCGCCCCGGCGATACGGCCATTGCCAGCCGCGAGTTGATTCAGTCGGAAGCCTACTCCGGCTATCGGACACTCGAGATGTTTGTCTGGGGTGATTCGCTGACCAATGTCACCGATGACTCCGTGACCTTCTTCCTTCGGCTGGGAACCGATTCGGCTAACTTCTATGAGTACCACACGGTCAACCCGCTGGTCTCGCGATGGAGCGAGCAGAATCATGTCCTGATCGATTTCAACGAGATTACGGTACTCAAGGACGAGGCCCTTCGCAATCTCGAGTCCGGAGACAGAGTCGATATCACGCGCGACCAGTACCGGGTGAAGGGGACGCCGAACATCAACCAGATCAAGTATTTCGCCTTCGGTGTCACCAATGTGGCGACCGATTCGATGCGGGCGGTCACCGGCGAAGTATGGTGTGACGAGTTGCGGGTGACGTCTGTCCGGCGCGATGTCGGTACGGCAGCCCGCGTCTCGGTAGCCGGCAACATGGCCGACCTGATCAACTACAGTTTCAGCTATCAATCGAAAGATCCGTACTTCCGTGGTATTTCGGCCGCCACCCGGGGCGGCTCGAGCAATAACCTCGGCTCGGGGCAGACCGAGAAGAACCTGGCCTGGAACGCCAGCATCAATATCGACAAGTTCCTGCCGCGCTCGTGGAGCGCCCGGGTACCGATCAGCCTGAGCTACAACCGTACCACGCAGCTGCCGCTGTTGCGCAACAACTCGGATATCGTGCTGCCCGAGGAGCTGCGTGAGGAAGAGAAATCGACCTCGGAGTCGCGCTCGTTCCGTATCTCGGAGCAGTTCAACAAGAAGAGCAAGAATCCGCTGTTCTCGGTCCTGCTTAACCGGCAGTCGGCCAGCTTCTCCTACCAGCGTTCTCGACAGACTTCGGTCAACCGCCCCTACTACCTGGGCGAAAACTACACGGTCCAGGGCTCCTACGATATGGGCATTCGTGAGGCGCCGGAGCTTCCAATCTTCTTCTGGACCAAGTGGATTCCGCTGTTGAAGAAGACCTCGGGAAGCAAGTTATTGCTGTTTCCCTCCAGCTGGCGGTGGTCCGGTTCACTCAACCGATCGCTGTCGATCTCCGAGGACTCAGACCGCCGGCGGGTGTCATCGCTGCGCAAGGACTTCAGCGGCAGTATGGACCTGTCGTATAAGATCCTGCCCAACCTGCGGACATCGCTTCGGTACAGCACGAAGCGGGACTTGACCAATCCCGATCTGGTCAACATCACCCTGAGCCCGGAGAAGTTCAAACTCGGGCTGGAGACGAACTACAGCCAAAGCTTCAGCGCCGACTACGATCCCAAGCTGTTCAACTTCCTGACCGGCAAGTGGACGTATTCGGCGAGCTATCGCGATACGTGGGAGCGTTCAAACGAGACACGCAAGTCGGATCTGTCGCGCAACTGGGGTGTCAGCGGCCAGTTCAAGCATCTCGAACTGTTCAGTATCGGCAGTACCGGCGGTGGCCGTCGCGGCGGCGGCAATATCAATCGGCCGTTTTTTGATCCGCCGCTGGCCCTGCTGCGCTTCCTGACCGGGTGGATCGACCCATTCTCCTACAAGTACGGGCAGACCTACAACAGCTCGCTGCCCGGTATGCTCAAGCGCCCATCGCTGGCCTACCGTTTTGGTATCAACGAGGTCACCGATGTCGAGACGATCACCGAGGCGCGCAAACCATTCTCGAGTGAGGGAGAGAGCTACGACATCGGCTCCGGCTTCGAGCTTTTTGGTGGTATCGACACCGACATCGGCTTTGCCGTCAACACCACCCGCGACCTGGTCCGCTCGGGCACCCGCTACGAAAACCGTTCGATCAAGTGGCCCGATCTGCGCATCAGGATTTCCCAGTTCAAGAGCTTCCCGCTCATCAAGGGCGTCATCAACAAGTTCATCTCGGTCTTCCAGCCGCGCACGGGGTTCAGCCGCGATGTCAAGGAAACGTACGATCTCGACAACGATTTTCTGACCGACCGGGCCGTCACGGTCAACTACAACCCGGTGCTGTCGATCACCTTCCGTGTCTTCAGGTCATTACAGTTGTCCGGCTCGTACACGCTGACCAGGAGTGAAGCGGAGCGCTACAATCGCCAGAACGGTGAACTGGACAATGAGACCCGCTCGTCAAAGAGCGCGATCGCATTCTCCACCAGATATTCCTTCAGCGCGCCGGGCGGGATCGGTATCCCGCTGTTCGGGAATGTCAAGTTCCAGTCGCAGGTATCGATCGATCTCAATGTGCGCTACAGTTCGAACCTGACCGAGAATTCCCAGGATGGTCGCCCGTTCGTGGTGACCAACGACCGCTCCGAGTTGAGTATCGCCCCGGTCATCTCCTATACCTTCTCCCAGCAGATCAAGGGCGGTATCTCAGCCCGCTGGCAGGACAACAACGATTCCAAGCTCAACCGCAAGAGCCATACCCGGGAGCTGCAGATCTGGGCCGAGATACGCTTCTGATCTTTTGGGTTGACTTGGCTTGCGCCCCGATCAACATTGCTGCTATGACTCGCCCGATGGTCATCCTTGCACTCTGTCTCGTCATCTTCGGCTGCGGCTCACCGCCACCCGAGCCACCGGCGTTCGACGGTGACCGGGCCTACGAGTACCTGGTCGAACAGGTGGCGTTCGGACCGCGCGTACCCGGCAGTGAGCCGTGGCGGGAGTGCCGGGAGTATTACTACCGGCATTTCGAATCGCTGGGCCTCGAGGTCGATTCGCAGTCATTTGCCTTTTTCGATCCGTATTCGCGGGCCGATGTGCCCCTGGTAAATGTGATCGCACGGCATCGTGGCGGCGACGAGGAGGAACCGGCGATTCTGCTCGGCGCGCACTGGGATACCCGTCCTCGTACCGATTTCCATTCCGACACTACCCGTATCAATGAACCGATCCAGGGGGCCAACGACGGCGCCAGCGGTGTGGCGATACTGATGGAACTGGCTAACCTGTTTGCACAGCAATCGCCGGGCATCAATGTCGACCTGGTGTTGTTTGATGGTGAGGACTGGGGCGAGTCGGGCGATCTCGACTACTACCTGATCGGCTCGAAACACTTCGCCTCGAAAGGCATCCGCCGCGACTACCGCTTCGGTATTATTGTCGACATGATCGGTGACAAGGACCAGCAGATCTACCGCGAGGCATTCTCCGAGCGGTTCTACCAGCCGCTCAACGACATGATCTGGAACCAGGCCGCAAAAGACAGCATCCTGACCTTTCAGGATTCAGTCAAACACACGGTCATCGACGACCACCTGCCGATCGCCGCGGCCGGGGTGCCGACCGTACTGATCATTGACTTTGACTATCCCTACTGGCACACGGAATTCGACACTGTCGACAAGTGCTCGGCCGAAGCGCTCGACAATGTGGGCGAGGTGCTGGTAAACATCCTGTGGAATCCCGACGTATGGCCCAAGAAACTATAACATCGTTGCGAGAGTTTCCGTCGATCGAGGAGCTGACGCAGTCGGACGTGCTGGCCCCGGTGCTGCCGCTGGTGCCGCGACCGGTGGCGGTGCAGATCGTTCGCGATGTCATCGCGCAGGAAAAAGAACGCTTTCGGGCCAAAGCAAAGGATGTCACGTTGGCGGGTATCACGGCCGAGGTCACCCGGCGGATTGAACGCACGGCACGGTATGAAATCGGCCGGGTCATCAATGCCACCGGGATCGTCGTGCACACCAATCTCGGTCGGGCGCCCCTTTCCGATGCTATCTTCGATGCCATCAAGAAGACCGTCACCGGTTACGGCAATATCGAATTCGA
This sequence comes from candidate division GN15 bacterium, assembly GCA_014727815.1. Lineage (GTDB taxonomy): Bacteria > Zixibacteria > MSB-5A5 > GN15 > FEB-12 > WJMS01. The sequence continues at coordinate 4,329 of WJMS01000198.1, forward strand.
TCTGTATACCGGCGCCCGCGGCAAACGCGGGGTCGCGTGCGAACACTACCTGGCCGTGCTGTCGGGCGCCGAGGCCGCCACCGTGGTCAACAACTGTGCGGCCGGGCTGTTTCTCACTCTCAACACGCTGGCCAATCGCAAGGGCGTGCTCATCTCACGCGGCGAACTGGTCCAGATCGGCGGCGGCTTTCGTATCCCGGATATCCTTCGAAAATCCGGAGCACGGTTGTGCGAAGTGGGCAGTACCAATATCACGACATTGGCCGACTACGAAGCAGCGCTTGACGAGCGCACCGGCATGATTCTCAAAGTCCACAAGAGTAATTTCGTGCAGGCCGGCTTCACCGAAGAGGTTGCTCTGAAAGACCTGGTGGCGCTGGGACAAAAGCAGGATATCCCGGTTTTCAACGATCTCGGCAGTGGTGTCTTTATCGACACGCGCGATCTGCTCGGCTATCACGAACCAACTGTCCAGCAGTCGGTCGCGGCCGGGGCCGATGTCACCAGCTTTTCGGGCGACAAGCTGCTGGGTGGTTCGCAGGCGGGCCTGCTGGTGGGGCGGGCCGAGTTGATCAACAGGATCAAGAAGAACCCGATCTTCCGCACGATGCGGGTGGACAAGATTACCTTTTCCATTATCGAGAGGCTGCTGACGATCTATCTCAACGGCTCCCACCTCGATGATATCGCGCTGTGGCGCACCCTCGCGCTTCCCGAATCGACGCTGTACCGTCGCGGCAAGAACATGCTGGCGGCACTGGGCAACCCCTCCGGTTTGTCGATCGAGGCGACCCGCGTCTATATCGGCGGTGGCGCCCTGCCGCAGTCCGATATCCCGTCGGTCGCGATCACCTTCGATGAGTCCTTCAAGCCAAACGATCTCTTGCGACGCTTCCGCAAGCGTACGCCACCGATCATCGGACGGATCGAAAACGACCGTTTCATGCTCGACCTCAAGGCGATCGACGAGGTCGACCTTGCCACTGTCCGGGACGCAATCGAGGACATCATTCGATAGGGCTGTGCCGCCATGATCGTGATCGGAACCGCCGGGCATATCGACCACGGCAAGTCATCGATTGTGCGCCGACTCACCGGCGCCGACCCCGACCGTCTGCCCGAGGAGAAGCAGCGGGGCATGACGATCGATCTCGGCTTTGCCTTCCACAAGACAATCGGCGGGCAGGACCTTGCGTTTGTTGATGTCCCCGGTCATGAGCGATTCGTCAAAAACATGATCGCCGGCGCCGGGGGAATCGATGCCGTCATGCTGGTGATTGCAGCCGATGACGGTTGGATGCCGCAAAGCCAGGAGCACTTCCAGATTGTTCGCCTGCTCGGTGTCCGGCACGGGCTGGTCGTCATCAACAAATGCGACCTGGTGCAGGACGACTGGCTCGAACTCCTCGAGGCCGACATCGCCGAGAAAGTCGACGGTACGTTTTTGCAGGATGCTCCTGTGCTGCGTGTCTCGGCGGTCACCGGCGATGGTTTCGATCAACTGACCGATCAATTGAATGCCCTCGCGAGTGCGCTCAGCGCTCGACGAGATTTCGGCAAGGCGCGCCTGTATATCGACCGCTCGTTCGTCCGGCCCGGCATGGGCGGGGTGGTCACCGGCACCCTTCGGGGGGGCGGCCTGACGACCGGCCAGACAGTCGGCATCTGGCCCTTCCGGGCCACCGCCCGGGTGCGTACGCTTCAGTCACAGGGTCAGGACCTCGACACCGTGCAGCCCGGCCATCGCACGGCGGTGTCGTTCACCGGTATCGAAAAGGAACAGCTGGTGCGCGGCGGCTGTGTGTCCGACCGCACTGATCTGCGCTACTTTGCCGACCACCCGGTCCTGGCCCTGAATGTCGAGATGCTGCCGGAAGCGGCAGTGTCGCTGCAGGATGGCCGCGAAGTCCTCCTGCTGCTGGGGACCTCGGAGATGACCGGTGAGATTCGCGTATTCGAGTCCGATGCTATCGCGCCCGGACAGAAAGGCCTGGCCTTCTTTCGACCGGAGGAGCCGATGTTCGGCTATGTAGGCGACTCGTGTATCATCCGCCTGCCGACCCCCATGGTTACGCTTGGAGGCGGCCGTTTGCTCGACCATATGTCGCGCTTCCCGCGTCGCAAAGAGCTGGCCGGCCTGGCCTACCTGCGTGAACGGGCGTCC
>WJMS01000199.1 GCA_014727815.1 candidate division GN15 bacterium
GCCCGAGGCGGCGTCATAGGTGTTGGCCGGCCAGACGAGATGCAGGTTGTCGTTGCTGTCATAAAGACCGGTCGATTCCAGCCAGGCACGGTAGCCGTCCTGGTCGGCCGGGTAGTTGGTCACGTTGATGACCGGGCCGAAAGTGGCGCCCATGTCGGTCGACTCGCGGTACGCGACATCGCGCTCGCCGGAACCTTCATCCTCGCCCTCTGACGGGATCGTATAGATAACCGCGACCTTGCCCGAATTACGGGAGGCGACAACGTCGTGGGTCACCGAGAAGCTGGAATCGAGCAGAATGCCCTGCCAGCCATTCGTCGGGCTGCTGGACGTGGTGTCGCCAAGGCGACCGGCTATTCTCCAGAACACGATCGGGTCCACCCCGGGATTGTTGCCGCGGCCGTAGGAAACGGCATAGGTCATGGTATCGGTACCATTGATGTGGTACTCGAGCTTGGGCCAGATCAGGTTGTCAAGGGCGTAGAACTGATCTTCCAGCGTATCCACGATACGGGCAGTGTGGCTGAAGTCACACCAGTTGTCGTTCTGGTCGCGCTGCTGCAGCCAGAAGACCTGGGTCTGGAAGTCCTCCCCGGTACCCGGCGAGACGTGGGCGCCGAAGACACCCGCGGCGAACTCCTGTGAACCGGCGTTCGGCGGACGAACGTCGATGTTGCAGAAGCCGGCTCGCTGGAGGTTCGGGTTCACCACCGCACAGGGGGTCGTCGAGGGCTGAATTGTCCCCGATACCGGCTCCCACACGCGGTAGGCAACCGTACGTGAGTCCCCCACACTCGTGGTCGGACCGAAGGTCCAGCCAAAGTGGATCTGCGGACCACCGCGCCAGTCGACCTGACGCCCCATGGTGGCGTTCTGCTGCAGATCGTAATAGGAAAAGCCGACCTGGAAGCCGGGGGAGGTACCCGGGTCGCTGGTCGAACCCAGCGAGGTCGGCGCAGCGGATTGACCGCTGATAGTAAAGTCCTCTTCGGCTCCGACAGTCTTCATCTTGGGCTTCAAGAGGAAGCGATAGTGGTCCATCGGATCGGTCGCCACGTTCTTGGCGACTACCGATGCTGCAAAAAACCCTACCAGTGCCAGAGACAGGACAAAGAACATCGCGTATCTCTTACCCATTCTTTGGTCCTTTCGACAGGTATGACGGTTTCTAAGATACGATAGCTGATTCGTCTGGTGCTGAGTCGAAGAGGTATGATCTACGAATGGCCGCCCCTGCATCTGAGCAGGGGCGGCCTTCATCTATGTCAAGCTACGCGACCCTTATGGCCGCGTCTAACAGAACGTGCAGTGTTAGTTACACTGCGGCAGGCACGGCGCAGGCGCCGGGCCACCAAGGAACAACGCGTTCACCAGGTAGATGACGTCAGGAAGGTCGACGTTACATCCGCTGTCACCGTTGACGTTCGCGGCAGCCGGACACGGCGGCGGCGGACCACCAAGGAACAACGCGTTCACCAGGTAGATGACGTCCGGAAGGTCAACATTGCCACCGGCGTCATCGTTCACGTTACCCGTGGTGCCGATACAGCAACCCGCCTGCAGCGGACGAACCGCCAGCGGCGCATTGTTGTCAAACCACGTCCGACCATCCTCGATAGCCGTCGTCAGGTCGGTCTCGGTTCCGCTCTGCACGGTCGCCATCACAACCCAGATCTCCAGCGTATCGTTCGCGGCCAGGCTGTAATCACGCACCGCAGCCATCGCCATGTGCTGGTCCTCGGTCACCGGGTCGACCGTAAAGCCGTCCTCGTCAACCATGTTCCGCCACAGCTCGATCGGTACGAAGTTACCGGCCGGGAAGACGAATGTCTCGTTGGAAGCGGTATAGAAACGCTCCGGCACAGCCGACGTGTTCACCGTACCACCGGTGGTGGCATCCTTGATACCGATCAGGGCAGCGCCACCAAAGCGGGTGTCGTTGTCCTGACACTCGAGGGTGTCATCCTGGTTGAATTCGGCGCCGCGCTGGTAGACGATACCGTTGGGCTGGATCTGACCGGCGGAGTTGTCGGCGCCGGTATCGGATGGGATATCCCAGTCCCAGGCCTCACCAACCACCAGACCGGTCTGCTCGGAACCATCGGTCGCCCAGCACGCAATGCGCTGGATGATAAACGTCGCATCACCGGCATTACGAGGCGCATAACTCGTCTTCTCGAACGTCAGCGACGAGTCGGTCGTCACAAAGAAGCCCGACCAGTACGCATCGTAATCGCCATTCGTCAGCGAATCGGCCAGCAAACCAGGAGCATCATACGCCGCATCGGCGATCGGCTTGAACGCCTCAGGCGTCGAAAGGTTCGTGCTGAAGATCGACCAATTGGCGGCAATCGTCGTATCCGTACCGTCAATCTCGTCTATCCACATCACCACCGGCGAACCGTCGTACAGATACACCCGGGCATCTCCCGGAATCGTATCCGAACCGTCGGCGCCAGGCTGGTTGTCGCACTCATCGACCGTCGTGTAGAAGTCCATGTTGGTGCGACCCGAATCGGCGCCGCCTTCACCAACGTTGCCGGCACGACCCATGTTACCGTTGTTACCAACCGTCAGGCTGATATACCCGGTCGAGATCGTATCCCACGCCAGACCGACCAGCGTGTCCGCGATGAAGAAGTCGATATCAAGGCTGATCGAATCGGTCACCGTCGGCGCATCGGCACGAAGAATGACCTTACCGACCAGGTTGACCACCGTACCCGGGTTGTCGACGATACCGCCCGTGTTCAGCGTCACCTGAATCGTGTCGAAGTTGTTCGGGGCAGTCAGCAGGTTCACGTTGAACGGTGCCGCCGGTGTGGTCGTCAGCCAGCCGGGAGGGCCGCTGTCTTCCTGCACGACAATCTCACCGCTCAAGTCCGCGGTACCCGAGTTCTCGATCACCGCATCGAAGGTCGAATCCTGACCGTGACGCAGGTAGGTCGGGAAGCCGACCGAACGAGGTGACAGGTTCGGGTTGGCCTCGACCACCGGCTCAACGCACGGCAGGCGGAACCAGCGGATCGGGTTGCGGGTCAGCGTCTCGTCACCGGTGGTGCCAAGCCCCGGGGCCTTGTCGTTGACGTAGAGTACGTCGAGGTAGTTGGTGCCGCTGAACGACGGATCCGGCTCAACTTCGTACACCTGTTCCGGGAAACTGTCGGGCGAGATGCCCAGCGCCGCGATATCCATGCCGTAGCGGGACATCGTCGGCCAGTTGTCACTGTCACAGTCGTTGACACCGTCAACAATCGTGTCACAGTCCGGGGTGTAAGAGTTGGTCAGGTTCCGGGCGGCATCCCAGGCCAGACCGTCGAGATCACCCGTCACCGACAGCCAGATCTCGCCGTTACCGTTACGGCCGGCGCCCAGGTCGGCCGAGCAGTCGTCATCGACACCGCCGGCCGGATCGTTGGCAGACACCCAGATGGTGTACATCTTGCCGTCGCACTCGGAGATGCTGACGGCACGGGCGTTGAGCGAGTTGACGTCCATGACGCCACACACGCCGGTCGGATCCCACTCGGCGTTATGCACGGTGGAAATGACACCGGTCTGCTCGGCCCAGTGGAAGACACGACAGGCACGCCCAACCGCGTCGCCCGAGGCGGCGTCATAGGTGTTGGCCGGCCAGACGAGATGCAGGTTGTCGTTGCTGTCATAAAGACCGGTCGATTCCAGCCAGGCACGGTAGCCGTCCTGGTCGGCCGGGTAGTTGGTCACGTTGATGACCGGGCCGAA
>WJMS01000200.1 GCA_014727815.1 candidate division GN15 bacterium
CAGTTTGCGGGCCGGATCAGTCACAGCGTCGATCTTAACGGCGTAACTCGTCTTGGTGCGGATATCTTCGTCGGTGACAAAGTGCACGTCGAGCAGGCCACCACTCCGATACCCGGTGCGCAGGAAGTTCATTTCATCCAGGCAGAGACTCCAACCCTGCAGCCATGCCTCGAGACTCTTGCGCTGCTCTTCGGTGCCGTTGAAATGCACCAGCAGATCGATATCGCTGCCCGGCCCGGCCGTGGCGTTTTTGGTGCTTCCGAACAGGTACAATGCCTTGACACCGAACCGCTCGGCATCGAGTTCCTTCGACAAGTGCTCGACCATCCGCAATCGCCAGTGCCAGTGCGTATGTGTCGATAACGGCACCGCACTGTCGGGATCCATGACCACCGGTGTTTCCGTCGACGGCCGCGACAGCACCGCCACAGCTTCGTCGAGATCGGCATTCATCAGCACCCGCAGTACCTGGCCCTCACACACCCGGGTAACGTCGATCACTCGCACCGTGTCGGCGAGTTCGGCATATTCCGGTAAGAGATCATCAAAAATGCTGGGCGATCGGGTAAGGAAATGCTCGTTGAACGCGTTACCCTCCTCATCCGGATAGAGCGGCAGGTAACGAATGTTCGCCTCGACCAGATCCTGGAAGAAGTGTGTGCCGAATGACAGGTCGGGCGTGTAGTTGCCCTGCTTGCGGGCGATCTCGATCAGCATCGCCGTATTGTTGATATCCGAGTAGGTCACGTTGACCCCAAGCTTGATGTCGCCGCGGCTGCCCCAGCGACCGGGCCCCATGAGAATGAACTGACGCTTCGGCAGAACCTTGTTCAGCTTGGAGACCGCCCGCCCGACCGACCTGAGCAATTCGCGGCTGGGCAGTTCGCCGTACTTCGCCGGGTCGACATACACGATGTGGGTGACATCAGGTACAAAGCCGTTCGAGACGAACCGATTGGCGCTGAAGATCACCCGCTCCTCCGGCAGGTCCTTCGGGATCGGCACCGGCGCAGCATCGGTCGAATGGCTCTGCGGGCGGCACTGCAGCAAATACAACTCCTTGCCGTCGTGCGCAAACTCGATATCCACCGGCGTTCCCATCTTCTGCTCCAGGGTTCGCAGAATGGCATGCATCTGCTTGACGAACTGCGGGTTGTCCATCAGACCCTCGAACGTCACGACCAGGTCGTTCTTGTTGAGATCGGTGTCGGCCATCGACATCCGGCGCACCTGATCGTTGCTCAGCACCGAGACCACCTGCGAAGCGCCGGGTATCTGCTCACTGTACTCGGAAAACAACTCGGTCGCTTCGATCGTCTCGAACGTGTTGGTCTCGAGATTGATCACGTCGACCCACCGGGGTGAGTACCGCAACGTCTCATCGACGGAGACATTCACGCGTAAACCCGGCTGGCCCGGGGCAAACATGATCGGATAGTCATCGCTGAGCCGATCGACCGCCCGCGTGCCGAGACCGGGCACCAGCCGGATCAGTCCGTCCTCGCGCCGTATGCGCGGTGACCAGCGAAACTCGTTGCGACTGAAGGCCACGCCGGCAAACGACGGCAGGAAGAACTTGCCGATCCTGGTGCCGACCACCTCCTGTATCATAATGCCCATTTCCTCGGCAAAATCGAGCAGGCCGCGTTCGGAACGATACTCGATCGGGTCGGGACCGAACATCGATGCGTACACCTCGGCAATCGCGTCCTGCAGCGCCTCCAGCCGCTCCTTCTTCGTCCCCTGGTTGGCCAGGAAGAGACTCTTGTATTTGCCGGAGAAGGCGGCGCCGACGCGGTCCTCGAGCACCGATGAACTGCGTACAATCAGCGGCCGCTCACCAAAATCATCGAGCGCCACCGACAACCCCTGCGTCAGCTCAGGAGGAAAACGGGAGTTCTTGCAGGTGTGTACGATATGTGGATACTCGAACCTAACCTGCGAGATCTCCTTGTACTTCTGCTCCACGATCTCGTCGAGGTTGTTGTAGTGCATAAAATTCAACTGCATGTCCGAGGTGATATGCCAGGTCTTCGGTGTCTTGATCTTGCCCAAGTCGGGCTCTCGCTCAGCCTCGTTCTTGAGGATCTGGTAGGCGAGATACAGCCCCGCGCTTTTGCCGCCCAGGCGGCCATGACTCTCCGCGGAGAAAATCATGAATTGGAGCAGGTCGTAAAAGTCGCCGATACCGAGATACTCTTTTGCGATGCTGATATAGGTCAGCTGGTCCGACAGGAAACGCCGAATCAGCGACACCCGCACGCCGGCGCGCGATGGCTTCGACAGTTCGTCTTCCTTCGAGGCAATATGGTGGTAACGCCGGATGGCGTCGGCGATCTCCGGAAGCGACAGGTTGCGTTCGACCGCCCGGACCAGGAAGCCGAGTTTGTCCTCCTGCATCCACTTCTGAATGCGCGAGAGAATCTCGTCGTCGCTCAGGTGATCGGCGGCAATCCGAAAAGTCTCGGCGCCAAGCTCCATCGGGAAGGAATACGAGCGTTTCCGGTACGGCCGGTTGGAGTCACCGATCAACTCCTCGGCCTCGGTCTTGCGATAAAGATCAGACTTCTGCAGCAACTGCTCGGCTTCGCGGATGCCGCTCCAGCAGAGCTGGTTGAGCATCTTGTGTGAAATGCGCGTGTACAGATTCTTGTCGGTCTGGGTGAGCAGATCGAGGATTATCCGCCAGTCGCCCTGCTTGCCGCCCTGACCGTCCCGCTTGGCCTCTTCCCATTCCTGATACACCAGGCGCATCCGATTGTGGTGGATGTGGTGACCGAGCCGATCGGCGATCGTCTTGATCAGTCGCGCTTCTTCTTTCAGGAAGGGGCCCTCGTCGGCGACCGGCATCTGCTGCGTGTAGTAAACACTGATACATCCGATCGTCCGGTCCTGGGCCACGATATCAGCCGTCTGGTACCACGGTGTCTCGGTGAAACCGGGCGAATGATACTCCTCGCCGTCTATCTCGATCTTGGCCAGGCAGATGTCCGGATACTGCCACCCGGGTGGGATCGCTTCGATGATGCCGTGGATGATGTCGGGTAAGTCCAGTTTCGGATCGCCCAGCAGCTCTTCGACGGCATACAGGCAGTTCAGTTCTTTGGCACGCTCGCGCAGCGCCGATAGCATCTGGTCAAACGATTCCTGCGAGTCGGTCATAGCTCGATTACTCCGCGACTGTGTCGTCCGTCCACCCTGACCGTGCAGGGCCGCTCCAGCCGGACGTGACGGACATGGGCGGTTTCTGCGACCGCCGGCCGCTGTTCGAGCAACCGCCAGTTGATCCGATACGCCCCGGCATGGTGCACGTTGAAGTACGATATCTGAAGACTGGTCATATTCTGAAAGAAGTGTGATCCCTGACTCAACTCGACGTCCATGTCCGGCAGCGTCGCCTCGACCATCACCCGCGCCTGCGAAATCGCTCCCCAGTCGACCGGGATGCCCAGCCAGGGATCGGAACTGCCCAGTCGGCCGAAGAAGAACAGGATGCAGTGACGGTTGTCTTCGCGAAGGGCTCGGTTCAGCTGCTCGATCTCCACTGCTACCTGACGCGTCTTTTCCTTGGCAAATGTATCCGGCCGGACATAGATGATATCGGTCAGGGTGGAGTCCACGCCGTTGCCGAGCACCCGCTCGGACGCGACCAGGACATGCTCACCGGACAACGCCGCATCATCGAGCGTCACCTGCTCGCGCGAGACCACAATCGGCCTGACCTGCAGGAACCCAACGCGCGGCTGCTGCCGTCTGAGGGGATCGATCGTGATCGCAAATTCGATCTCCACCTCGGTCTCCAGCGCTTCTTCACTGTGTGTAAGCAACTCCCGGAACAAGTCATTGAAAGGCAGCTCACCCATACGGATGGTCGGTGCGAAATCGACAATACGTGGGCCGGGACGACCGATCCCCGGCACGATCCGATCGTTCTCCGGCTGATAGGTCGAGGCGACATCGGCCAGCGTCCCGTCGAACTCGGCCTCGGCCAACCCCGGCTGCACCAGGTATTCCGTCTCTTCCATCGGATCAAACGCGGGCGCCTTGCCCATGTTCACCGCCCAGAATACGGTCTGGGTCTGTTTGAGCATGTCATTGATCGTGAGCGGTGGATTGGCGCGCGGGTACGCCGGCGAATAGGTCCAGCTGCGACCGCCATCGACAATCGTCTTGCCCAATCCAAGCGCCAGGCTTACCACCCCGTCCTCCGGGCCGGCGTTGCCGGTCGGATAGAAATTATAGGAACGCGCCACCCCGGATATGGTCGGGTAGTAGCGTTCGTGGTGCCGCAGGCCGACCACTTCCTGGATGATCACCGCCATCTTCTCTTCGGTTGGCTTGCGACCGGTTGCCGCCATATAACCGCGGGCGTCCTGGAAAAACGTCGAGGCATACACGAACTTGATGGCATCGATCAGCTTGCGAAACCGCGCATCCACGCCCGGGTCGTTGTTCGGGATCATTTTCGTGGCGTAGACGCCGGCAAACGGCTCAAAGGTGGCGTCTTCGAGCAGCGATGACGACCGCACGGCCAACGGCGTACTGACCTTCTCGATCAATCCCCGCAAATCACCAACCATCTCGGAGGGAAAGCTGGCCCGGGAAAAGGCATTGGCAATCCGCCGATCCGGCAACTCTTCAGCCACCACCTCCCACAGGTTGTTGCGCTGCATGAAGGCGTCGAACACGTTGGTGGCGATCACGGTCAGGGCCGGCACCGAGATGCGGATACCATCGTACTCCCGCTCTGGAAAGTGCGCCTGCAGCATCCGATTGGCCTGGGCCAGCCCCGAGGCCTTCCCCCCGATCGCGCCGACACCCACTGCACTGACCGGCTCGTCGCGGCCGAAGAGGTCGCGGTCAAACGACGGTATGTCGGTGGCGCTGAGCGGTATGTGGTCATGCTTGCTCATTCTGCGGTACTTCCCGCGTCCTCTCCCAAATGTTAAGTATAGAAGATAAGAACCATCTGCGCAAAACCAAGCGGAATCCGATTGGACAACCAAGCCGTATCGGGGCCTGAAGGCGAAAGGACAGGGCAAGAACCGCCGTACCGATACCGCCGGGCAATACTGTTGCCGTGTCGGCGTATGGATCGGGCCAGGCACGTGCGCCCGGGGGTGACTTGGCCGATAGCGGTCTAAATCGTCAACCCAACGATGTACAACAACGTGTAGTAGATACCGACGACAACGAACGCCACAGCCGTAATCCTCCTGGCCCAGGCTTCGAATGTGCTGATCTTGTTGAAAGCCCTACCAACCCTGTGGGCACCCAGAGCGATCAGGACAGCAAACACTACGACCGGCAGAGCGGTCCCGACACCGTATACGGTAGGCATCATTACCGAGGATTGGTGGTCCAGGGCGAGTGGGATCAGGCTGCCGAAGAACAACGCCGCCGAAACCGGGCAGAACGAGAGAGCAAACAGGAATCCCAGAACGCCGGCTCCCCAGATCCCCCACTTTTCCACTTTGCCCGTGACCCTCTCACTGGCACTGAAACCGGGTAACCTGAGCTTGAACAGGCCCAGCAGCAACAGTCCCACGACTATGAGAACCGGTCCCAGGAGCTTGTTCATATTCTGCTGAAGAAACAAGGCTACCTCGGGGATCGAGAGCACACTTGTCACCACCAGAACACCCAGAATCACATAAGCCAACATCCGACCGGCGGTGTACATCAACCCCGATAACAGGACAGTACCGGGGCGTTCGACACGCTTGCCGATGTAGGTGATAGCTGCGATATTGGTCGCAAGCGGGCACGGAGATATCGAGGTCAGGATCCCCAACCACACCGCTGAACCAAGGGCCAGGAGATAGCCGTCCATGCTACTCCTTGTCTTCGGGCATCACGAATTCAGCTACTTCCTTCTGAACATAGTTGATGAAGTCTTCTTTGTTCCCCACCAGCTTCCAGATCTTGTCAAGGTTTTTCCACTCGACTTCCTCACCGCCGTTCTGGCGCGATAGAATGACCGACTGAGTGTAGATCTGATAGTCTTCGACAAAATGCTCATTGTCTTCTGTCTCGAAGTTCTCAACGCGAAATACGATACTGCTGTCTTGCAGCTGCTCGACAAATCCGGTTTCAACCGCCTCTTTCGAGTATGCCTCGAGTTTATTACAGGTCATACACCTTCTGTTCGAGTGCAGGTAGTAAACGACTACCTGGTCTGACTGCTGCGAGTCCGGTGACGCCGCTGTTGCCACCTCAGTCGAATCCTCGGGTGCCCCATCAGCCTTGTCGCCTGCCATTACTGTTGCGGCTGAGAGCAGCATGGCGAACCCGACTACAACGATGAAAACGCTCTTCATCTCGTCCTCTCTTCCCGTTTCTATCATTGTCCAATCATTGTCTTGATATCATCCAGCGACGGAACCTTGCCGGTCACTTTAACCTCCCCGTCAACAACCAACGCCGGCGTCATCATTACACCATAGCTGGTTATCTGTTGAATATCGGTCACCTTTTCGACCGAACACTCCAGGTCGAGCTCCTGGATTGCCTTCTGGGTCTGTGCCATCAACTCTTGACACTTGGGACAACCGGGTCCCAGTACTTTTACTTCTTTCATCTGCTTCTCCTTTAGAAGAGACTTCCGTAGATAATACCTGATAGCGTAGCCATCAATACAACCAGAATCACGAAGACTATTGTCTTTCTGGTTCCCATGACTGATCGAATGACCAGCATGTTTGGCAACGACAAAGCCGGGCCGGCCAGCAACAGAGCCAGAGCCGGTCCTTTACCCATGCCGTTACCGATCAATCCTTGTAGAATCGGGACCTCGGTCAAAGTGGCGAAGTACATGAAGGCTCCCACCACCGATGCGAAAAGATTCGATTCAAGGGAGTTTCCGCCTACCCAACTGCTGATCCATTGAGACGGTATCAGACCTTCTTCTCCGGGACGCCCCAATAACAGTCCGGCAATGAGAACTCCCCCGAACAGCAGCGGCAAAATCTGCCTGGCGAAACCCCAGGTCTCACTGAACCATTCACCGGACTCATCTTCGCGCCTGCTGAGAATAAGTGAAAGCCCGATAACACCGACCGAGAAAGCCAGAAGTGGTTCGTGAGGAAAGAGAAACGCTACGGCAGCAGCAGCAATACCTGTTAGTATTATCTTCACCTTTGACAGCTTAAACCACAACACCAGCATCAGGCCCAGACCTATAGATGCTATCCCGGTGACAAACCACTTGTAAGACCAAACCAGATACCAGAAGCCAGTCGTTTCGTCTGGTTTACCCCAGTTGGCAAACACCAGGATTCCGACCATGGCCGCGAAGTATAGTCCATTCTGCCAGAGCGGACGGCCCACATCCGGTTCCGGCATGGCCATCTGGGCGTCAACCTTTTCTGTTTCTTCCTTATGGTAGATGAGATGCATCAGAAGGCCAATCACGATGCTGAAGACGATGGCGCCAACAGCCCTGGCGACCCCCAATTCGATGCCCAGAACCCTGGCAGTAAGGACGATGGCCAGGACGTTGATTGCAGGCCCCGAATACAGAAAAGCTGTGGCCGGGCCCAAACCGGCGCCCATTCTGTAGATTCCGGCGAATAGCGGAAGGACAGTGCACGAACAGACCGCGAGGATAGTTCCAGATACCGACGCCACACCATACGAAAGCAGCTTGTTCGCCTTAGCCCCGAGATATCTCATTACCGAGGCTTGGCTGACAAAAATAGCGATCGCCCCGGCAATGAAGAAAGCCGGTATGAGACAGAGAATGACGTGCTCCCGGGCATACCACTTGGTCAGTGCCAACGCTTCGATGACCGCCCCGCGCAGGCGTACACTATCGACAGGCAGATAGAAGAAAACGAGGAAGACCGCGACTATTCCAGCCAACGGCTTCCATTCAGATTTCCAGTTTACCGGCAACTTCCAGGCTCCCGATCATGGACTTTGGCAGTCCAATCTATTTGGCGACTTCGCCAAATAGGTGAACAAAAAAAACTACTCGGCTGTGACGCTTCGCGCCAATAGTACATTTGATCTCAATACATCCTCAACACAGCCGAAGAACTTTAGAATACATGGGACTTTCAAGCTGTACCAAACCTGCAGGCCGCGCTTCTCTGTTTCAACAATTCCGGCTTGTCTCAATATCGAAAGGTGTTTGGATACCGTCGAAATATCTGCACCGATCATGTCGCGCAGTTCACAGACGCATCGCTCACCCTTGGCCAGTTCATCTACAATGAACAGCCTGGTCGGGTGCGCCATAGCTTTGATAATCCTGGCCCGAACTTCGTACTTCCGTCGCGCAACGCTATCCACTCGACTCTCCATCGCATCTCATAATTGCATATTTGGCAATATAGCCAATCATACCACCTTCGCAAGACAAAAAGAGATCGCCTCGAAACAAAGACGGGGATGGTCGCCCCCTCGGCAACCATCCCCGCACGTAGTGTCATGCTCCTGCGCTGTGCTTACACCCAGCCGCGGTCGCGGCAGGCCCGCGCGATACGATCGACTGCAATCAGGTAGGCCGCATTGCGTGTGTTTTGTTTGCGACGCTGCGCCAGATCGCTGACCGCCAGGAACGCTGTCGTCATCTTGACATCCAGCTTACCCAGCACCTCGTCCTTTTCCCAGAAGTAGTTCATGTTGCTCTGGACCTGCTCAAAGTAGCTGCAGGTTACGCCGCCGGCGTTGCAGAGCAGATCGGGGATCAGGAAGATATTCCGATTGTACAGCTCCTGGTCGGCCTCGGGTGTGGTCGGACCGTTGGCGCCCTCGGCGACCACCTTGACGCGGCCACTGATCTTCTTGACCGACTCGCCGGTTACCTGGTTCTCCAGCGCCGCCGGAATGAGAATGTCGACCTCCTGGGAAATCCACTCGTCACCATTGAGCACTTCGTAGCCGAGGTCTCGGGCCTTTTCTTTGTCGATCCCGCCGAACCGGTCAGTGATGCCGAGCAGCTCGTCGAGATCGATACCGGTCTTCTTGCGGTAGGCAAACGACGTCTGCTCTTTCTGGTCCCAGCAAGAAACACAGGTAACCGTCCCGCCGATCTGACTGTACAGCCGGATCGCATACTGGGCCACATTGCCGAATCCCTGCACCGAGGCGGTGGTATCGCTCGGCCGGATGCCGAGTTCTTTGAGCGCCTCGCGGACGGTGAAGATCACGCCGAACCCGGTCGCTTCGGTACGGCCGAGAGAGCCGCCCATGCCCACCGGCTTACCGGTGATGAACCCGGGCAGTTTCTCGCCGCGAATCCGCTCGTACTCATCGAGCATCCACAACATATGCTGTGCACTGGTCATCACGTCGGGCGCCGGCACGTCCTGGTACGGTCCCACATTGCGCGACAACTGCCGGACCCAGCCGCGGCAGATACCCTCCTGCTCGCGGGCGCTCAGATTGTGCGGGTCACACACCACGCCGCCCTTGCCGCCGCCAAGCGGGATATCCACCACACCGCATTTCCAGGTCATCCACATCGCCAGCGCGCGGACCGTATCGATCGTCTCCTGGGGATGGAAGCGGATGCCTCCCTTGCTCGGACCACGGGCGTCGTTGTGCTGGACACGGAAACCGCGAAACACCGTTACCGTCCCGTCATCCATGCGTACCGGGATCAGAAACTGATACTCACGCACCGGATTCCGAAGGAATTCACGTACCGCCGAGTCCAATTCCAGCATATGCGCAATCTTATCGAACTGCGATTGGGCCATATGGAACGGATTAAACGACTGCGTACTCATGCAAGCACCTCTTCCGTTTTGAAAAACAGCGTCGAAAACACCATTTAAGTTACCACTGCATATAGACATAGCGGACCCAAAGAGTGCTCGCCCGTGCCGAACGAACCCGCCCGCATTTTGTTACAAAATTCACAAGGCACCATATATACTAATCGGCCGATTATGTCAAGGCCGATCGGATAAATATCGTCAATCGGAAGAAAAAGGACAGACTTTTCGAGCCCTCCCCGCACCGGGCTGATCACTGGATCTTAAGAACCTTTATCACAGCGACTTGGCAATAGTCATCGGAATGGTCTTAGCCAACGATATTCCGGCCGCCATCGACGGTGATAAACTGGCCACAGATCATCTCGGCATCATCGGAGCACAAAAACGCGACCACGCGCGCTATGTCCTCGCCGTTGACGATCCGGCCCTTCGGGGTATGTCGCGAGGCATGCTGAATAACCTGGTCGGCGCCGGGAATCGACCTCGCCGATTTCGTGTCAGCCAGTCCCGCCAGCACTCCATTTACCAGCACCCCTTTTCGGGCCAGTTCATACGCCAGCCCGCGAGTGATACTCTCCAGGGCGCCTTTGGCCGGACCAACTACCCCATACCCGGGAATCACCTTCTGGCCGCCGTCACTGGTAATCGAAACAACCCGCCCCCAGCCGTTTTTCATCAGCGGCAGAGCCCGCTGGGTCATGGAGATAAGCGACCAGGCCGAGGCCGACATAGTCACCTGCCAGTGATGCTCGTTGGCCTCTACCAGGCTGCCGGGGACACCAAAGGCTGCGTTGGCAACGAGTATATCGAGGTGACCGAGTTCGTCGGCTATCTGCGTGAACAACTTGTCGAGACTCTTCTCCTTGCCGACATCACCTCGCAGTGCGATTGCCTTCCCCCCGCGCTGTTCGATCTCCTCCACCGTCGCCGCGGCATCGGACATACTGCGGCGATAGTTCACCACCACCGTCACGCCCTCATCGGCCAGGCGCATGGCAATAGCCCGGCCAAAGCCACGGGCCGCACCGGTGACCAGCGCATGTTTGCCGGCCAGTTCGGGATACCTTCGATTACTCACGGACCTCCTTGCACTGCTGATTGGTGACTGACGATCTCTCCTGGTGCTGCCGGCGCCTCGTCACCCTCGCCGACAGAATCGGTCTATGATAGCACGACGCCAGGAGCGTGTAAACTGAAAAAATGGACCAGGGACGGCGATGTCACAACCCGACAAAAAAACGCCCCCGCATGAACGCGGGGGCGTCGTGTTGCCTTTACAAATGCAACGGCTGTTGCCGAAGCGCTACTTCGACTCTTCCGCAGCCGGCGGCATGTCATGCACGCCCGTCTTCATCATCTCTTCGTAGTTGAATTCGGGCAATTCCACATGGCCCTCGGGGACCTCGCCGACATGGCACTTCTTGCAGGTCTCTTCATCGGGAATCCACAGACCGTTTTTGATCGACAGTTCGCGGTCTTCCATGATTGACTTCTTCCAGTAGTCGCTACCCGGGCCGTGGCAGGACTCACACTGGACACCCTCGAGCAGATCACCCTTGGCACTGACGCCAGTGGCGTGACAGGACAGACAGGTCTCGTTCTTCTGCTCGTCGCCCTTCAGCCGCTCAAATGTGGTGGCATGGGCGGTCTTTTCCCAGCTCGGGAACGTGCCGTCTTTCTTATGACAGAAGGAGCAGCGCTTGACCCCGATATACTCGTATTCGGCTTCTTCCTTCTTCTCCGCCTCAGCCTCTTCCTGAGCGATCAGCACCGGGCTGACCAGTGCCAGCGCTACCAGCGCTACGATCGGAAACATCCACTTTTTGACCATCAATTCCTCCAGTACACTTACTGTCTATCAGAAACGTCAGCTTGCTTTCCTGTCGCTATGTATACCATCCGGGTGCCCCGGATGCAACCGATTTCTCATGACAGTCCTATGACATTTCATACTTGATACACCGTCCGACCGCTATTTCTTCCGACTATTTTCCGATTTTCCTCCGGCGGTATAGCCGTCTAAGGGGCTCTACCGCAACAACTAATGAGAAATGGGCGAAATCGCCATGAATCAGGTCAACTTAATTCGGTTCTAACCGATAGGTTAGTTAATACTAACCAACTTTTCAGCTGCGTCACCCGGCCATGCCCGGAGCCCGTATTTCCCGACAAAAAAGCCGTAACTGCCGCCACCAACACGGAAACGCACCTGCCTGCAACCGCGTTTCATCAAGTGAACCCGGCAGGCCAACGACCTGTCGGCCATTGACTACCACATCCTATGCAATCTTGCCGAAGAAGGAGTACCGTCATCAAGTCAAAGACATCACGTTCCGCGCTGATTGTGCTGTTCGCCCTGCTGGGCCTGTCGGCCGCCCGTCTTTCTGCCGCGTCTTTCGAAAAGGAGTACGCGCCATTCCCGTTCGCTGTCGATGGACAGGATATTCCCCTGGCCTTTCTGGGTGGCATCGATGAACCCAAGCCGACCCTGACTGATTTTGATGGCGATGGGCTGGTTGATCTGCTGATCGGTGAGGGCACCGGCAAGCTGGTCTACCTGCGCAACATCGGCTCAGCCGCCCAACCGGCATGGGAACCGGTTACGGAACGACTCGGCAATATCGACATTGGCTCGTGGCACGCCCTGGCGGATATCGATGCCGATGGCGATCTCGACCTGTTCTGCGACAACCGCTCCGCCGGTGTCGAATTCCATCGCAACGAATCGACCCCCGACAGCATCCGGTTCACTCTTGTCGACAGCGCCTACGCCGGGTTTGGCACCGGTGTCAACAACACCCCGGACTTCGCTGACATCGACAACGACAACGACCTCGACTTCTTCCTCGGCGGCGTAACCGGCGGTCTCGAGTTCTACCGCAACGATGGCACGCCCGAGGCGGCCAGCTTCTCGCTGATCAGCCTGACCTACGACAGCATCTCCGCCTTCCCGGGTGGCGGCAAATCAACCTCGGCGACCAAACACGGATTCTCCTGCATTCATTTCGCCGATGTCAACGGCGACAGCGATCTCGACCTCTTCTGGGGCGATATCAACAACCTCAGTCTCTACCTGTTCGAGAATCTCGGCACGCCGGTCGAGTCGGACCTGACCTACGCCACCGATGAGTTCCTCGAAACAAACACGGTCGGGTTCAATCATGCGACAGTAGCCGATATCGACAACGACAATGATCCCGACCTGCTGATCGGCGTCGGCAACGGCGCCTCGCTGGACAACCTGCGGCTCTACCGCAACGATGGCAGTCCGACCGAACCGGCGTTCACCTTCGAGCTGGGCGACTATGTCGATAATTTCGATATCGGGAGCTTCTCCTACCCGACGCTCGGCGATCTCGACAGCGATGGTACCTACGACCTTCTGGTCGGTCGCTTCGACGGGCGCCTGACCTATTTCGAGAATACCGGCACCGGTCTCAAACCCGCCTTCACGCACCGCTCCGACAACTATGCGGGTATCGATGTCGGCACGTTTGCCGTCCCGGTGTTGGTCGACTGGAACGATGACGGCCTGCTCGACCTGTTGATCGGCACCGGCCTCGGCCGTATCGAATACTGGGAGAATGTCGGCACTGCCTTCGAGCCGCAGTTCGTACAGCAGACGGCACAGTTGGCCGGCATTAAGGTCGACCAGTATGCCACGCCTCGCGTCGGAGATATCGACGGTGATGGCTTGACGGATCTCCTGGTTGGCGAATGGGACTTCAACAGCGAGGCCAACCTGCTGCTCTACGAAAACACCGGCTCGGTAGGCAATCCGGTGCTCAACCAGCTAACCAACAAACTGCTGCCGATCGTCTCGCTACGGGACTACACCCTGCCACACCTGTATGATTGGGATGGCGATGGTCGTCTCGATATCCTGCTGGGAGGCACCGGGCTTGGCCTGACCGTCTGGCGCAACGACGCCCCGAATGGGACCTTCCCCGATTCAGTCAGTCTCACCGCACTGACCGATACGGTGCCCGGCGCCGACGCCGGCCAGTTTCCGTCGCTCGTGTTTGCGGATATCGATGGCGATGCGGATGACGATGTCTTTGTGGGCGAGTCATACGGCGGGCTCAACTTCTACCGGCAAACCGGCAGTTGCTGTGACGGCACTACCGGTAATGTCGATGCTGACCCGGCCGGGAATGTCGACATGACTGATATCATCAGCCTGGTCGATCGGCTCTTTCTGGGCGCCGGGCCGCTCGCCTGCCCGGCAGCCGCCAATACCGATGGCGACCCGGACGGATATCTGGATCTGCGCGATGTGATCGTGCTCGTCAACTACGTCTTCCTCAGCGGCCCGACACCGGCGCCCTGCTCCCCGTAGTCGATCAGCTCTCCATCAAGTTACCGCTCGAGCAGCCGAACTCCGAACGGCTCCGAGCCGGTCTGCACCGAATCGAGCACCGCATACGAATTTCCGTCGATCACGTACACCTGGCCAGGACTCGGTCGGGTATTGGTGGCCGAGACATACACCCGACTGCCGTCGGACGTAACATTCACGGTAAATGGTCTCGGCGTCCCCAGCGGAATCGTCTGCAGCACCGAACGTGTCGACAACTGCACCACCCACATCCGATTGTCCGTAAATCCGGTGACAAACACCCGGTCGTTGTCCGGCGTAATATCCATCAGGGTCGGCCCGGCCATCGCCGATTGCGTCGCATCGGCCGTCGGTATCAGGATCGAATCGATCACTGTCCCGTTGATGAAATCGATCAGGCGTAACTGATCGACACCCTTCCGGCAGGCCAGGATAGCCATCTGTTCGTCGAGATCGAGGTTGACCCCGTACGGTCCGTAGGAAGCCGGTGAGGTTCCGAAGCCCGGGGTCGCATCTTCGATACGGTACGGTGTCGTGGTGCCGGAATCGAGGTCGACAACCGTGATGTCATCGCTGTTGAAACCGGCCGAGACAAACAAGCCGCCGTCTGACGAGAGGTCTATATCATGACTTTGATAGCCGGCCTGAAGATTGGAGTCGAGGAAACTGAAACTAGCCCCGGAGGCGGCGTAGCGATGCGTGCGGCCTTTGGCGTTGGTGAAGTCGCACACATAAACCGTGTCATCGTTCGGGCTGACCACCAGTGCCGTCGGAAACATCGACCCCTCAACCGTCACCAACTGCACCAGCGAATCATCAGCCGTCCGGTACTTGGCCAGCTGCCCGCCGACCTGGCGACCAACCACGTAGTAATAGTCCCGGTCGTGGGAAAACTCAATGAAGTGCGGTTCGACTACCGGTGTCTCGATCGAGTCGATCCGCACCAGTGTCTCCGCATTGTATTTGTAAATCGTCTGGTCGGCCTGGTTGAGCACGTACAGGACATCAAACTGTTCACCGCCGGAATCTACGGGGTTGTCATCGTCGGTGCACCCCCACGTCATGAGCAAGACCAGGCTGCAAACGGATACCATCAACAGGACACTTCGCATCGAAATGAATCTCCCTTGAAGTGGAAATCGACTAAGATATGATGCGGGGCGGGTTCTTCACCCGCCCCGGCATGCAAACTGGGAACGTGAGATGTCGTCAGCAAGCGTTCATCAACTCGCACTTACGGACACGCGCTTGGCGCCGAACCGCCCAAAAAGAGCGCGTTGACCAGGTAGATGACATCGGGCAGATCGACGTTTCCGTCGACATCGCCATTGACGTTCGCTTCCTCCGGGCACGGTGGCTGCGGCCCGCCCAGGAAGAGCGAATTCACCAGGTAGATGACATCAGGCAGATCGACATTGTCGCCCGGATCATCATTGATATTGCCGGTGCCGCCTTCGCAACACGACGGTGCGCCGAGCTTGACCACGGCCGGCGACGTCTCCAGCGTAAACTGTAAGCATGCGGCCATCACCTCGGGCTGCGTCTGGGCAAAAGCACTGAAGTCGATCAGGTTCTCGGCGCCACTGGCCCCCGGGGGCACGCTGAAGAAGATGCGCAGGATCGGACCGTCACCCGGCGGCAGGGCCGGCTGGTCGGTGCCCTTGATCATCGCGTAGGCCGCCCGCTGATTCCCCGGATCATACACAGTAAAGGTCTTCTGGTTGAAATAGTCGGTGCGCAGACCTTCGGTCGATACCGAATCGATCGTCAAACCAAACGGGCCGGTCCAGGTAAACGGTATATTAATGCCGGAGAGCGGCGTGTGGTTGTCGATCAGAACATCCACCGCCACCTGTTCATCGGGATTGGTCAGAACCGTATCGCCGAAGATCGTGTCGGTCGTGATCACCGAACGGCGCTCCATAATGAAGAGCCGATTATCACCGTTGGAACCGTATACTTTGCCCGATGTGGTGTACGGAAAGGCGCCCCAGGCGCCGTTGAACCCCGGGCTTTCACCCGAGTCATAGGTATCATAGCGGGCCAGCTCGGACGGGACCGACGGGTCGCTGAAATCGACCACCGACACGCCCGACTCGTAGTGCGAGATAAATGCGGTGTCACCGATCATATGGGCATTGTGCGCCAGATCCGATGGCGCCAGGTACTGCCCGACCAGCTGGACATTGTTGTAGTCGGACACATCCCAGTACTTGACCGTCTTGAACGAGGTCTCTTCAGTCGTGATCACATACTGACCATCACCCGACGGCCAGATATTGTGGACGTAACCGGAATTCGGCACGGCGACCCGACGAATCAACTGTGGGTTGGACTTGTTGGAAACATCCCAGGCCGACCACGTGCCGCCGGAACCCTCGGCGATCCAGAGCGTGTCGTTGCGCGCAAACATGTCGTGACAGTCACTGGTCGGAATGTAGTTCAGCTCGACCGGCGCCGTCGGATTGTTGAGATTGATTATCCGTACACCGTTATAGAACCGCTTCACCGCATAGGCATACCCGGTGGCGGTATCGATCGCAATATTGTGCGAGGTGGGATCGGTCGGCGACGAATACGACGTCACCAGGCTCACCGAATCCGGCAGGAACGACATGTCGATGATCATGATGCCCTGGTTCGTACCGGAGCACTCCGAAACGGCATAGCAGTAATTGCCCATCGTAACCATATCGCGCCAGCGGACGCTGCCGCAGCCATTGGTCGGACCAGGAACTGTCTGGATGATCTGCATGGTATTGGCATTTACAAACGAAATACCGTCGTAGGTCCCCATGATGGCGTATTCGGTGCCGTCCGGCGCTTCCCACCCCCAACAGTCGGAACCGCCTGCTTGCGGCTGGAATTCAATAACACCGACCGCACAGAGCGAGAAGACGGTGTCGCCGGCGGCCTTTTCGCCGGCTGATGCGATCGTACTCATCCGTGAGTTGTCCCCCTCTTCACCCGGGCGGGTTTCGAAATCAAGGGGTCCGTCGTAGCCCGGCGGGATCGCCAGACCAATCGAGGCGAACAGCAGCAAACAGGCAAGCCCGGTGAATGCTGCACGCACGCCGATTCGTGAGCCGTTAGTCATGTCGGAATCTCCATATGTGATGTCAGAATCAAGATTGGTCGTCAATCGATACAACAGTGGACAAGCGTGAGGGTTCGTTGCAAGATAGAGACTTAGAGGGATTTGTCAATCTCTAAAATGGTCGTCGTGGACCAACTTGGTCCGCGTACTCCATTAACGCGCGGCCGCGCAAGCACTTACCCCGACAAGGCGCCGGTTTGCCGCAAATGCTGCGTCAGAGCGTCACCGTCTCTTCCAGCGCCGGGATATGGCAGTCCCAGCCCCGCTCCGTGCGAAAATGACCGGCCATCGCCGCCGCCTGCGAGGCCTCCCCGTGTGTGACAAACACCCGCTTCGGCGCCGGCGTGATATTCTCCGCCCAGTGCAGCAACTCATAGTAATCGGCATGACCGGAGAGCCCGTGCAATGTCTTCACCCGCGCTTTCACTTCCACCGGTTGCTTGTGGATATAAATCCGGTCGGCCCCGTCGACCAGCCGACGCCCCGTCGTCCCTTCAGCCATAAAACCGACCAGCGCGACGGTTGTCCTGGGATCGGGTAAACGGTTGATCAGGTGGTGCATGATACGACCGCCCGTCAGCATACCCGAGGACGAGAGGATCACGGCCGGACCCTTCATCTTGTTGAGCAGCTTCGATGACTTGCGCTTCCGATGCAAATGGACTCGCTTGCCGTGCAGCACGCAGTTCTTGCCGCCGAGCTTCTGGAGATCGATCGAATGCAGCGAGGCATACTTGCAGTAGATATCGGTCGCTGAAATCGCCATCGGTGAATCGATATGAATATCGATGTCGGGCACCAGGCCGTGCTCGATCAGACGGTCGATCAAAAACGTCACCTGCTGGGTACGACCAATCGCGAACGCCGGAATCAGCAACACGCTCTTGCGCTCGACCGCCTCGCGAATCAGGTCGATGAAATCCTGATGGGCATCCTCCGGCGGATGGATACGCCCCCCGTAGGTTGATTCACACACCAGGTAATCAGTCGAGGGCGGCTCGCCGGGATTGCGAGTCAGCGGGTTGCCGTAGCGACCGACATCGCCGGAGAACAAAACCGATACCTTCCGGTCGTCATCGGTGAGTTCCAGCTCGACGCTGGCCGCTCCGAGAATATGTCCGGCCGGATGCAGCCTGAAACGAATACGATCAGTTACCTCGGTCCAGGTATCGAAGGGCGCCGCCTGATACATGGCGTCGATCGCCGCCACATCCTCATCATCGAACAACGGGAGCGCTTTCTCATGACTGGTCAGCTTCTTCTTGTTGCGATATTCGGCATCTTCCATCTGGATGTGGGCCGCATCGAGCAACGACAGCTTGGCTATATCGACTGTCGGATGCGTCGCGAAAACCGGTCCGCGATAGCCAAATCGGACCAGCCGCGGCAGATAGCCGATATGATCGATATGTCCGTGGGTGAGAATCACGCCGGCAACCGACTCCGGTTTGAATGCCGGCGGCTCCCAGTTGAGCTTGCGAAGTTCCTTGCGACCCTGAAACATGCCACAGTCAACCAGCACCCGCTGATCGTTAACCGTCACAAGATACTTTGAACCGGTAACCATGCCGGCGGCGCCGTAGAAAGACAGGCTGATCATGCTGCGCACCTCACCGCACTTTCGCCGGCGGCGCCGTTACGCTTGCCACGTGCGGCGCACGGCTGCTTGACGCCGGCCGGAGTTGCTGCTGTTCGTGTTGCTGTCAGCCTCTAAGTACGGTTATTTCTCGACGCGGGCAAATAGATTGTTCAGCGATTCGGCCAGGGTCGGGTGGGCATAGACGCCATCCCGTATCGCCGTGTACGGCAGCCCGCCCATCATCGCCGTCTGCAGCACCGCCATGATCTCGCCGCCTTCGATCCCCAGGATGGTGCAGCCGATAATCTGATCGGTGTCGGGATCGATCAACGCCTTCATCAGCCCCCGCGTTTCATCGGTCTCCAGCGCCCGGGCGACACTGGTCATCGGGATCCTGGCAACCGTGTACTTCCGCCCCTGCTGCTTCGCCTCCTTTTCCGACAGTCCGACCTTGGCCAGCTGCGGGTCGATGAACATCGTGTACGGCACCGGCCGATCGGCAATCGACCGGGAGCCGTCGCCCAGAAAGCCGGACTTGAGGATACGGAAATCATCGTAGGATATATGAGTGAACGCCGGACCGCCCTTGACATCACCAATCGCAAAGACATGGTCCACGTTTGTCCCCAGCCGATCATCGACCACGATATGCCCGCGCTTGTCGAGTTCAACGCCGACCTTGTCGATGCCGATATCATCGGTGTTGGGTGTCCGACCTGCCGCGAGCAGCAAGTGCGACGCGCTGACAGTTGTTTCCATGCCCTCCTGTTCAACCGACAGCTCCACCGTGCCGTTGCTGTGGCGCTCGACCCGATTCGCACTGGCGTTGAGCATGACCGCGATACCGTCATCCTGCATTATCTCTTTGACCGCCTCGGCGACGTCCTCATCCTCCCGCACGATCAACTGCGGCCCGTACTCGATTATCGTTACCTGCGCCCCGAACCGTCGGAACATCTGCCCGAACTCGAGCCCGATATAGCTGCCTCCGATCACCACCAGGTGCCGCGGGACCGCATCGAGTTCCATGATCGAGGTCGAATCGAGTGTCTCGACATCCTCGATGCCGTCAATCGGCGGTTTTGACGGCCGCGCGCCGGTGTTGATGACGATCTTCTCGCCATACAGGCGTGCCGTCCCACCCGCATTCAGCTCAACGTCGATCTCATGTGGCGAGACGAATCGTCCGGTCCCCATATACAAATCGAGATTGTCGGTCTTCTCGACCAGCTTCTCACTGCCGCCGCGGAAGGTCTCGACAATACTGCGTTTTCGATCTCGCACCACGGCCAGGTCGACTGTCACCGCCCCTGTCTTGACCCCGTAGTCCTCGGCCCGATGCACCAGGTGTGCAACTCGCGCCGACGCAACCATCGTCTTGGTCGGTGTGCACCCTTCGTTGACACAGGTCCCGCCGAGGTGTTTTGCTTCGATTAACGCAACGTTCCACCCTGCTCCGGCCAGTTCGACCGCCAGTGGCTTGCCGCCCTGCCCGGACCCGAGAATGATAGCGTCATATTTCGCGGCTTTGGTATCGGCCATGACGGTACTCCTTTCGTTTCTCTAGCTGGAATGTCAGGACGAAGGTGCGATGAGGATGTCCTGCGAGCGCTTCGTCGGCTCAGCG
>WJMS01000201.1 GCA_014727815.1 candidate division GN15 bacterium
CACGATATACTCGCCGTCCTGTCGCGCCCGAAGCCGACCGCTCTTGGTGTGAAAGGTGATGGTCGACCCGGCCGGTGCGAGCCCGTCGGAAAACAACACGTGCGCCGTGCCCAGCGTGGCATGACCACACAGCTCCACCTCCACCGCCGGCGTGAACCAGCGCAACTGCCAGTCATCGCCGCTTCGTACCGGGAAGGCGGTTTCGGAAAGATTCATTTCCAGTGCCACCGCCTGCATCCACGCCTCATCGCGCTCACGATCGAGCACACAGACCGCGGCCGGATTGCCGCCAAACGGCCTGTCGGTAAAGGCATCAACCTGGATTATTGTCTGGGCCATGAAGATTCCCCGTTTCGTAGACTGCCTGTATCTTCTAAGATACGCGTTCGGCCGCCTGCGACCAAGCCATTCCGGTTTCTCACCTACCACACACGACAACGCCGACAGCGCGGGTTGCGATGTCGGCGAAGCCAGCCTGATAAGCAGATGAGGAAGAAGTATCAGGTATCAGGTTCTGAACAAATACTGCAACTTGGCGAAGAACTGCTGCGAGCGGCGGCGAAGCTGATTCACACCACTGTAATCGAAATCGCTGTAATCGTGGGTTGAGCCGAGATAAAATACGGTGTACGGGTTGACCTTGTAGGTCAGCAGCGGCTCCACCACCAGTTCCCGAATAGACCGGCTCGGATCATATTCATTATCCTCGTCGTAGTACTCGACAATCAACCGCACGAACAACCGGCGCGTGAACTGATAGTTGAATCGCGTCCGTGTGACCAGAATTGTCGAGATATTCTGTCCCGGCGTAACGGTTTCATCGACAAAAAGACTCGGATCAAGATCATCCGGCATATCCAGCCTGAGCCACTGCAGCTCCGGCTCGATTGTCAGGCGGTCGGTCGGCCGGATCCGCCCCCACATCGAAAGGCGTTTCTCGTCACCCAGGACCGGTTCGGCCGTGCGACGGGCGATCTGGCGACCGAAACCATACCGGGCACCGAGTGACACCGGCTTGGAGAAGCGACTGTCTACTCGTATCGCATAGTTTGTAATACCGGTAATCAGCGAGTCCTTGAATTCCTCGTTGCTGAACAGCGTGGAGAAATACAGATAGGTCTGCGCTTTCAGGTCGATTGCCAGTTCCGGCCGCAACCACTCGTCCTTAAACTCCTGAGCGAAGTTCCACTTCCGACCGGCTTCGATTCGCGGTGAGATCAGTTCAACGAGCCCGGTGCCGTACCGGAAAAACAGCCCGGTCCAGGCATTGACCAGACGGTAGTCATTCTGCACGACAAACCCGTTATCGGCCCGAAAGCGCGGTGAATACTCCCAGTAGTCGACATCAAACTCCCAGAAGCGGGCGCCTCGCTCCAGCGATGCGTAAACGGCATGGCCGGCGAACGTTTCACCATCGAAATCGGCGGTGCGACGGCCGCCATCGAATGTCAGCCCGTTGATATCGCTTGACAACTCCCTATCATCCGGCTCGGCCGTGCGGCTCACAGCACCCTGAAATTCAAGCGAGTAATTGTCATGCAGCCGAATACGGCCATCACCCGAAAAGACTGTCCCCGCCCCGCCGCCATCATACCGACGGTCGGTCAGGGTGGCGCCGACATACGAGTCGGACATCAGCGTCTGCCTGACCCGCATGATGTTCGAAATCGCTCCACCCATCGGCACCAGTCGGGTCCGCTCCGCAAACGGCACCAGCATCGCCGTACTGCGGTCGCTCGCCAGAACGTAGGCGACCGAGGTGCGCCCGAGCCGACCATACACCTTCCCGGCGACCTCCGGATCGGTGATCGACCGCGTGTATGTTACATCCAGCCAGGTCGAAAACAGGTCACTGCCTTCCTGGAAGAACGGCCGACGTTCAGGGAAAAACAGCGCCGTGGTGGTGTTGACATCGATCTGCGCTTCATCAGACTCAACCTGCGAGAAGTCCGGATTGACCGCAGCTTCGGCGGTGAGGTCTGAGGCGATACTATACTTGGCGTTGAGCGACAGCTCCGCGTCGGGATCGGAATTGTCAAATCCCGCACCCGGGTCATCGAAATCCGACACCCGGCCGGACTGGAAGGCGAGTACCGATGGCAGCACGTTGAGGCGACCGCCCGGGCGGACATTACGAATCCCCGTCAACGTTCCGAAATTACACAGCCAGCAGGAGTTGTCCCGATCGATTGCGGCCCAGGAGTATTTGCGGCGGCTGTCTCGCGGGTGGTCGCGCCAGAACGTAGCGGTCCAGACCTGCTCATCCCGATTCGGGAAACGCAGCGATGAGAATGGCACAGCCACCTCGACCTGCCAACCCCAATCGGTGATACGACCTTCGGAAGCCCAGACGATATCAAAACTGCCATCCTCGCCATCGGGTGTCCAGCGAAGGTCGCCCTGGATACCAAACGGATTGACAAATAACTCGTACGCCCAGGCTTTGTCGCCGTAGGTATCGAAGATAATCCCGAAGTAATCATCGCTGAAGATGTTGTCACGATCCGACATGGTCGCCCGCACGGTCGCCGGATCATCGTACGCCTTAAAGAGCAGATACAGATGCGTGTCATCGTAGGTGATCCGAACTTCCGACCTGGCCGGCGGCTCGGTCTGATCGCCCGGACGGGTCTCACAGAAATTATCTGCGACCGCCGCACGCTGCCACGCCGTCTCATCGGCGACACCATCGATTTCGATTTTGCCGACGGCGCGGGGGATATCGAGCGAAGGATGTTCGTTTGGCGTAAAGGTCTCGGCGTCGGCGGTGACGGTTGCAATCAAAATGACAAGCGCGCCGATAAGCGCGCTTCTGACGGCTCTGCTCAAGGGATCCATGGTGGAGCTTACGGGTCCACGCGGGATTCAGTTTCACAAAAAAAGCCCCCGCCGCTGGCGAGGGCTTTGATGCTTCGCAGTAAGCCGTTCTACTTGAATGCCTTAATCGCGTCATCGCGAGTGTCGAAATGCTCGAAGACGGAGATCAGACGAGTAATCGTCAGGATCGATTCAATCTTGTCAATATTCGCCAGAACCAGCCGGCCGCCGGCATTCTTGACCGTCGTCAGCGCCGAAATCAACATCCCCAGACCGACCGAGTTCATCCAATCGACCTTGCCCAGATCGACCACAATATTCTTCTGGTTGGAGCTGATATACTCGTGAATCTTGCCGTGGAACATGGTCGCCTCTTCGCCGCCCATGATCTTCCCGGAAACATCGAGGATGACCACCCCATCCTGCACGGAATCTTCAAATCTCATCGCTACAAATCCTTTATATGCCGGTTGTTTTGCTCGTCTGGCAGTGGCATTCGGGAAGCGCCGGGAGGCGCTATCTATATAGCGCATAAGGGGCTGCCCCAATGCGCCGAATAATAGCCGGTCGCCGCCAAAAAGCAAGTTGTTTTTGGCCGCAGCTCTGGCTCGAGTGAAGCTACCAATTGCCGCAACAACGCCTTTGCCGTACTATAGACAGCATGATCGAATTCCCCGTCAGCGGTGTCGAAACCTACTGGTGGCTGCCCGCCCTGGTCGCCTTCTGCATCTCCGTTGTCACCTCGACCGGCGGTGTCACCGGCGCCTTTATCCTGCTGCCGTTCCAGATCAGCGTGCTCGGTTTCACCGGCCCCGGCGCCAGCCCGACCAACCTGGCCTTCAACATCTTCGCTATCCCCTCCGGCGTCTGGCGCTTTCATCGGGAGCAGCGGATGCTCTGGTCGCTGGCCTGGGCAACCGGCCTTGGAACCCTGCCCGGAGTGGTGATCGGCGCCTGGATTCGCATCCGGTACCTGCCCGACCCGGCCGGCTTCAAGCTCTTCGCCGGGTGCGTCCTTCTGTATCTCGGCGCCAAGCTGATCTACGACCTGATCAACAAACGCCGCGCCCCGAAACCATCGCGAGAGCGCCTGACTATCACCGCCGAGCACCTGGGCCTGCGCAAGATCAGCTACACGTATGGCAGTGAGACCTACGACATGGCCACCGGACCGATCATCCTGCTGAGCCTGGTCGTCGGCATTGTCGGCGGCGCCTATGGTATCGGCGGCGGCGCCATCCTGTCACCCTACTTCGTCGCCATCTACCATCTGCCGGTCCATTCTATCGCCGGCGCCATGCTGCTCGGTACCTGGATCACTTCCATTGCCGGTGTGATCATCTTCGTCGTCATCTCTCCGCTCATCACCGGCGGCACGGTGATAGAACCGGACTGGCTGCTCGGCCTGTCATTCGGCGTTGGCGGCGCCCTCGGTGTCTACACCGGCGCCTTCCTGCAGCGCTTTATCGCCCCGATGATCATCAAGATAGTGCTGGTCGTGGCGCTGCTGTTTATTGCGGGTAAGTACATTATGGGATACTTCTGGTGAAGGGTGCGCTGAATGTCAGGTGAACGTCAGACAGTCATCTTCGATCTCGGCGATGTTCTCTGTCATGTCGACGCCATCCGCTCCTGCCACCGACTCGCCGGGTACAGTGACCTGAGCGCCGACCAGATCTACTCGATTCTCTACGAGCGCCCGGCCATCTATGAGTTCTCATCCGGCCGCCTGACACCCGAACAGTACTATGCGTTTTGCCGCACCGAGGCACACCTCGATATCGATATCGAGACATTCCACGACATCTTCTGCGACATCTTCACGCTCAACGACAGTGTCGTCCAACTGATGTCCGAACTCCGTCCCGTCTCGCAGTTCCTGCTGCTGTCCAACACCAACATCTGGCACTTCCCGTACGAAGACAAATTGTTCGATATCGCAGCACGTTTCGATCATCTCATCCTCTCGTACGAAGTTGGCGCGATGAAACCCGAGGCTGCCGTCTACGCGGCGACCCTTCCACACATCGCCCACCCCGACAAAGCAGTCTTTATCGATGATATCGCCGGGCATGTCGAGGCGGCGGAACCTTTTGGTATCACCGGCGTTCGTTTTGTCGATGCCGGGCAACTGAGAACCGATCTGACAACTCTGGGCTACCTGTGAACAAGCAGCTATGAAGAACCAGACGATCATCTTCGACCTCGGCAAAGTCATCTGCCCGTTTGATGTCCTGATCCCCTGTCGCAAGCTGACCGAGCGATGCGGGATCGATCCGATGGAGATCAAGAAGCTGATATTCTTCGGCGAGCCCGAAGCGCTGTTCGAGACGGGTAAGATTACCGCCGATCAGTTCACCGCCCAGGTGAACCAGTTGCTGAACCTGAATCTGACGACCAGGGAGTTTCACGATATCTGGTCGCCGATGTTTGAGCTCGATGAGACTATGGTCGCCCTGGTCGATGAACTCCGCCCGAGCACGCAGCTGATCCTGCTGTCGAACACCTCGCCCTGGCATTTCGAGTGGGTCGACTCACGCTACGACATCCGCTCGCATTTCGATGAGTTAGTGCTGTCGTATGAGGTCGGCTGGATGAAACCCGCCGAGCCGATCTATCGCGCCGCCCTCGCGCTGGCCGAGTTCCCCGACACGGCAATCTTCATCGATGATCTCGAAGTCAACGTCACCGCCGCCGAGTCATTCGGCATCCGTGCGATTCTCTTCCAGGGCGAGCACCACCTCCGCGAACGATTGAACAACCTGGGTTACTTGTAGGGCATGTTTGTCTTCAAACATGCCAACCTGGTACCCCACCGCTTGCGGTGGGTTGTGGGTTCTTTGCGCTGTGAGTCGAAGGGCGGATCCCTCTTCGAACCCGCCGGTAGACAGGTCACCGACCTGTCATTCCCGCGTACGCGGGAATCTAGGGGCTTCAGGGTCGTCCGGCGGCAACACTTCTCTGTCATTCCCGCGTACGCGGGAATCTATCTTCGGCACACCGGGTCCATGTTCAAATCCGCCATTGCATTGGAACTTATCGCACCACCACCCGTCGACAAGCTCAGGGGAACGCCGTTTCGTCAGTTGCACTGTGTCCCACCTGAAGTTGGTGCGACACTGTCACAACGAACGGCAGGCGAGGACGCCTACTCGATCTGAACCTCATCTCTACAATCTGTGTTTCGAGCAAAAAAGGGAAACGCCACCATGACGCTCGAAGAATTCCTCGCCACCGTCGACACCAACACGCCACCGGACAATCTCAGCCCGCCCCTGCACGCGCTCTGGATCGAGGCCAAAGGCGACTGGGACCGCGCGCATGAGATAGTACAGAACAGCGACACTCCCGAGACAGCCTGGGTCCACGCCTATCTGCATCGCAAGGAAGGCGATCGTGGCAACGCCGCTTACTGGTATCGCCGTGCCGGGCAGCGCCCGCTTGGCGATGGCTCCTTCGACGACGAATGGCGCACGATTGCGGCTGAATTGTTGATGCGCTGAGGCTGAGTAGGTCAGGTCGCTTGCGACCTGATGGGTTTCATTACCGAAAGGAGGCGATGTAGGTCCGAACCCCTGCGGTTCGGACTAACGAGTAGCCCGAGGCTGCTTGCAGCCCGGCTCCCGTAATCCTTGAGGCGATGTAGGTCCGAACCCCTGCGGTTCGGACTAACGAGTCATCGTTCCGTCAGATGCTAGTTCGAAGAACGACATCTGACGGCCCGTCGCCCAACGCTCGCTATAATTCCTTACCATCACCAGGCCCCATCGTTTCGTCCGTGTCACCACACGGCCCGTGTGGCGCCCCCGATGCGACAAGCTTTCTGACAATACCCCCCACAAAAAAGCAGCCCGCCGTGCGGCGGGCTGCATAAATTGTCTATAATCGCCGGTTGATCTCAGCCGGCCTTCTTGCTCGACCCCGCATGCGTCACCGTCCGCGGCTTCGCATTCTCGGTCACCACCTCGGGCGTGATCACCACCTCGGCCAGCTCCGGGTGCGACGGGATATCATACATCACCTCGAGCATCGCCTTCTCGAAAATCGAGCGAAGCGCCCTGGCGCCGGTCTTGCGCTCCTGGGCGATTTTGACCGCCGCGCGAAGCGCGTCCTGCTCGAACGACAGCTTGACCCCCTCCATCTCCAGCAGCTTGATATACTGCCGGGTGAGGGCGTTTTTCGGCTCGGTCAGAATCGACATCAGCGCCGCCTCATCGAGCGGCCCCAGCGCCGCCGTGACCGGGATACGACCGACCAGCTCCGGAATCAGCCCGTACTCGATCAGATCACTCGGCGTGACACTACGGAAGATCTCTTCGGAATCCTCGGCAATATGCCGCGCCTTCGCCTCAAACCCGACCACCTTGCTGCCGAGCCGGCGCGCGATGATCTTCTCCAGACCGTCAAACGCCCCACCGCAGATAAACAGGATGTTGGTCGTGTCGATCTGCACGAAGGCCTGCTCGGGATGTTTCCTGCCGCCCTTCGGCGGAATATTCGCAACCGTCCCCTCGAGAATCTTCAATAGCCCCTGCTGCACGCCCTCTCCGGAGACATCACGGGTAATCGAGGGATTGCCTTCCTTGCGGGCGATCTTGTCGAGTTCGTCGATATAGATAATGCCGCGCTCTGTCTTCTGCGGGTTGAAATCGGCTGCCTGGAACAGGCGCACGAGAATGTTCTCGACATCCTCACCGACATACCCCGCCTCGGTCAGCACCGTGGCGTCGGCGATCGTAAACGGCACCTTGAGAAACTTGGCCAGCGACCGCGCTATCAGCGTCTTGCCGGTGCCGGTCGGACCGAGCATCAGGATGTTCGACTTCTCCAGGTCAACATCATCCGCCTCGGCATTTGCCTTGCCTTCGGCCAGACGGCGGGCGTGCGAATTGATCCGCTTGTAGTGGTTGTACACCGCCACCGACACCGTCTTCTTGGCGTCTTCCTGCCCGATCACATACTGGTCGAGGAAGGTCTTGATATCGGCCGGCCGCGGTAGATTGGTGATCTCCTCGGCGGCATCCGAGTCCGGCGCCGCAGTGAGCAGATCGGAACAAAGCGTGACACACTCGTTGCAGATATACGAGTTGTGCCCCGAAAACAGCCGCTTCACCTGCGTGTACGGTTTACCGCAGAATGAACAGCGATGCGTCAGTTCCGGCGGGCCTGTTTCGTGTGCCATAAGAATCCTATCCTTGCACGCCGTCTACGCCGGTGTCCCCGGCGCGGCGCTTACTTTTTGTCCTTGATTTCCTTGGTCGACGGAAATTCGTAGACCTTGTCGATCAGCCCGTACTCCTTCGCCTCGTCGGCGCTCATGAAGTAGTTCCGATCGGTATCCTTCTCGATCCGTTCCAGCGGCTGCCCGGTGTGGTGCACCAGAAGTTCGTTGAGACGCTGCTTGGTGCGGGTAAACTCCTCGGTCATGATCACGATATC
>WJMS01000202.1 GCA_014727815.1 candidate division GN15 bacterium
AGCAGGAAATGCCGGATGATATCGATTCCACGCCGCTGACGATCGAGCCGAAACGTGACTGAGGTATACCTTGCCGTTTCGTAAAGAGGTCGACGAGAATCTTCGCTTTCTCATTCTCGAGGTGCGTTCGCAGATCGAGGGATCCCAGCGCATGCTCGAGGAGCCGGGGAGTATTTCGGTCGAGTCGTTCAGCGCCCGCGACGACTATATCGACAATCTGAAGGGTGTGATCGAGAGCAAGAGTTTCTCGCAGATCTTCCACGTCACCGACTTCGACAAGCAGACGGTCGACCTGATGAAGGCGGTGCTGGTCATAACGAGCAATCTCGAGCGGATTGCCGACCACGCCGTCAATATCGTCGGTCAGACCCAGCATTACAAAGACCCGAGTTTCATCAAACGATACGACTTCGAGCCGTTCTACGAGGAGCTGTTCGGTGCGATCGACCTGATCTACGAAGCGACGTTCAGCCAGAACATCAAGACCGCCCTGCGGATCTGTCGCTCCGAGTTTGCGATCGATGATCTCTACCGCGGCGTGTTCGAGACGATTCTCGAGGAGCTGCGCAGCGGTGAACACACCGAGGATCGGTTGACGTCGATCTTCATCTTCCGCTATCTCGAGCGCATGGGTGACAGCCTGCTGAATATCGGCGAGGCGGTCATATCGGCTGCGGTCGGGGAGAAGTTGAAGATTCACCAGTACGAGGCGCTCGAGGAGACGCTGCAGGGGTTGCAGATCACGGCGCCGTTGTCGGATTTTTCGCTCAAGTCGATCTGGGAGACACGCTCGGGCTGTCGTATCGCCCGTATCGAAAACAAAAACGGCGGGGAGTTGTCGCGGGCGGCGATATTCAAGGAAGGCCGGCTGAAGAAGTTGACGGAGGAAAAGGAGAATATCGAGCGCTGGCAGCAGCTCGTACCGGGCCTGCCGCCGCAGGTGTTTGGGTTCCAGCGACAGGGGGAAAACGGCCTGCTGCTGCTGGAGTACTGCTCCGGGCGGACGCTCAAGGAACTGGTCATGGAGTCATCGGAGGGTGTCGAGGTGGAAGAAGCGCTGGGGCACCTGACGCGTACGCTGCGCAGTATCTGGTCGACCACACGCAAGCCGATCCGCACCAACGCCCATCACTTTTCGCAGTTGCTGGCGCGAATCGACGAGGTGCACAAGGTGCACCCGGATTATCACCACTACCCCGGCGATCAGATCGGTTCGGTGGCGGCGCATTCGTTCGACCAGCTCGTGGAAAGGGCAATTCCGATCGAGGCGGCGCTCGATGCGCCGTTCACGGTGTTCATCCACGGTGACCTCAATGTCGACAACGTCATTTACGACCAGATTGAGAAGAAGATTCACTTTATCGACCTGCACCGCTCGTCGGAGACCGACTATGTCCAGGATGTGGCGGTGTTTATCGTCTCGAATTTCCGCCTGCCGGTACAAAACAACCAGACACGCATGCGATTGAACTGGATCGGGACCAGCTTCTATGAGTTCGCCAAATCATTTGCCGAAGAAAACGACGATAGAACGTTTGACGCCCGATTGACGCTTGGGCTGATTCGCTCGTTTACGACGTCGACACGGTTTGAACTCGAGGAGGAGTTTGCCAAGTCGATGTACCTTCGCGCGATCTTCTTGCTGGAGAAGATGATCGGCCACGACGGCCGTCCCTGGGAGGAGTTCACGGTGCCACGGCAGGCACTGGTCCATTAACCTTTCGAACAATAGATTCCTGCTCCATGAACAACAACACAGACAAACGCATCGGCGTCATCGGCCGCCACGACGGCTGGTCTTCTCGGAAGCTGGCCGACGCCTTTGAGACCCGCACCGGCCATCGGTGTCTGATCGAGATGGACAACCTGGCGTTCGACCTGGAGCGCGGCACGGTCTGTCACGGCTCGGTCGACCTGGCGACGCTCGATGCCCTGGTGGTCAAAAAGATCGGGGCGGCTTATTCGCCCGACCTGCTCGACCGCATGGAGATCCTTCGTTTTCTGCGCAGCCGCGGGGTTCGCATCTTTTCCGAGCCCGACAGCATGATCCTGGCGATGGATCGGATCAGCTGCACGGTCACGCTTCGGCTGGGCGAGATTCCGATCCCGCCGACAACGATTACGGAAAACGCCGATGAAGCGGTGAAGGCGATCGAGCGCTACGGCCGGGCGATTCTCAAGCCGGTGTATACCTCTAAAGCGCGCGGCATGATTGTGGTGGAGTCGGGCAACGGGGTGGCCGATGCGGTCGGCTCGTTCCAGCAGGGCGGCAACCCGATCATGTATATCCAGAAGATGGTGCCGTTGCCGGGCCGTGATCTCGGCCTGGTGTTTCTCGGCGGCAAGTATGTCGGGACCTATGCCCGGGTTGGCGACGGCGCCTCGTGGAACACGACGACCCGTTCGGGCGGCCGCTATGAGCCGTTTGAGCCGGCCTCGGAACTGATCGACCTGGCCGACCGGGCCCAGCAGTTGTTCAAGCTGGCATTTACCTGTGTCGATGTGGCGGAGACGCCGGACGGCCCGGTCGTGTTTGAGGTTTCGGCATTTGGCGGATTTCGCGGCCTGCTGGAGGCGCGCGAGATCGACGCGGCTGAACTGTACGCCGACTATGTGCTCGGCGAACTGTCGGCTTGACCGGACTTTCACCATGCACGGAGTATTCGCATGACCCCCGACAGCCCGACCATCCGATCGCTCAGCAGTCAGCTGCTGGAACGCTATCCGCCGTCCAATCGACTCACGCTCGAGTTCGGTGACTTCACTATCGGCGTGCAGTCGAACTCGGCCGACCTGGTCGAACGCCTGCGCGAGTACTTCGGCGCCTTCCTCGTGGCAACCGAACGTACCGACATGCTGGTGACGGCGCTGGAAGGTGAGCCGCCGGCTGTCGATGCCGAGTTCACGATCAAGCAACCGGACCCGGGGAAGACGAAGATCAAGGAAGAGTTTGTCGATGTCGTCGACGGCCGGGTGGTGCGCAAAGTCCTCACGGGGCTGATGCTGTTGTTCGGTGACGGCACCAATATCGCGGTGGGGCCGTGCGAGGCGAACGACAACCAGGTGGTCAACTTCATCAACAACCGGTATATCGAACGCCTGCTGCTTGATGGCTGCCTGCTGGGTCATGCCGCCGGCGTGGTGCATGGTGACAGCGGCCTGGCCCTGGCCGGGTTTTCCGGTATGGGCAAGTCGACACTGGCGCTGCATCTGATGAGCAATGAACTTCAGTTTGTGAGCAACGATCGCGTGTTGGTCCGTCCCAATGACGGCGTGCCGCACATGCTGGGAGTGCCGAAGCAGCCGAGGATCAATCCCGGCACGGCCCTGCACAATCCTGATCTACAGGATATACTGCCCGACGAGCTTCGGCCGAAACTGCTGCAGATGCCATCGGAGGAACTCTGGCAGCTGGAATTGAAGTACGATGTGATGATCGAGGACGTGTACGGGGAAGACCGGTTCCGCCTGACGGCGCCGATGCAGGCGCTGGTCATTTTGAACTGGTATCGCACTAGTGAGACGACCAGGGTGACGGAAGTGTCGCTGGGTGACCGTCGCGATCTCCTGGGCGCCTTCATCAAGGATCCCGGGCTATTTTTCAAGCCACCCGAATCGGTGACAACTGATTTGTCCGAAGATGCCTACGTCGAAGCCCTGTCGCATTGCCGGACATTTGAAATATCAGGCGGTGTTGATTTTGCGTATGCCACCGAGGCGTGCCTGGAGATCATGGGCAAACATCGCTCGGTCGCACCGGAGGAGCGGTAGCACGGCATGGCTGAAGCTGAACCGATCAAGCTGCGTTTGTCCCGGTCGGTGACGATTCCCGATCCGTTGCGACTGGCGCGGTATCTTCGAGCGCCGGAGCTGGGGCCGAAAGTGTTGTTCTTCAGCGGCGGAACGGCGCTCAACGACTTGAGCCGACATCTCACCGCCTACACCCATAATTCAATTCACCTCGTTACCCCGTTTGATTCCGGTGGTAGTTCGGCGAAACTTCGTGATGCCTTTCAGATGCTTTCGGTGGGGGACATGCGTTCGCGCCTGATGGCGCTGGCCAATCGGACGGTGAC
This sequence comes from candidate division GN15 bacterium, assembly GCA_014727815.1. Classification (GTDB taxonomy): domain Bacteria; phylum Zixibacteria; class MSB-5A5; order GN15; family FEB-12; genus WJMS01. The sequence continues at coordinate 4,077 of WJMS01000202.1, forward strand.
CGGTCATCCCGATATCTATCGCTTGTTTGCCTATCGTCTGCCGCGTGATGAGGATGCGGCTGCATTGCAGGCGCGGTTGGAGCGGATGGTGACGGGTGACGATGAGTTGGTGACGGCGATTCCCGATCCGATGCGCAAGATCATCCGCAATCACCTTCGGTTTTTCCTGCAGGCGATGCCGTCGGATTTCGATCTTCGCGGCGCGAGTATCGGCAACCTGATCCTGGCCGGGGGATACCTGAACAACGACCGGCATATCGATCCGGTGGTGTTCATGTTTTCGAAACTGGTCGAGGTGCAGGGTACGGTACGGACCATTACCAGTGATTTCCTGCATCTGGCGGCCCGGTTGGCGGATGGCCGGGTGATCGTGGGACAGAGGAATCTGACCGGTAAGGAGACCGATCCGATCGATTCTCCGGTGGCTGAGTTGTACTTGACCGATGACCCGTCGGGGCAGCATCAGGTTCAGCCGGAGATTCGCAACAAGATCCGGTCGCTGATCGGGGAGGCGGAGCTAATTTGTTATCCCATGGGGAGTTACTACTCCAGCGTGATTGCCAATCTGCTACCGTCGGGGGTTTGTCAAGCAATTGCGGAGAACCGCTGCCCGAAGGTGTATATTCCCAATACGGGTGAGGATCCGGAGCAAATCAACCTCTCACTGACGGACTCGGTGGAGACGTTGCTGCGGTATCTCAGGCGCGGCAGTGGCGAGTTGACAGAATCGACGGATTTGCTTAGTTTGGTGGTGATCGATAGCGATCATCGCCACTACCGGGGGCCGGTCGACATACCGGCGATACGCCGGATGGGTACTGAGGTAGTAGAGGCAAACCTGGTCACACAGCAGAGCTATCCGTATATCGGCTCCGATAAAGTGCTTAACGTTCTACTGTCACTGATATAAGTGCCTCTGCCTGACGGGAGATCGTGTGTCGAGAATGTGCCGATGATGTAGATAAATCGTGGAGGTCGACATGTCCAAAAAAGAAGTGAGTTTCAAGGGACGGCTGGAGCAGCAGCAGGTGATGGCGTACCTGAACGAACTGGTCACCGGTTTGAAGACCGGTACGGTCTACGTTCAGAATGGTGATGGCTACGTGTCGCTGAGCCCCGGCAGGCTGATCAACATCGAGATCGAAGCGGTCGAGAAGAAAGACAAGGAAAAGCTTGTCATCGAGATGACCTGGGGTCGTGACGAGGAAGTCGCCGAGGTCAGTCCGCTGAAGATTTCTACCTCGGAACCGGTGGTGGAAGAATCCGAGACTACCGATCAAGCCGAGGAGGACGAGCAGCCATCCGAGGAAGTAACGGAGCAGGAGCGCTCGCACGCTGAATAACCGGTTCGCCGATTCGGCACAGCAGCGTACAGGCCACCGTATGACGGTGGCCTTTTTTTGTAGTGTTTCACCCTTCTTTCGACCGCCAGTCTATTGTGGCGCAGCGAATTACGGATTGACATATCCATGTTTATGCTGTAGATTATTTGTGTCGCGAGTGTACCAATCCGACGCCTCGCACCTCCTTTCTAGTGACCTTTCGATAGACACCGATCCGTAGACATAAACCTTTAGGGAGGGATCCATGTCACAACGATCTCGCTCGTTGCTGCTGGCTGTCGTGTGTATTGCGCTGCTGAGTGCGACCGTGCTCGCCGGCGACGGCCACGACCGTCCGCAGCAATCAGCAACACGTACCGTCCTGGCGCCGTACTTTCCCGACTGGGTCGATTTCGACTCGGTCACCAATCTGGTACAGTGGACGAGCGCCGAGGGCGGTAACGATCACTGGTATGCCCTTCTGCCGGTCGACCTGACCTGGCAGCAGGCCGACAGTATTGCCCGGTCACTCCTGTTTAATGATGAGCAGGGGTATCTGGCGACGGTGCTTTCGGCGGCTGAAAACGAGTTCATCCTGAACAATGTGCTCAGCGGTACCGACAAGTCCGGCACGGAAGCGCAGTTTTTCCTCGGGGCCCTCTGGCTGCCGTTTGATTGGGTCTGGCTGACCGGTGAGCCGTGGGACTACACCAACTGGGCGGTTGGTGAGCCGAACAATATCGGCGAGGATATTGCCGTAGCGATGTACGGTCCCGAGAGTGTTACTGCCGGGCATATGCCGGGTACCTGGAACAGTGTCGGCCCCGACAGTGTCTTCGCAGGCAACACCCGTTTCTGGGCTGTTGCCGAGTGGGGTGAGCCGGAAATCACGCCGCCCCCGCCGCCGCCGCCGCCACCGGGTCCGGATTCACTTGTGAATCTGGTGCAGTGGTCATCGGCTGATGGTGGTAACGATCACTGGTACGCCATTGTGCCGCACGCCATGCAATGGTACGATGCGGTTGATTTCGTTCAGGGGTTCGAAGTCGGTGGCGAAACCGGCTATCTCGCCACCGTCCTCAGCGAAGACGAGAACCGGTTCATCTACAACCATGTCGTCGCCGGAGTCAATGCCCAGACGGCCGGCAACCAGTTCTGGCTGGGCGGCTACTGGGAAGAGGGCGACTGGTTCTGGCTGACCAACGAATTCTGGTGGTACACCAACTGGTCGACCGGTGAACCGAACAACATCGGTGACGAGACCGCCGCAGCAATGTGGGGTGATTTCCAGGACGACCCGCGTCGCATTCCCGGCAAGTGGAACAACGCTCCACCCGACACGAGCTTCTACTACCTGCACCTGTACTGGTCAATTGTTGAATTCGGGCCACCATCGGAGGACTCGATTCCGCCCGACCTGCCCGGCTTGTACAATATGGTGCAGTGGCAGGCCTCGGAGGGCGGCAACGACCACTGGTATGCGGTGGCCACCAACGAGATGTCCTGGGATGCTGCTCGCGTACTCGCCCCGTTTTATGAATACAACGGTGAGAACGGATACCTGGCCACGATAACTTCGGCCGGTGAAAACGAGTTCGTGCTCAACCATGTGCTGGCCGGCACCGAGCAGCCGGGTGTTATGGATCAGTTCCACATCGGCGGCCATCGAGTCGACTACATGTGGCGATGGATAACCGACGAGGCCTGGAACTACACCAACTGGGCGCCGGGCGAACCGAACAATCACTATGTTGAGACCGCGCTGGCAATGTTCGGGTTCAACAATGAGGATCCGAACGAGGTGCCCGGCATGTGGAACAACATTGTGCCGAGTGCGAGCGCCAATCCGCATCACCGTTTCTGGCCCGTGATCGAGTGGGGACCGCCGGATACGACCCCGGCGCCGCCGCCGGACACGCTCATCAACCTGACTCGCTGGGAGCCGCAGGACGGCGGCAACGGGCACTGGTACGGTATCATTCCTCAGGAATTGTACTGGGATGATGCCGCGGTACTGGCCGCAGATATGGAGGTCGACGGCCTCAAGGGTTATCTGGCGACGGTTCTATCGCAGGAAGAGAATGACTTCATCCTCAACGAAGTCCTGACCGGAACCAACCAGCCGAGCATTGAGGATGAGTTCCATCTTGGTGGACGATGGCTTCATGGCGCCTGGTATTGGGCCACCACGAATGAGCCTCTGAGCTTTGTCAACTGGGCGCCGGGCGAGCCGAACAACTACGGTATCGAAACGGCTCTGGCCATGTGGGGACCGAACAATATTTCCACCAACCGTCCTCCCGGACAATGGAATAATGTGCTGCCGAACGACAGCGTAAATCCGTTGCATCGCTTCTGGGCGCTGGTCGAGTGGGGTGATCCCGACAGCACGGTACCGCCGCCACCTCCGCCACCGCCTCCGCCGCCGCCACCACCACCCACACCGGATGACAGTGTCGTGGCCTTCATGCAATGGCCGGCTGACAGCGGCGGCAATGGTCACTACTACGCGGTGATTCCGATCGCGCAGACCTGGCCGGAGGCGTCGCTGATGGTCTCCTCTTTCGAGACCACGGATTACTACCGGCCGGCCCTGGCCAGTCCGCAGAGTCCCGAGGAGACGCAGTTCCTGCTTACTCGGGTGTTGGCGGCCCTGGAGGAGCAGTCACCGACCGGACAATACCATCTGGGCGGCCTGTCGTTGTTCCCCGGTTTCGATTGGATGTGGACGACTGAGACAATGTTCATCGAGCCGGTCGGACCCTACTTCAACTGGGCGCCGGGCGAACCGGACGAAAGTCTGTATGAGTTTGGCGGCATTGGAATGTCGATGTACGGCTACGGGGCTTCTCAGTCACCGGGGAGCTGGGGAACAGTGATCGCCGATCTGCTATCTGAAGACGATCACTGGGCTATTGTCGAATGGACGTACGTCGAGGATGGGAATCCGCCGCCGCCACCACCACCTCCGCCACCGCCGCCTCCGCCCCCACCGCCTGACTCGATGATTTTCCTGTCGCAGTGGACAGTAGCCGAAGGCGGCAACGGCAACTGGTACGCGGTGGTACCGGGGGCGCTGATGTGGGTCGAGGCGGTCGATTGGGTGGCCGGACTCGAGCACGAGGGCGTTTCGGGACACCTGGCGACGATTACCAGTCAGGCCGAGAACGATTTTGTCTTCTCGTTGATCGATGACCTCGATCCCGGCACGGATCCCTCACAGTTCTGGCTGGGCGGTCACTACGATGATTCGCTGGGCGGCTGGAACTGGATCACCGGGGAGCCGTGGGACTACACCAACTGGAATCCGGGTGAACCGAACAACATTCCGAATGAGAATGCCCTGGCAATCTGGAATGCGCTCGACGGTGATCCGCGCCGCGAGCCGGAGAAGTGGAACAATTCGCCCGATGATACGACCTTCCATCCGCTGCACCGGTACTGGTCGCTGGTCGAATTCGAGACCGGTGGAGTCGAGGGAGGCCAGAGCGAGGAACTGGTCACCGGGCTCTCGCAGAATTTCCCGAACCCGTTCAACCCGACCACCACGATCAGTTTCGGGCTGAGCCAGCCATCGAACGTCAGATTGGAGATCTTCAATGTGATGGGTCAGCGCGTGCGCGTGCTGGTCGACGAGCGGCGAGCCGCCGGTGTCCACGCGGTAGAGTGGAACAGTACCAACGATGCCGGCCGGCGGGTCGCGTCGGGCATCTATTTCTACCGACTGGTAACCGAGCAGGCCACCGACACGAGAAAGATGATACTACTCAAGTAGTATCCGTGCCCAATTCCGAATCGGGTTATCGGCACCCACCAACCCGGCAGTTCCCCGCTGCCGGGTTTTTTAATGGGCTGACTTGTCGCCGCACGATTTCATGCGTATAATCAGCGAGCCTGCATACTCATGACTTCGAAAAGGACGCCTATGAGATATCTCGCCGCGGCAGTTGTCGCCTTGAGCTTGTGCTACGGTCCGCTGTCGGCCCAGGGGAATGAACCCGGCGACCTGCGGATGCGGACGTTCCATGTCTCAATCGAGCCGTCGTTGAGCTCCCAGTTCGGCCATACGACGTATTTCTTTGATCTGAGCGCATCGTCGAGCACCCCGGGTGATATTACCTATCTCGCCAGCGAACTGGAGTTTCCAATCGATCAGTTCATGGTGGGCGGGAGCGTGCGGTTGCAGTCGTATCTGGGCAATGTTGAAGACTGGTCGCTGACGTTGTCAGGGTATCGCAGTATCAGTCAGCCTCGCGGGATCATGACCGATGCCGACTGGATTACGATTGTGGGCGGGTTCGACGGCATGTGGAGCTACACCGAGTCGGACCCCGAGGGCACCAACACCGTGCTCCTGTTTGAGTTCACCAAGCGCGTTCTGGAGAGACGACCGCATTCATTCGGGCTGGTGGCCGGGTTTCGCTGGCAGCGGATCGTGCAGGATATCGATAATTTTGTCGGGTGGCAGATCGACTATGAGAATCCCGGAAGCCAGCGGGTGACCTTCGAGTACGACAATGTCCCGGCGATTTACTATCGGGTCACCTACCTCATGCCGCATGCGGGCGCGCAGGCGGCGCTTCGATTCAGCGAGGCCGTATCACTCGACCTCCGGGCGGCGTATGCGTTGACGATGGCCGATGACTACGATGATCATATCATTCGCAACAAAGAATCGACTGCCGACGGCACCGGCAGCGCCTTCCTGGCATCGCTGCGTGGTGAGTGGCTGTTGGCTCAACGCAAGCCGGGCGCGCGGCCGTTTATCGGAGTAGAGGCGGAGTTTCTGACGCTCAAGGTCGAGGGTGACCAGAAGCAATTCTGGTATGACGATGAAACAGGTTTCGAACGTAATCCGCAGACCGGCGAGATAGAGGAAGTTGTGCGGGTTGAACGGGGGACAACGATTTCCGGCTTGCCGCACGAGTTCACGAGCACGCAGTTTCGGGTCGGTCTACGTTTCGGCTATCGCTTCTGAAGTCTCGACGGCGTCTACCGGCCGGGGCGATTCTCCCACGGTTCGATTTCGCCCACGACCGCCTCGTGTCGTTCGTTCGCGATAGCATCGAGTACTCCCTGTGCGATCTCATCGTTGGTCAGCCATCGCGAACCATCCTTGCCGGTCCGGAAGCCGAGCGTAATGCGATGGTAGGAGCAGTTGGCGAGGTGTTCGAACGGACGGCTGTCACCGACTTGTTTGGTCGGATCGGCGGCTGTTGAGCCGAGGACGTGGTAGACCTGGCAGTTTTCCTTCTGCTCGTTGAGCAGGCGGGCGACCACGCCCGGGGCATCGCCGGCCTCTCCGTGAATCCAGAGCACGGACAGGGAGATCGGCCCGAGCACGGCGATTGCCTCGCTCAGCTTCTCGTGCAGCGCGTTGTTGTTCAGATAGTCGACGGGGATCGGGTTGACCACCCCGGGTGAGCGCTGGGTATCGCGAACCAGTCCGACCAGGCGCTCTTTGTTGCGCGCCACGACCGACACCCGATGACCCGCCTCGGCGAGCACGACGCAGACACCGCGAAGCATCCCGGTACCACCTACCACCAGACAATGTGCCATACTACCTCACTACCTCTTAGAACTCCTCGGGATCTTCCCAGAGATTAAAGACCAGCCCGAACGGATCGCGAACGTAGTTACAGCCGCCCTTCCCCTCCCACCGTTCGACAGTGCACCCGGCCGCCTCCAGTTCGCTTCGGGCCGCCTCGAGGTCGGGAACGATGAACTCGTGCACGACCTGGGGCGCCTTGCCGTATTCCACGAACAGGCGATTGGCGCCGGCTTTGAGTTCGGTGGATGATTCGGCGTGTTCCGCGACCGGTAGATTGAGCACACCCGTGTAGAAGTCGACCGCCTGTCGGCTTTCCGGGGTGTGCAGCGCGATACATCGACTGAACTTGAACGGCATAGGTGGTACCTGTGTAACGGTTCGGTTTATCCTGTCATTTTGATCGAGAAGCGGTTGCCCTCCGGATCGCGGCCATCGGCAACCTGCACGCCCGGGGTCGGGGAGAAGATCTCACTCATCAACACGCCCTCGCTGCGGAGGTAGTCACGGGCGGTTTCGATGTCATCGACGACGAAGACAAGCCGTGGCGCGTCCTCGCTGACCAGCCGCTGACCACCGCTGTGCAGGGCCAGGCTGAACCCGTCTGAGTCAAACGTCACGAACGTCTCAGTAGAGTAGTCTTCGATTCCCTGTGGAAACGTCACCTTCAGGCCGATGACATCTCGGTAGAACGCCACCTGCATCGCCAGGTCCTCGCAATAGAGTATGATCTGAGACAAACGCAGGCGGACCGACATGGTGTATCTCCCAATAGTGCTGCGATCGGCAGTCCCGGTGCGGGTTGTTGCTGACCGCAGTATACGGGGACGGTGGGGGGCTGTCAATCTACCGGTGGTGGTTTTCTGAAACTGGGGACAGCTGCACCGTGTTCTCTTATAACAACGATTCGGGCGGTCCACGAAAGGCGGCTGATTGATGCCTGCACGTATTACCAACGAACGAGCAACTACATGGCCGGACGCACACCAGAATGCACGGCCCGGCACGCCGCAAAAGCACCGCGTCGTCATAGTCGGAGGTGGTTTCGGCGGCTTGTATGCCGCCAAGAGCCTCAGACGGGCTGATGTAGACCTGACCGTCATTGACCGTCGTAACTTCCACCTCTTCCAGCCCTTATTGTACCAGGTGGCCACGGGGGGGCTGTCACCAGCGGATATCAGCTCGCCGCTGCGAGCTGTTCTCAAACGACAGAAGAACACCCGCGTGTTGCTGGGCGAGGTAGTCGATATTGATCCGAGTGGCAATAAGGTGATCCTCACGGACGGTACGGTTCCGTACGACTCGCTAATCATTGCGACCGGAGCCAGTCACGACTACTTCGGTAATGCCGAGTGGGAGGAGCGGGCACCGGGACTGAAGACAGTCGAGGATGCCATCGAAATCCGCAAGCGCATCTTTTTGGCCTTCGAAGCCGCTGAGCGGGAGCCGGATCCGGTCAGGAAGTCGGCGTGGTTGACGTTCGTGGTGGTCGGTGGCGGTCCCACCGGTGTCGAAATGGCCGGGGCGATCGGCGAGATTGCGCACCACACGCTGCGGCACGACTTTCGATCGATCGATCCGTCGCTGGCGAGAATTATTCTGGTTGAGGGGGTCGATCGCATTCTGACCGGCTACGCACCGTCGCTGTCGCACAAGGCGAAGCGGTCCCTGGAACGGCTGGGCGTCGAGGTTCGGCTGGGACAGTTCGTCACCAGCATCGATGCGTCGGGGGTTACCACTGCGGCCAATGACGATGAGGTGTTCATTCCCTCGCGAACGGTTGTGTGGGGCGCCGGTGTCAAAGCCAGCCCGCTGAGTGACGTGCTCACAGAGCGGACCGGGGTGGAGACCGATCGAGCCGGACGGATACTCGTGGCGCCTGATTTGTCGATCCCGAGCTACCCGAATATCTTCGTCATCGGCGATCTTGCGTCGTTCTCACACCAGACCGGGCAGCCGCTGCCGGGTGTTGCGCCGGTAGCCATGTCGCAGGGGCGATATGCGGCGCGATTGATCGTAAAGCGACTGAAGGGTCGCGAACTACCGCCGTATCGTTATTTCGACAAGGGGACGATGGCCACGATTGGCCGGGCCGCGGCGGTGGCGCAGTACCGATCGATCAAGCTCTCCGGCTGGCCCGCCTGGCTGATCTGGCTGTTCGTCCACCTGATGTATCTGGTTGAGTTTGACAATCGTCTGCTGGTCCTGACGCAGTGGGCGTGGAATTACATCACGCGGAATCGCGGCGCCCGTTTGATTACCGGGAAGACCGGTACTCTCGTCAGTGCAACCAATCAACCGGCTGACGAAGCGCAATCAGAAGCCGAGGCAACGAGGTAACCGATTTGACGGCAGCAGGTTGAGACTGCCAACGACATCATTGCAATTTCCGGCACGTCCGGCCGGTTGAGTTGTACAAAGCTGAGGACCCTACCGGACAGGTAAAATGGCAAAGCAGCAACCCGAATATCACTACTCCGCCGATCGGCGGATAACCTCGATCTCGCGCCCGGCGCCGAAGCTACTGGTGCTGGACAACGGCGGCGCCGATGCTTACGGGCGGACGGCCGCTCTGGTTGAGCTTCTCGTCCGAGATAGCAGCCTGACGGTGCAGTGGCTCGGTATCGACCGGCCTGCGCGTCAATGGTGGCGGATTGTCTCGGAGGCGGTGAAGGCAGCTGATGCCGTGCAGCTGGTGGCCCTGTCCACTCGTGATCTCTATGCGCGTTTGTTGCCGGCCGTGGTTCTTGCCCGGTTTTGGGGCAAGCCGACCGGGCTGCATTTTGAGAGTGATCCTGTGGTCGACGAATCGCCCTGGCAGTTGCGTCGGCTGCGCTGCGTGGTCGCACTGGCGGAGATACTGACGGCCAGCACGGGCGCTGCAGCCGAACGTGTACGGCAGTGCCGGGTTGGGGTGCGGGTCCTGCCGGCGTGCCTGTCAATGCATGGCGTGTCATCGCGTCGGATTCGTTCAGTACAGCCGAAGGCGCTCTGTGTGGTATCTCCCGATGAGCCGGGTGCAATGGCCACGGCCGGCCGGGCGATCGATCTGGTGAAGCAGAAGTATCCCCGAGCTGAAATGACCATCGCCGTTGCCTCGAAAGGTGATCCCACGACTGAAGTGAGGCATGATTTCGGCCGGGAAGCGGTACCCTCGTCTTTTACGACAGTCGATCAACTCACCCAGATGATGGCCGAAGCTGATCTGTATATCGACCTGTCGCTGCGTCGCGCACCGATTCCGTTGCTGTATGCACAGCTGGCCGGGCTGCCGGTCGTGGCGCTGCGGTTGCCCGGCGATCAGCTGCTGCATGATGAAAATGCGCTTCTGCTCGAGACCGATGATTTCGTGGCGTTGGCCGATACGATCGTGGCGATGGTGGAGCGGCCGGAAGTGGTGGCGCGGTATTCCGAGGCCGGCAAAGCCGTGCAGCACGAATACGATATCGACATGCGCTCCCGTGCCTGGCAGGATCACCTGGAGCGACTTCGGTCGCGACAGATGTGATTGCGTCGACTCGTCCTCCCCGCTATATTTGTCCCATGCTCAAGAGATTCAGTCATAGCGCGATAGCGTCGTATCGCAACTGTCCCCGTCAGTTCAAGTTCCAGTATCTCGAACGCCCCCAGGTGACCAAGCGAGTCACCGCTGATGCGTACATGGGGAATGCCGTCCACCGGGTCTTGTATCAACTCTATGAGGCGGCCGGGTTCGACAAGGTGCTTCCGCTGGAGCAAGTGCTGGAGATCTACAACGCCGAGTGGGAGAAGGCGGAGATCCGTCAGATTACGGTGGTGAAGGAGAATCTCACCGTCGATGACTATATCAATGCCGGGCGCAAGATGTTGACCCGTTACTACGAGCGGCACAAACCGTTTGACCAGGGGACGACGATCGGGCTGGAGAAGTCATTTACGTTTCGGCTGCCGAACACCCCGTTTTCGTTCACGGCGACAGTGGACCGGTTGTGGCGTCGGGAGGATGGTGTGGTCGAGATCTGCGATTACAAGACCGGCGAGCACCTGCCGCGCGGTGGTCGAGATCCCAAGTTCTTCTACCAGATGGGCATCTACCAGTTGGCGGTCCAGGAAGCGCACAAGCAGTTTACCGATATTGAGGTTGCCCAGTATTTTCTCAAGCTTGATGAAGTCGTTCGTTACCGGATGAGCGAGGAGGATCTCGAGGTCCTGGTGGCCGAACTGAAAGCGACTATCCACGAGACGATCCACGCCGAACGGCTCGATGACTTTCCGACACAGGAGAGCGGTCTGTGCAGCTATTGCGCTTACTTTGACCTTTGTCCGGCCAAGCGACACCGCCTGATGCTCGAAAAAGAAGCCGGCGCCGAGACCGGGGAGAAGGCGACCGCCGAGTCGATACGCGAACTCGCCGAGCACTATCTTGAGGTCGATCGTCTGGCCAAGGAATACAAGGGTAAACTCGATGCGCTCAAGGCGGATCTGATTCAGGCGGCAAAGGAGCTGGGTGTCGACAAGGTTGCCGGTACAAGTGGTGAGATTTCGGTCAAGAGTGCGGTACAGGAATCATTTGTCACCAAGACGCAGGATCCGCGCGCGTGGGCCGATCTTTCCTTCTTGCTGCGCGAACTCAATCTCGATGACTACCTGCAGCCGGACGCCAGTGCGCTGATGCGTGAGGTATACAAGAAGGGGATTCTGCCCGAGGAACAGATGACGCGGTTGAAGGAGTTTGTGATCGCCCGGGAACGATCGACCGTACGACCAAAGTACTTCCAGCCGGATGATGACGAAGGTGATGCTTGACTGACGTTTCCGGAGAGACTGTATACGAAAGCGCCCGAGCAGTTATGCTCGGGCGTTTCTTTGTATCTGGACCGCGCGGTTCAATATCGGTCACTGTGCATAGCGAATTACGAAAGCCGGCGTGATCCGGACATCGTCGCGCGGGATTCGGGTGGTGTCGGGTGGCGTGCCCTGGACTTCATCGGCGACGCCCAGCAGGCGCTGTTCGCCCGGCGGGACGGTGGCGGTGTCGACCACCAGCGAGTCGATCGGTTTGTCCTCGAGTGAGGAGACAAAGATGGTGGCGAGGCGGCCACTGCCCGGTTCGAGCCGTTTGTAGGTCGGGCCGAGGTTGGCGACCATGCCGAGCAGGACACACTGGATGGCGGTGTCGGGGCGGAACGCCTTGAGCGTGAAGTGGTCGACGCGGCCGCCGGTGTAGATGGCGGAATCAGCGACAATACGGTTGAGTCCGGCCGACATCTTGAGCGGCACCGTCAGTCCGACAATCGCTTCATCATTGGTGTAGGAGACCGTGATGGTCCAGTTCTGATCATCGACACGAGATACGTCGGCGTACACCGTATCGACTTCCCCATGCGGATCGCTCTGGGCCGAGGCGGCCAGCGGCAAACACAAGAGCACTGCCGCGCAGATAACGATACCAGTCAATTTCATGCTTCCTCCAGTCTCTATCGCAAATCGTACTTGGTGGTCCTACGCTTCTACACCCGCCTGACGCCAAAGATCCGCCTTTAGTTGGCGGCGGCCGTCTGCTCCGGGTCGGTCATGGCGCGCTTGTACACCTCGATAAGCGAGTCGGCGACGGCCGGCTGATCGAGCCGCTGCCGGTGCACCTCGGAGGCGGTAATCAGGGCCGACCGGCCCAGGCGCGTGTTCGGGAACCGCCGGTACAGCTCCTCCAGGGTTTGGGCGGCCTCGGGCCAGAGCTGCCGCTGACGGTAGAGTTCTGCTTTGTGCATCAGGGCGCGCCCGGCGGTGTTGCCGCCGCCTGCAATCAGTTCGTCGAAGTGCTCGATAGCCCGTTCATACCAGCGATTAGCTTCGGCGTTTCGGTTTGCCTCGCGGAAATGCCGTTCCAGATAGAGGTAGGTCGACATCGCTTCGTCCGAGCCGGCATAGTTTTCCATCAGGTAGCGGTATTCCGTCTCGGCCCGGGGCCAGTTGCCCTCGAGGTCGAACGACCGGGCTTTGACCAGTTGAGCGGTGGCGTTCTGCTGGTAGTAGCGACGATGGCTATCGGCCAATTCTATCAGTTCCTCGCGGGCATCGGCGTAGCGGTCGAGCTCCAATAGCACCAGTGACCGCTGGTACATGATAATCGGCGCAAAACCGGTGTCGCGGCCCGACAGCTCCGCGTCGATCTGGTCATAGAGTTCCAGGGCTTCGCGATACTGCTTCAGCCGTCCGGCGAGAATGTCGGCTATCTGCAGTTGGGCCGGGACGGTAACATTGCCGGCCGTGTCGGTCAGCGCCCGTAATTCGCCGATAGCGGCTTCGGGACGGCCGACCATCTCATACAGCGACGCCAGGTTGGTCCGGGCGGCCCGGGCAACCTCGCTGTCGGGGAAGTCCCGGGTGAGATCGCGGTAGTAGGTCTCGGCAACCAGGAAGGACTCGAAGGCGGCCGAGGTATCACCGATGCGTTCGAATATCTGGAAGATGTGGGCCGGCAGGTTGAAGAGTTTGAATTCCACTTCGCCCTCGGGCGATACCGGCGGATAGTAATCATTGTAGGTTTCGACATAGACCGTGACGGCGCTGTCCCACTGGCCGGCCGACTGGAGCACCTGCCCGAGATTGAGCGACGCGTACATCTGCTGGTAGCCGGTCAATCCCGACACCCCGTTGAGGCGCTGGTAGAGTGCAATACAGCTATCCAGTTGCTTGTCGCCAAACAGGAACTGGGAGAGGCGGATGGTGCTGTGATAGGTCAGGTTGGAGAGGTCCAGGTACTCCTGGGGGCTTGCGGCGCTGTCGACGTTGTCAAGCGCGGTATAGCAGTACGACAGGGTGCGCTCGAACGCATCGGCAACCTGCTGTTCGGTTCCGGGCGCATTGAGTTCGCGCTTGATCCCGGCGTCGCGAGCCATCCGATTGGCCTCGTGGAAAAGCTCTTCGGCCCGGTAGCGGTACTCCAGGGCCTCGTTCTTCGAGCATCCCGCGGTCACCAGAAGGGCGCTCACCACGATACTAAGCAAGGCTGTTGAGAGTCGTGTCATTAGTCGTTTCTATCGGCTAAGTTGGCGCAGATCATTACTGTACGGGAATATAG
>WJMS01000203.1 GCA_014727815.1 candidate division GN15 bacterium
GCATGATCGAGCTGTACTGGGCGTATGCGGATTATAAAGATATCGCCAAGCTGTTCGAACGGCTGATCCGTCACACGGTCAAGGAAGTCTGCGGGACCTATAAGATACCCTACGGCGACAACGAGATCGATTTCGAACCGGAATTCACGTGGGTGACAATGGTCGATTCGGTCAAGGAAGCGACCGGGGTTGATTTCACCGACTTGTCCTACGATGACGCCCTGGCCGAGGCGAAGAAGCTGCATATCGACCCCGAGGAACTGCACAACCGGGGCAAGGTGATCGAAGCGGTGTGGGAAGATAAAGTTGAGCCGAACCTGATCCAGCCGACCTTTATCGCCGACCACCCGGTGGAGATTTCACCGCTGGCCAAGAAGCACAAGGATGATTCGCGCTTTGTCGAACGCTTTGAGCTGTTTGCCGGCGGTGGTGAGCTGGGCAATGCCTTCTCCGAGCTGAACGACCCGATCGACCAGCTGCAGCGTTTCCGCGAGCAGGGCAAGGCGCTGGAAGCGGGCGACGAGGAAGCGCAGCCGCTCGATGACGACTTCATCACGGCGCTGGCCTATGGCATGCCGCCGACCGGCGGGCTGGGCTTCGGGATCGACCGGCTGGTGATGCTGCTGACCGACTCGCATTCGATCCGCGACGTGCTGTTCTTCCCGCAGATGAAGGAGATGAAGGAGGGGACGGTGCCGGTCTCGAAAATCCTGGCGCAGATCCTGGACGAGAAGGAGTAGGGCGACTCCTCACGATATGGCGGTGTCGGCAGGCGACTCGCCTGACGCCGCTCAGGTTGGTGGCGACACAATCGATAGCGGACCCCCTCCCCTTGCAGTGGGTGATTCGATGAGAGACAGGCGGCAGTCTGTCACTCCGGCCCCGCCCATGGCGGGGAATCCAGCAGAACCGGATATGCGTGTGCCGCGGTGTCAGGACTGGACCCCGGATCAAGTCCGGGGTGACAGAGTTGGGGAGCGGGGTGACAGAGTTGGGGAGCGGGGTGACAGAGTATAGTGTCTTGGGAGACAGACTTAAGAAGCGAGAACTCCTCACCCAACTCTTGCAACGGCACGACTACTCAGCGGTAGACGACATTAAATCGTCGGTCGATTTCATCCCACTCCTCGCGGCTCAGGCCCTTCCACGGCTGATCCGGCTTGACTCCGATCTCCCGAAAGTAGTCCTCGAACCCGGCCGGTGTGAAGGTCATGACAAAGGTGAGGAGTTCGTCGCCCGTATTCGTCAAACCGTGCCAGACCCCTTGCGGAATCACCGCCGTAAAACCCGTGGAGACATCGTATTCGTTGTCCCCAAGGGTGAACCGTCCGCGGCCACTCGCGATATAGACAAACTCATCCTCGGCGCCGTGTTTGTGCACCGGGATGCTATCGCCCGGCACGAGATCTTCGGTCAATACCGAGATGGCGTCGGAGCCTCTGGTGCGCTTGTCGATTTTGATTGTGACCCGGGCGCGGCGTTCGCCGATCAGGTAAACATCGCCGTCCTCCGGAGCAGAAAGCAAACTGGACAAGTTGGTTTCGTTGTTCATGGCAGCAACAGATCTCCGGCCGTTGTGTTGTATAGTGGACTCATCGTATCCACGCAGGCTACGGCCGGGTGGTCGTTTTGTCAAGGCCGGTTGGGTGGTTTGCTTTTCGGGATATTCCGTTTGAGACCGGTATCTGCGCGTCATGCCGCCGTTCTGACCGGAAACATAAGAATTGACAAAAGCGACCCATTCTGATATGTTTTGAGGGTGAGACGGGGGCCACCACCGGAGGCGTCCGCCAGCACCTGCATCAGCACGAGCCGGCATCCACACGTTCACTTCGCACAAGTCCAATCGGTCGCCTGCCGACCACAACCTCGGAGGTTTACCCCCATGTCTGTTCGCACGTTTCTTTCGGCGACGGCCGCACTGCTGTTTCTTTTCTCAGTGACCGGATTTGCCCAGGAACCCGGCGTCCCGTACACCATGCACTACCAGGGTCAGTTGACTGATGCGTTTGGTGACCCCGTACCCGACGGTGTCTATTCATTCCGACCGCAGCTGTATGACGCTGCAACCGGCGGTTCGGCCAAGTACAACTCATCCAACATAGCCGTGTCAGTTACGGTCGAGAACGGCCTGTTCGAGCTGACCCTGGGGGAGTCGCCGCTGCCGCCGCTCTATCCAAGCAACCTCAACGGGGCCACCGCAGGTGATATCTGGCTGCAGTTGCGGGTTGGTTCCGATTCGCCGCTGAGCCCGCGCACCAAGCTGACCTCGGTGCCCTTTTCGCTGGTGACCGGTTCGATTGACGGCGCCAGCGCGGGCACGGTGAAAGGTACGCTGTCGGTTGATGACGAAAGCGACGGTATTCCCGAAGTCGCGATCTACGGTGGTGATACAGGCGATGACGGCCGGATCTGGATGTATGGCGAGGGGGCTTTCCGTGTTTTGATCGACTCCGATAACTACGGCAGCATGCTCATGTGGAATCCGGCATCGACATCCTACAACGTGGAAATGTACGCTGGAAGTGATGGTGGCACGCTTAACCTCTGGGATAGCGATCCCTCGGGGTTCAATGATATTGCTTTGCGGGCCGGAATCGATGGTCCTAGTGCGGCGACGCTGCCGGCCAATGCAATCGAAGCCTACGAAATCGAGGATGAGCCGGGGGTCGCTCGAGAGCAACGGACCGGGGGAACGCTGTTGAGTTCAAGTTGGCAGGTGCTCGACTCGGTCACACTCACCGTCCCTGACGAAGGCTACGTGGTCGTGCTGGGCATGGTCTATGGTGAAGTAAGCGCCACCAACGGCTACAACCTTGGGTTTGTCCAGATTACGGATTGGGACGGTTCGTCCGGAGCACAGCCGCCGTATACCCAGGTGTTTGGACATGTCGACGCACCAAATACGTCACCGGTTTATTATCCGGTGTCCTGCCAGCGGCTTTTCCAGGCCTCGGCGGCATCCAACCCGCAAGCATACTACCTGATGGCTGCGGCCTCACCGAGCAACAGCGCCGGCGCCCAGACGCGCGTGTGGGATCCCTCGCTGATAGCCATGTATTTCACAACGTCCTACGGTACGGCCAAAGCGATCTACAGCAGTGGCAGAGTACCGCCCGGACTGGAGGCGACACCGGTGCAGGCGGACGACCGCGGGGTATTCGACGTGCCGAACGATCTGGTCGAGGTAGACCTGCGAGAGCTGGAGTTGCGTGCAGCCAAAGCGCGTCAGGAGGCGCTTCGGGCGGAAATGGAGTTGTTGAAGGCACAGCGCGAGGCAAGTACGCCGTCGAGTCCGAACGAGCGGTAGTCAGGCGGGTAAGGGCCGGCGTAACCCGCCCCTCTGGCGGGGTTGTTCTCTTAGAGACAGCCGTACGTATGTCATTCCCGCGTACGCGCGAATCTATCCGTCTGTGCCAGGGCGCCTGTCTCCGGGGCGCCAGGTAATCCTGCGGATTGGGGCACACGATGTCGTACTGTCAGACGAGTCGTCTGACGGCACGGTCGAATGTCGGTGACGTTGCGGAAGGACTGGACCCCGGATCAAGTCCGGGGTGACAGTGTAGAGTGGCCGGAGTGACACGCCATCCGGCGTGTTCAAAAGCCCCGGACAATAGACTCGTGCGTGGCGTACCTCCCCGTGCTGCGCAACCCCGCCATCCACGCACTTTCGCTACATCTTCAACGGTGAACCCGACCCGCCCCCACTATAGTAGAACACGGTACCGTACCGCTTGCGGTGCGTCGGGGGGACACAGTTGAGTTGCCGGAGTGCACTCCACCGAGTTCGACAACAAACCCGCCCTAGGTGTCCAGCTCCACACCGAGGGCATCGGCGAGACGGTTGACGTAGTTGAAGTAGGCCGTCACCTGCACGATGTCGTGGATCAGGTGATCATCAAAGCCCTGTGCCCGCAGGGTGTCGACATAGGCCCGTTTGATGCCGGCGGCGTTCTTGGTGATCTTCTCGGCGAAATCCAGGATCAGCTTGTCGAGTGTCGAGATGTCGGCCGTCTCGTAGTTCTTCAAGAGCTGGTTTTTGAGTTCTTCCGGGATCGGGCTGCCATCGTCGTTTTTGGTAGACCGCAACGCGGCCCAGTGGGCTTCAATTCAGTAGTGGCAGTCATTGATGCCGGAGACGACCACCGCAATCATCTCGCGCTGCCGCCGGGTCAGTGGCGACTTGCCGAACATGATCGCCCGGTAGAAATCGACATGGGCTTCCATCGCTTTCGGATTGTGACCGGCGATCCGAACGATATTGGCCGGGGTGCGGTCCTTGCCGCCGAGTTTCTCGAAGAGGCGCTTGAGTTCATCGGAAGCGTCGTCGTACGGGATGTAGTTTATATAGGCCATAGTTGAGAGTGCTCCTGAAGTCAGGTCATCGTCCGAAAACCCACCATACGCCATACATGGCGAGCCACCGGACCGCAGTGGCGGCGGCCGGGTTTGAAGACAAACCTGTCCTATTTGGCCGGGCCGATAAA
>WJMS01000204.1 GCA_014727815.1 candidate division GN15 bacterium
CTGTGAAGCAACCACTACCGGCCACCGTCGGTCGTGGCTCGCGACGGCGCCACGTAGTCGACGCCTTCGTACGCCACCACCGAAAGCTCGCCTTCGTCAATCAACTCCTCAAGGCGCGTCGGCTCGCCAAATGCGTTCGCCACCTCCTGGGCCTGCTCTCGTCTCAAGGGATGACGGCTGGACAGACCGATAATGGCCTCACGCACGGTGCCAAATCCGGCCAGATCAAACACCCCGTTCTCGGGCCGCGCTGCTTTCTGGGCGGAATGCAGGATCCGCTGGGCGGTCAGTATCTTCATCGGTTCCGGCGGTCGCACCCATCGCTCGGCGGGAGGTCGCGTGGGCACGGTAACATCAACTCGCTCCGGGTGTACGGCCCAGGCCAATTTGCGAATGCCGCGCAGGGCAACTTCCGTGTCGTTGAGACCGGCCACCAGCATCACCTCGAGGTAGATCCGTCCGTCAAACGCCGCAGCGAAGTCGATCAGGCCGGACACGACAGTATCGAAATCGAGCTCCGGGTGCGGCCGATTGATGCGCGCAAACGTCTCCGGATCACCAGCATCGAGCGACGGCAGCACGACATCGGCATCGTGCAGTCGCTCGCACACGTCCTCGCGAAAGAGCAGCGAGCCGTTGGTAATGACCGCGATCGGTACCGACCAGCGCGATTTGCACGTGTCGATCAACCAGCCAAGGTCACTGCTGAGAGTCGGTTCACCATCGCCAACAAAGGTTATAAAATCCGGCGACGTAACGGCCATGCGCTCGCCGATTTCCGACACCACCCGGTCGCGCGGTACGAACGAGGCGGGTTCTGCAATCGGATGGCGGGTGCGGCCCAGTTGACAGTACACACAGGAATAGCTGCAGGTCTTATGGGGAATCAGGCTGACGCCCAGCGAACGCCCCAGGCGGCGCGACGGGACCGGCCCGTAGGTATACTTCGCTGTCGACCCGGACCCGCTCACATCGGCCCCAAACCTTCCCCACCGCGGTGCGCCATGGTGCTCTCCTGCGGTTGTCTCGGCTGGAGCGATTGGTGACACGTGCGACACTCACTGAGGTCCGGCCGGTTGAAGACCAGCATCGACCGCTCATGACATGCCACACAGGTCCGGTGCATCGCCTCCCGAAACGAGATCGCATGCATGAGATCTTCCGCCTGCGAAGCGGCCTGCATGGGGTACATGTCTTCCTTATGACAGTCAAGGCAACTCCTGGCGGTTGTGGGCGACTCCAGTCCGCTCTCGCCGTGACAATGCATACAGGAATGGTTTTCCGGATGTATCCCGCCCAGTTCCTCCTTCTCCGCAACCGCCCTCGTATGGAAGTCGTGTTCGAATATACAGGTCGCCTGATTCATCCGGCGATGGCAGCGCGAACACGGGGTCGATTTGTCGCCGGGTAAGCAGACATGATGGCAGAACACGCAGGAGGCGGAGTCGCCCAGTCGCTGTTGATGCTCGGCGTGGGCGAAACGGGTCATCACGCCACCGTGATCACCATCGATCTCGAGCACGGTCCGTTCGATGTCAACACCGCGAGCCGGCCTGATTGGATCGGCCGGGGAGCTGTCGGCACGGTACGGCGGATACATGAGGATGAAGGCTACCGGGATGATGAAGACGGCGACGTATGTCACGCGGTGCAGACTGTTGGTCAGGGCAGTCTTCCAGAGTTGACGAAGACTGCCGTAAGACAGCTGAAACAGCCCGGCAGTTGAACGGCTGACCGGGGGACGCTCGCCAAACACCGGGAAATGCTCACCCACCCAGAACAGCACCAGACCGGCGGCGGCAACGACACCGAGCGCGACCGCCCACTCAACCAGCGAGGGAAAGTAGATGGCGCCGATATCATGAAAGTAACCGAATATACCGACACTCAGTCGATTCATCGCCAGGCCCAGCGCCGCACTGCCGGCTGCTATCGCGACCCCGGCCGGCGACCGCCGCACTCGCGGTATGGCCATCAGCACCGCCGGGATGAGCGCAGTCAGAGCCAGTTCACCGAGAAACAGCCAGCTCTCCCATGTCCCGGCCATCAGCGATGTCCAACCTCCATACAGCAGGAGATCGAGCAGTTTGAGACCCGCATACACCGCAAGAATGCTCCCGGCAATCGATGCCATCGAGCGGATCGCCGGGAACTGCGGTCCTTCCGGTCCGCGGTCGTACGGAGAGACCGATCCTCCGTTGGACACGGCCGTCACCGATGGTCTCCGGGCAGCCGGAAGACCAAACACGCTCGTGGGATCGTACCAGCGGGCCCAGAGGATACGGATCAACACCACCACCATCAACCCCGCCCCCATTGCCGACACGATAAACAGCAGCGGCAGCCACGGCGTGTACCACAGCGGATGCAGCCGCTGGGGGGTGACCAGGAACAGCGAACCGAGTGACGAGTGGTGCAAACTCGACAGCGAGATACCGATTATCACCACGCCGACCGCGATCCGGTGCAGGAAACGTACGGCTTTGGCGGCTTTCAGTTTCTCGAGGAAAAGCGGCGCCAGTTCGATTGCCGTCACCGTGAAATAGAGCATCACGCACCAGAAGACCTCGAAGAGGAAGGAGTTGATATTCCACATCACAATCGGATGCCAGAAGCGGTGCGGCAGACCGATATCGAACAGCAGCGCCAGGCAGGAACAGCCGTAGCCGAGAAACGCAATCAGTATCGCCGGCTTCATGAACGGCTTGAATCGTTCGATACGCAGCACATAGACCAGGAAGCCGACCGTGAAGCCGCTGGTGGAAAGCGCCACGCCACCGACCATGTTGAGGATCTTCCACAGCCCCCACGGGACGGCATCGGAGAGTGCAGTGGTCGCCCCCAGGCCGAACCAGAGACGCAGGATAGCCGCCACGAGCCCGGCCAACGCCAGGGCCCAGAGGATGTCCTTGGTTACGCGCGTGCGATCAGTCATACTCTTCATCTCCCGGCCGCCAGATCTCCTCGCGGTCCTGTTCGGCCAGCTTCTGACGTTCACTGTTGAGCAGGTTGCGACGCTTGACAATCCAGTTCAGCGCGATCAGACCCAGCCCGACCCCGAACCCGATAAACGGCGTCTTGTGCACCAGATCCTCGGTCAGCGACGGTATCGGTGGCGGCTCCGGAGACGGCCAGCCGAGCGACGCCAGGTCAACATCGGCGATATA
Organism: candidate division GN15 bacterium; assembly: GCA_014727815.1. Classification (GTDB taxonomy): domain Bacteria; phylum Zixibacteria; class MSB-5A5; order GN15; family FEB-12; genus WJMS01. The sequence goes on from WJMS01000204.1 coordinate 3,168, forward strand.
CAGGACCGATGTTCCCCCAAACTCCTTCTCGCCCCAGATGTGATCCACGTATCGTCGCGGCGATCGTGCGATACGCGCCCGCGCTTCTCCCAGCATCTTCTCGCGCGTGCCAAATGACAACGCCCCCTGGGGGCAGGCCGCGACACAGGCCGGTGGTTCCGACCGGGCCAATCGATCGGGACAGAAGTCACACTTCACCATGAAGGGCTGCGTCTTGTCCCACTCGTAGCGCGGCACCTGGAACGGACAGGCCAGCATACAATAGCGGCAGCCGATACACTTGTCCCGGTCATACAGGACCGGTCCGTCGGCCGACTTGGTCAGCCCACCGACCAGACAGGCCGAGACACAACTCGGCTCCAGACAGTGCATGCAGCTTTTTCGTGCAAACCGCCCGTCATCAACATCCTGGATCGACACCAGTCGGTGCGATGACAGCCCGTCGCGGGTGGTGGCACGATCGTGTTCGGCCTGCCACCGGTCCAGTCCGTGCTCACGGACACATGCCGCCACACACTGCTCGCATGCCGTGCATTTCGTTACATCTACCAACAGGGCATACATCAGACGCGTGCCTCCTCGCCATAGAGTGCTTCCGCCACCCGGTCGCCGGCGCCCGGCCGAAGTTGCCAGTGCAGACCGGAGATGCGGTCGAAGAAGAAGAGTACGATATGGGCCAGCTTGGTGAATGGAATAACCACAAACAGCAACTCTGCGCTGAGCAGGTGCGTAAGCATCATCACGTCCCACGGCAACGGATTGTAGGTCGGGTGTGACGCCAGAAAGCCGCTTGCGAACGGCAAGAAGACCAGCAGCAGGAGGACATAGTCGGATCGCATGCTCATCGCCCGAAGCCGCGGTGAGAGTATGCGAAAACCGAACAGGACGATGATACATGCGATCGTGAACAATGTCAGGAAATCGGCCAGCCCGTAACCGATCTGCGGCAGGTTGATCCCCAGCCAGCGCTCCCACAGTACGATGTGGTCGGCCAGAAACAGCGGCACCAGGATTATCCCGATATGAAAGGTAAAGGACACGATCGAGAAGATTTTGGTCCCCGGGATCAGGTGTTTGACCGGGACAATCCAGCTGGCCGCTTCGCCCAGGATCTTGCGCCACGGCGCATTGCGCAACCGACGCCCCTTCCCGGTCAACAGACTGTAGACCTGGATCACCACCAGGCGAAGCAGCCCGAGCAACATGATCATGAAAGTCAGGGCAAACAGCGGCCCCTTGGCGAAATCTATCCAGTGTTCCATCCTCACTCCTCCGAACGATACGGCGCGGTGTCGCTACATCTCGAACATCGCCGCCTCTTCCTTGCGCTCCTGCGGCGACTTGCCGCCCGGGATATTGATAGCCTTGAGAATCAGGTCGTGCAGACCCATCACCCGGCACGGTATCTCGTAGTATTCGACCAGTTCCTTGAGTTGCTTTTTGCAGTTGGCACAGGGGGCGATACATATCTCCGCGCCGGTCTGGCGCAACTGCTCGGCTTTGACCTTGCCGCCGATACTCATGCGGAAGTCATGGATCTCGTCGATC
>WJMS01000205.1 GCA_014727815.1 candidate division GN15 bacterium
CGGATAGCGGCTGCGGTCATGGTCGGTCCACTCGAGCGTGGCCGGTTCCTGATCCGGTTCTTCGGCCAGGTTGACTACGGTCAGGTCGAGGCCGTGCTGGTTGGAGCGTTCGATCAGGTCGGACACGCCGTCATCGTTGTCAGGATAGAAATAAACGAAGAACTTTTCATTCAACATGGTGATTTCCGGAATTCGGGCTACCTGCCTCCCGCGTACCTGATAACACCGGCGGCTTCAGGGAGTTCACTCTCATTGACGGCAATCGCGGAACCGCACTGTCGCCCTTGCAGTTACTCCATGTATACGACAACAGCGAGAGAGATGATTCCAGACGTGTTTTCCGCCCCAAAATACACCGGCCCGGTCAGCGATCATTTCGATGGCCATCACTTTATCAATCCGCGCCCGGCGGCGCCGAAGGGTTTCGCCGATTTCTTCCGCTTCATGTGGCTCAGCAAACGCGGTGACTGGTCGAAATGGACCGAGAACCGGGCATACCCGCCGCCACCGAAGCGGCTACACACCGGTGAACTTCGCGTGACCTTCGTCAACCACGCAACGGTGCTGATCCAGATGGAGGGTCTCAATATCCTGACCGATCCGATCTGGTCGATGCGGTGCAGTCCGGTGTCGTTTGCCGGGCCGAAGCGGGTACGGGCGCCGGGCGTGGCGTTTGAGGATTTACCGCCGCTCGATGTCATCATCGTCAGCCACAATCATTACGATCATCTCGATTTGCCGACGTTGAAGCGTCTGTATGTCGATCACCCGCAGGCGCGGATTATCACCAGTCTCGGCAACAAGCTGCTGCTCAACCTGGCCGGTTTGTCGCGGGTAGAAGAAATGGACTGGGGTGATGTGATCCGGCTGAGCGATGATCTGGCGCTTCACAGCCTGCCGTCACAGCACTTCTCCGGGCGCGGCACGAGCGACCGGTTGTGTACGCTCTGGATGAGTTGTATGCTGACGGGACGATCGGGCAATGTCTATTTTGCAGCCGACAGCGGCATGGGGCCGCACTTCGCCGAGATCGGTGAGCGGTTCGGACCGATTCAACTGGCGCTGCTGCCGATCGGCTCGTATCTGCCGCGGTGGTTCATGCGCGACGTACATTTGTCGCCGGCCGAGGCGGTCGAGGCACACCGAATCCTCCGGGCGGAACGAAGTATCGGCATCCATTTCGGGACGTTTGAACTGGGGACTGATGGTCAGTATCAGGCGGTGGAGGAACTCTCCGAGGCGCTGGAGGCGGTCGACGGTGAGCGGCCCGATTTCACAACGCTTGATTTTGGTGAAAGCCGACTCATCCCGTGATCCCTCTCGCGTCGAAAGCGCTGATTACGTATACTGAGTCAGCCAGTCATCACTGTACCATCAGTAGACGATCGCACCATCTGTCAACACATGAGGTCATGATATGCACACGGGAAGCAGACTGAAGCGGAAACAGGGTATCCGGACAGCGGTGCTGGTGGCCGCGACGCTCGTGGTCCTGGGCGCCGCCGGAACGACACTGTTTGTAATCTCGCCGATGGCGCAGCAGGCGACCGGTTTTTCCGGCCCGCGCGGCGTGACCGGGTTGCACTGGCTCGAGGGTACCTGGCGGGGAACGCTGGGTGACAACATTTTCGAAGCGCGCTATAGCTCACCCGAGGGTGGCCAGGTGCTCGGGATGAGCAAGGAGTTTCTCCCCAACCGTCCGGCCTATATCGAGTTCGAGCGATTCCATGCGATCGAGGGCGAAGTTGTGGTGACGCCATATCCGGCGGGACGGCAAAGTGTCAATTTTGCGCTGACGTCACACGATCCCGAAACCCGACGGGCCGTGTTCGAAAACCCCGAACATGACTTTCCGACCAAACTGGTCTACCATCGAATCGAATCGGACAGCCTCGTAATCGAGGTCTCCGGACCGGACAGCACCGGCGCCATCATGGCGTTTTCGGCCAACCTGAAAAAGATCGACTGAGCGCGCGCTTACTGCGACAGGAAGTCGATGATCGTCTCGTGAAACTTCTCGGTCACCTCGAAATGCGGGATGTGGCCGACACCATCGAATTCAACCAAGGTTGCGTTCGGGATAGCCTCGGCGGTCTTCTTCCCCAGTTCCGGATACTGCCCCAATGTCGCCAGGACTTCATCGGAAACCTGCCCTCGCCCGAGGGTGGTGCGGTCTTCCTGTCCGATCACGAGCAGGGTCGGCATCTGGAGCAGGTGGAATTCGTGGCAGACCGGCTGCTGGTAGACCATGTGGAAGGTCAGCGCCGAAGCCATCGCCAGCCGCGGGTATTCACCGCTCAGGGTCCAGCGATAGTGCACCTGCACGTACTCTTCGTATTCCTCGCGCCACTCGGGATAGTAGGTCTTCTGGTATGAGCGAATCCCCTCCTCGGTGTAGTTCATGACATTTTGAAAGGCCTTCTCGATTGGCGTGTACGGCACCTTGTAGCGATAATCCTCGAGGCCGATCGGGTTTTCGAGGATCAAGCGGGTGACAGTCTCGGGATACATGAGCGCAAACCGCGTCGCCAGCATGCCGCCCATCGAATGCCCCATCACCGCGGCCCTGTCGACACCCAGTTGCTCGAGCAGCTTCTTTGTGTTCGATGCCAGCAGGTGGAAGCTGTAGTGGATCGGGGGCTTGGATGATTTGCCGAATCCGATCTGGTCGGGTACGATCACACGGAAGCCGCGCGAAGCGAGGAAGTCGATTGTCTCTTCCCAGTAGGCGCCGAAGAAGTTCTTGCCGTGCATCAGGACGATAGTGCCACGGTTGGCCTTGGCGGTCGGGCGGATATCCATGTACGCCATGCGAACATCGTAGCCCTGAATGGTCAGCGGCAGGTAATGCAGGGTGTCGGGGTAGGCATAGTTTTCCATGGCAATCCCGAGTGGTTCGGTGGTTGGATCGGGCGTGAAGGTGTCGGCGTGGACGGCAATCGGGAGGATGAGCAGCAGGGTGACGGCGGCAGCGAGATATCGAGTCATCTGATCTGGCTCCTTGTTGGTGGTGATGCGTTTGTGGGTGAAACAGTGGCAGGCGGGAGAAGTTCAAGGGGTTGGTTCGAAGCCGTCCCACCTGTCATTCGTTGCGCCGTTTACAAACTCACTTCAGGTGGGGCACAAGCTGGTGAAGCGGTTTTTGTAGCGGGTGGAGCTCATCAGTGAAACGGCAGAACCGCTTCGTGCTTCGCACTCGGGTTCTGCCCTACAGTTACTGATCACTCTCAGTCGTGCTGAGATCACCCCCGATCATGCTGAGCTAACACCAGTCGTGCTGAGCCTGTCGAAGCACGACAGTGTCCTCCCTCACCCTTCGACAGGCTCAGGGTGACGGAGCTATGGGGCCCAGGGTGACGGCGTAGTGGGGCTCACATCAAACACCGCGATGACCGGGGCGTGGTCGGAGGGTTGTTTGCCCTTGCGCTCGTCGCGGTCGATCTCCGACGAGGTGCATTTGTCGGCAATAGGCGGGCTGGCAAGGATGTGGTCGATCCGGAGACCATCGCCTTTCGGAAAAGCGAGTTGACGGTAGTCCCACCAGCTGTACATGCCGCCGACGGGGTTTTTTACTCGAAAGACGTCGGTCAAACCCCAGTCGATGATGCTCGCGAGGGCATCGCGGGCCGGCTGCGCGCACAGCACCGACTTGCACCATTTCTCCGGGTTGGCAACATCGGCATCATCGATAGCAACATTGGTGTCGCCGCACAGAAGCAGTGGAAGGTCTGTTGCAAAGTCGCGGTCGAGTTTGTCGCGCAGGCGTTTCATCCATTGCAGCTTGTATTCCCA
>WJMS01000206.1 GCA_014727815.1 candidate division GN15 bacterium
GCCGATGACCCAGATGCACGGGGTGCAGCAGGAGGCGCCGCGGCTGCTGGGGATGATGCCGTTGGGGCGGCCGGAACAGCGCGACGCGATCCTGGCGCGGCTGCGGGGGCTGCCGGAGCTGATCGAGCAGACGATAGCGCTTTTGCAGCGTGGGCTGAAGGACGGGGTGACACCGCCGGGCGTTTGTCTGAACGACGTGCCGGGGCAGATTGCGGCCCAGGTGACTAATGAGCCGACGGACTCGCCGATCCTTTCGTTTCTGCATGGCCAGTCCATGGCAGTGCCGGAGGCGTTTCGTGAGGATGCGGTTTCGATCTACTGGGAGCGCGTGGCGCCGGCGTTTGAACAACTGCGTGACTTTGCCGAGAAAGACTACCTGCCGGGTTGCCGGAAGAGTGGGGGGTGGTCGGAGTTGCCGGATGGTCGCGACTGGTACCGCTTTGCGGTTCGCCGTGAGACCACAACCGATATGACGCCCGACGAGATCTTCGATCTGGGGATGAGCGAGGTGAAGCGGATTCGGGCGGCGATGGATGAGATCATCTCTGAGACCGGTTTCAGTGGTGACTTCGATGCCTTCTGCGAATTTCTCCGGACCGATCCGCAGTTCTTTTTCGAGCGGGCCGAGGACCTGGTGACGGCGTATCGCGATATTGCCAAGCGGGCTGATCCGGAACTGGTGAAGCTGTTTGGTACGCTGCCCCGGTTGCCGTACGGGGTTGTCCGTATCCCTGCGTACAGTGAGAAGTCGCAGACCACGGCGTACTATCAGCCGGGATCGCGGATGCGGCCGGGCTATTACTTCGTCAACACGTACGACCTCAAATCGCGGCCGACGTGGGAGATGGAGGCGTTGTCGCTGCATGAAGCGGTACCGGGACATCACCTGCAGATCGCGTTGATGCAGGAATTGGACGGGCTGCCGGAATTCCGCCGTCAGGGCTGGATAACCGCGTATGGTGAAGGCTGGGCGCTGTACGCCGAGAGTCTCGGCAGCGACATGGGGTTTTACACTGACCCGTACTCGCGATTCGGCCAGCTTACTTATGAGATGTGGCGGGCGATCCGGCTGGTGGTCGATCCGGCGATGCATTGGAAGGGCTGGAGCCGGGATGAGGCGATTGGGTTTTTCCGGGATAACTCGAGCAAGTCACTTCATGATATCGGAGTGGAGATCGACCGTTACCTGGTCTGGCCGGGACAGGCGCTGGCGTACAAGGTCGGGGAGTTGCGGATAAAGGAGATGCGTCGGCAGGCCGAGGAGCGGCTCGGTGATGCATTTGATGTCCGTGGTTTTCACGATGAGTTGCTGGGAGCGGGGTGCCTTCCGCTGGATCTGCTCGCGGTACGTATGCAGGAGTGGACGCGGCGACAGGCGGAGCGGGTCGGGGCATAGTCGGATTGCGGCATCAATTCGACCAAGCGAGTTGACACGAACAGGCAGGGCATGGCAGGAGAGCGAAAGACGTATCTGGCGGAACTGGTCGAGCGGTGTCGCGCCGACGACCAGGCCGGTTGGCAGGAGCTGATCGATCTGGTCACGCCGGTGATTCTGTCGGTCTGTCGGCGGATGAAACTGAGCCAGGAGGAGGCGCTCGACATTTACGGTCAGGTGTGTTATCTTCTTCTGGACAGTCTCCATCAACTTCGATCGCCGGACAAGTTGTTCGGGTATACGGCCAGCATCACACGCCATGAAGTCCTGTCTCATTATCGGCGAAGCCGTTTGTTTGCCGATTCGGTTGATGATCAGGTATGGGAGAGTCTGACGGTAAGTGAGGCGGAGCAGGAGGCGACGCTGGAGGCCGCCGATCAGGCGGAGATTCTCATGCAGGCGTTGGGGCGACTGTCTCACAAGGAATACCTGTTGATAAAGGCCCTCTTTCTCGATGAATCGGAGCCGACCTACCAGGAGGTTTCGCGGAGGGTGGGGATCCCGGTAGCATCGATCGGCCCGACCCGGGCGCGAGCCCTGGCCAAGTTGAAGCGCATGTTGCTGCGCTATAGCAAGGACTTATGAAAACCAGGTATCAAATGAGGGGGTTGGTTACTCCTCGATAGTGGTGCTCAGTATGAAGACACGTCAGGAAAAGATAGCACTTCTGCTGGCCTTCGAGAGAGGGACGGCGAGCGAGGCCGAGGCTGAAGCGGCTCGTCGGCTGCTTGCGTCCGACAGCGAAGCGGCCGAGTTGCTGCAGGTAATTCGCCAGCTCGACTCGGAGAAGTCGGGCGCTCATGGCGACCGGTTGCGCGAGGCTGCCCGGACGATGTCGGCGCAGATCATTGCCGACTTCATCGCGCGGCGGCAGGCCGATGATCCCCGGATGGGGGTACTGGTGTTTGATTCCTCGGTGCTGCCGTTACCGGAGGGCGTTCGACCGGCGGCGGTGGACACCCGGCAGGTTCGGTATCGCTTCGAGGAGGCAGAGGTAAGCCTGGCGTTGTATCCGATTTCACCGAGCGCTTACGAGCTGGTCGGTCAGGTTGCCGGCCGATCATCGGAGGAAGCGTTGACGGTGGTGCTCCGCAAGGGAAAACGTCGTTATCGTACTGAGGCCGACACGCATCATCTGTTTCGATTTGATGATGTGGCTGCCGGGCGTTACCGACTGTCCGTATTCACCGGCGATCGCGAAATCGCGTTTGTGATGATTGATGTATGATTTCACTGGCTGATGTATCCTCGCTGGGATCACAGGCCGCCTTCGAGAGATTTCTCCGCGAACGATGTGACAACGATCCGGATCTGCTGCTGCGGGAGTTCGATGCCGGCCTGAACCATTA
>WJMS01000207.1 GCA_014727815.1 candidate division GN15 bacterium
GGCGGCGGCCTGGAATTTGGTGGCGATTTCGGCGGCAGACTTTGGTATCGGGTCGTGTTCGGCGACGGCGGTGAATTTGAGTCCGGTGCGGCCGGTCATCTCGGGGATGGTGATGACGATGTGCCAGGCGATGTGGCCGAGGGTGCGGTGGTTGTCGGCGATTGGCTGTTCGAGCGATTGGTCGGTGAGGGCATCGAACACTTTGCGGGTGAATTCGATTTCACGTTCCCAGGTGGTTTTGAAGTCATCGATTTTGCGGAACATGGTGGCATTCCCCTGTCTCCGGGTTATGGATTAGATAGAGGCAAGAAGGGTTCGGGGAGTGAGGAGGTCAATCACATTTGTTGGAGAAGGCGGGACCGTCGGATGTCGCTCGTTTGGTCGCCTTCAGCGACCGACTCGCCAGCATCTGACGGAACGCGCGGTGGCAATGAGTACGGGCAGGGTAGTTTAGTGTGTTGGAGCCGCGGCAGGCGTGGCGCACGGGGACGTACGCCACGCCCGGCGGAGGGCTTGTCAGGCGGGCAAGCTGCCTGACCTGCTCGTCTATCGATTTCAGGCTTTGGTTTTTTCGCCGGACAGGATACCCTCGATTCGGTCGATGGTGGCCTGGTCGAGTTTGACCTCGGCGGCAGCGACATTCTGTTCGACCTGTTCGGGTCTGGTGGCGCCGGTGATGGCGCTGGAGACCTGCGGATGGATCAGCACCCAGGCGAGCGCAAGCTGCGCGACCGAAATGTTCATCTCATCGGCGATCTCGGTGAGCTGCCGGACTTTTTCGATGTTATCATCGGTTAGGTCGTTTTTGAGCCATTCGGTGTCGCCGCCACGGGTACCCTCGGGGACACCATCGTTGTACTTCCCGGTGAGCAGCCCCTGGGCCAGCGGTGACCAGACTACCAGCCCCATGCCGTGCTTTTCGACAGTCGGGAAGATCTCGGATTCGATATGCCGGTCGATCATGTTGTAGCGCGGCTGTTCGACCGCCGGGCGGTGGGCCAGGAAGCGGTCGGCCTCGTCGACGGCCCTGTCGATCTGCTCGCCTTCCCAGACCGAGGTTCCCCAGTAGAGCACTTTGCCGGCACGAACGAGATCGTCCATGGCGCGGACAACTTCTTCGACTTCGACATCGGGATCGAAGCGGTGGCAGAAATAGAGGTCGAGATAGTCGGTGCCGATGCGCTTGAGCGACTTGTCGATCGATTCGATGATATGTTTGCGGGACAGGCCGCGGTCGTTGACATTCTCCGACATGGGCCAGAAGACTTTGCTGGCGATGACCAGATCGGAGCGGTTCATGTCCTTGATCGCTTTGCCAATGTATTTCTCGGACTGGCCGCGGGCGTAGATGTCGGCGATATCGATATAGTTGATGCCGAGATCGACCGCCTGGTGGATGACTTTTTTGGTCATGTCTTTGTCGACTGACTTGCCATAGGTCAACCATCCGCCGATCGAAATCTCGGACACCTTGATGCCGTATTTGCCTAACTTGCGGTATTCCATACGTCTCCTCGCTGGGTGTGATAAATCGTACACGATGCGCCCAATCTACATGGTGGCTGCTATTCCTGCAACCGGTGAATGGCAGGAATGTTCGCGGGGCGGCACAACCGAACCCGGCACGCGGTTCTAGCGGGGAAAGAGGGCAATCTACGTGGCGCCAAATCGTACTCTTCGGCTGATCCTCGGCGATCAGCTCAACTACAAACACTCGTGGTTTGCGACCGTTGATCAGTCGGTGACGTATGTCCTGATGGAGATCCGGTCGGAGACCGACTATGTCACACATCACGTACAGAAGGTTGCGGCGATATTCGCTGCCATGCGGTCGTTTGCGACGTGGCTCGAGAAACGCGGTCATCGGGTGGTCTACCTGACACTCGACGATGATCGCAACCAGCAGAGTTTCGCGGATAATATTCAGCGCCTGCTTAAGTCCGAGACGTGTGACCGTTTTGAGTATCTCTGTCCCGATGAGTACCGGGTTGACCGGCACCTGGCGGAACTGGCAAAGTCGCTCCCGGTACCGACCGCAGTGGTTGATACCGAGCATTTCCTGACCGGGCGCTATGAGGTTCGGGACTTCTTTACCGGCAAAAAGCAGTACCTGATGGAGTCGTTCTACCGCGAGATGCGCCGGAAGCATGATATCTTGATGGAAGGCGACAAGCCCGTTGGCGGGAAGTGGAACTACGATGTCGAGAATCGCAACCGCTATGACGGCAAAGTGCCGGTCCCCACGCCGAAGACGTTTCGTAACGATGTTTCCGATATCGTGGCGATGCTCGAGAAGGCCGGAGTGTCGACATTCGGCGAGATCGACCTGAAGAAGCTGATCTGGCCAGTCAACCGTCAGCAGGCGATGGCTGTCCTGAGGCACTTCGTCGAGCACTGTCTGCCGTATTTCGGCCGCTACCAGGACAGCATGACGACCGAAAGCTGGTCGTTGTTTCACAGTCGGTTGTCGTTTGCGCTCAATACCAAAATGCTCTCGCCGCTTGAAGTGATCGAGCGGGCAGGGCAGGCATGGCAGGACAACACGCAGCGGATTGACCTGGCACAGATCGAGGGGTTTGTGCGCCAGATTCTTGGCTGGCGGGAGTATATGCGGGGGATCTACTGGGCAGCGATGCCCGAGTATGCGTCGCGGAATTACTTCGATCACAGCGCCGACCTGCCCGAGTACTACTGGACCGGCGAGACAAACATGAACTGCATGCGGCATGCGATCGGTCAGTCACTGGAGTATGCCTACGCGCACCATATTCAGCGGCTGATGGTGACCGGCAATTTCGCGCTTCTGGCGGGAGTGGATCCGGACCGGGTAGATGCCTGGTATCTGGGGGTATATATCGATGCGTTCGAATGGGTGGAGATTACCAATACCCGGGGAATGAGTCAGTACGCCGATGGCGGCGTGGTCGGCTCGAAACCGTATGTGTCATCGGCCAACTACATGCACAAGATGAGCGATTACTGCAAGAGCTGCTATTACGATCGCAAGGTCAAACACGGCGAACGGGCCTGTCCGTTCAACAGCCTGTACTGGGATTTCTACGACCGCAATCGTGATAAACTGGGCAATAACCCTCGAATCGCGCAGATGTACCGGGTGTGGGACAAAATGAGCGAGTCGGAGCAGGCGGCGATCCGCACGCAGGCATCGGAGTACCGGAAGCGATTGAATGACCTGTGAACCGGTCAGTCCGGCGTGTTGAAGTCGATCAGCTCCCAGAGATCTTCCGACTGCATATCATCGGTGCGGCGCTTGACTATCCCATAGCCCGGCGCATAATACTGCTCGTCATCGAGCTGGATAGCGCCGGTGGCGGAGTCAGTCATCAGCCGGTTGA
>WJMS01000022.1 GCA_014727815.1 candidate division GN15 bacterium
ATAGACACCGGAGACCATCGGCTGGACCAGGTAGTCAGCTGCCTCGCGACCGATCCGCCGAGAAGCGAAGTCGTAGACGGACTCGTCGGTATCAGCCGGCCGTTTCGCTGCAAACGGTTCCATCATCACCCGAAGTCTTCCCTTGGGACTCAGGATGCTCGAGGCGAAGAACTTCGGTGGTGACATCGGCACCGGTCGGAGTTTGCCGCCACGCACGATGAAGCGATTGCTCACGCTGTCGCCGGCGCGCTCGAGATCGGCCTGCAGGCCGAGTTCCTCGCACAACTGCAGGGTCAGTGGTTCGCGGTCGAGGAAGCCGTTGGGGCCCCAGTCGAAAGAGTAGCCATCGATATGATCGGTACCGATGGTCCCGCCGAGTCGCGTCTCCGTCTCGAGCAACACGACCGAGAGATCCGGCTGTCGGGTGCGCAGATAGTGCAGGACGCTCAGGCCGGAGATACCGCCGCCGACAATGACGACATCATGAGCCGACACGGCTGCCTGCCCTTTCACGAATGAGATCGGCCAGCGCCTCGGCGAAGAGACTGTCGTCGTTGAACATCGGCATCCGCCGCAAGCGTTTGCCGGCGTCGCCGCCGACTACCTGGGGCAACTCGATATCGAGTTCGTACAGTGTTTCGATATGGTCGCAGACAAAGGCGATCGGCACGACAAACAAGCCGCCCTCGCGTTCACGTAACAGCCGTTTGGTCTCATCGACCGTATCCGGACCAACCCAGGTTACCGGACCGGTGCGGCTCTGGAAGGCGACGACGTATTCCCGGTCGCCCGCGGCCAGTCGCGCGGTTTCATACACCTGGTCGACATAGGGATCGCCCTCGTCGACAAACTTCTGCGGCAGCGAATGCGCCGAAAAAAGCAGGGTCTCATCGCCCCGGATGTTGTCATTGATATACGTGCGCAGCAGCTCGATGTAGCCGGGATGGTTGTGGAAATCCTTGATGAAGACCGTGTCGAGATCGGGATAGCGCTTGACGGCCTTCGAGGCGACCGCAAACGACGAGCCGGTCGTGGCCAGGCTGTATTGGGGATACATCGGTAAAAAGACCAGCCGGCGGCAGCCGTCTTCGTACGCCTGCTTCACCGCCTGTTCGATACTCGGTCGGAAGTAACGCATGCCGACGTAAGCGCGAAAATCCGGCAGGTCATCGCCGAGCAGTTCGGCGATCTGATCGGCCTGCGACTGTGTCCAGCGCAGCAGTGGCGAGCCGCCACCGATAAGATCGTAATGCTGCTGTACCTTCTTCTTGCGCAGATTGGAGATCATCAGTGCAAACGGCTTCTGCAGCAGTGGGCCGCCGGGCAGTCGGATGAGCGTGCGGTCGGAGAAGATGTTGTACAGGTACTCGCGGACGTTGCCGGTGTTGTCGGGCCCGCCCATGGCGAGCAGGATAGCGCAGGTCTTCGTGTGCATAGCCCCAGACGTTTCTTCAGATGGTTCGCGAAAAGGTTGGCTTGTTGTCGCCGCCCGCCAGGTAGGCATCGTAGGTCATTGCGATATTGCGCACAAATGTCCGCCCGAGCGGCGTTATCTCGAGGCCGCTGTCGGTCTCGCGAAGGAAGTTATCATCGAAAAACTCCCGCAAGCCGGCGTGCTCCTCGGCGAAGGTTTCCCGGTAGTCCACACCGAAACGGTCTTTGAGAGCGTCGTAATCGAGCCGGAAGTTGCACATAAGGGCGGTGATAACATACTGCCGGACAAGATCATCGTCGCTCAGCGCCTTGCCGCGATAGATGGCGAGGCCGTCGCGGGCGATCGCCTCTTTGTAGCTGTCGAGGCTGGAGATGTTCTGAAAGAAGGTGTGGTCGACATAGCCGATCGATGACATCCCCACCCCGATCATCTCCGGCGCGGCCTGCACGGTATAGCCCATGAAATTGCGATGCAGGCGACCATCAGCCTGGGCCAGCGACAGTTCATCGTCGGGCAGGGCGAAATGATCCATGCCGATCTGGCGATAGCCGGCGGCGGTCAGTTTTTCTATCGCGGTGGCGAACAACCGATACTTGTCTTCGGTGACCGGCAGGTCGTCCGGACGGATGTGCGACTGGTGTGACTTGAACTTGGGCAGGTACGCAAACGAGTAGACCGCCAGGCGATCGGGCCGCATGGCGATCACGGTGTCGAGCGTGGCCGAGAAGCGTTCGACTGTCTGGTGCGGCAGGCCGTAGATCAGGTCGAAATTGATGCCGCCGAATTCGAGTTGGCGGCTGCGCTCGAGCAGCTTGGCGACCATGTCAACCGGCTGGATTCTGCCGATTGCTTCCTGGACAGTCGGGTCAAACTCCTGCACGCCGATCGAGACGCGGTTGAAGCCGTGTGCGGCCAGGTAGTCGAGCTGCTTCATCGTTGTTACGCGTGGATCGAGTTCGATTGACAGCTCGGCATTTTCCGGAAACGACACTTCTCGCTCCAGCGACTGCATCACCCGTTCGAGTCCGGCTTCGCCGATATAGGTCGGGGTGCCACCGCCGAAGTGAAGCTGGCTTACCTTGCGACGCTCGCCCAGCAACGCCATCACCGAGCCGATTTCGCGTTCGAGCATGTCGAGATAGTCGCTGACACTGTCGGTGCTGCGCGTAATGCAGGTGTTGCAGCCGCAGTAGAAGCAGCGGGTGCGACAGAACGGTATGTGTACGTACAGGGCCAGGGGGGTATCTTTCTGTTCGGACGCTTTTTGCAGCGCGGCGCGGTAATGCTCGCCGCCAATGGCATCCGTCCAGACCGGCGCGGTCGGATAGCTGGTGTAGCGTGGACCGGGACGGTCATACTTGCGCAGCAGGTCGATCGGGACCGACGTGGCACTGGTGGCAGTTGTCATAGCGTTACCTGTAGGCTCGCACGGTGTCGACCATTGCCTGCACCGACTCGATCGGCGTTTCCGGTTCGATACCGTGACCCAGATTGAAGATCACCCGGTTGTGATTGTCAAGGCTGTCGAGGATACGCTTGGTCTCGGCCCGCACGTTATCGGCCGGACCAAAGAGCACCGACGGATCAAGGTTGCCCTGGACCGACTTGCCCGGCAGCGCCCGGGCTGCCTCGGCCAGTTCGATCAGGTAGTCGACCCCGATGACTTCGCAGTCGACCTCTTTGACGATATCGAGATACGGGGCGACGTTATTGACGAACAGGATGCGGGGGGCCTGCAGGTCGCCCACATGGCCGAATATTCGATTGATCGGCTTCACCGACCAGTCGATATAGTCCCGTCGCGACAACACCCCACCCCAGCTCTCGAACACCTGGACGGCATCGGCGCCCGCCTCGATTTGCGCGCGAAGGTAGCGCCCGGCGATGTCGGCCAGCAGGTCAAACATCTTCTGTGATGCCTCGGGATATTCGTGCAGGAAGCGTTTGGCCCGGGCGAAGTTTTTCGAGCCGCTGCCCTGGACCATGTACGATGCGAGTGTGAACGGTGACCCGATAAAACCGATCAGTGGTTTATCCGGTAGAGCGCGTTTGATCTCGCGGATGCCCGCCAGTACAAACGACAACTCCTTTTCGACATCGATATCACGCAAGCGGTCGACATCGGCCGGCGACTCGATCGGGTTGGCCAGCACCGGGCCGCCCTCGGGGAAATCGATCTGCATGCCCATCGGCTCGAGCATCGTCAGGATATCCGAGAACAGGATAGCGGCGTCGAGGTCGAACCGTGCGATCGGGTGTTTGACAACCTCGGTGATCAGCTCCGGCGAACGGCACAGTTCCTGAAACGAGACTTTCTCACGCACGGCCCGGTATTCCGGCAGGTAGCGGCCTGCCTGACGCATGATCCAGACCGGGATGGGACCGTCATTGCAGCCCCGGCAGGCCCTGACAAAGGCGCTGTCGGTCAGGCCCACGCGTGCGCCTCCCGACCGATCGTTTCTACCAGCAGGTCGGCGGTGTGCTCGAGCATCTCATCGGTGTGCGCCGCCGAGACAAAACAGACTTCGTAGCCCGATGGTGGCAGGTAGACACCGCGGTCGAGAATCTGTTCGTGCATGCGGTTGTAGTGCGAGATACCATCGGTACTGATACCGGCGGCGGTGCGCGGCAGCTCTTTCTGGAAGACGATCCAGAAGATCGAGGCTACCCCGGCGATATTGACGGTGCTGTTGCTCAGACGGGATACGATACTGCTGACAAACTTGCGGTTTTTCTCTTCGAGCCGGGCATGAATGCCGCCATCGGCGAGTTTCTTCAGCGTGGTCAATCCGGCCACCATCGCCACCGGATTACCTGAGAGTGTCCCCGCCTGATAGACCGGACCAAGTGGCGAGAGCTGGTTCATGATCTCGGCCCGGCCGCCAAAGGCGCCGACCGGCATGCCGCCGCCGATGATCTTGCCGTAGGTAATCAGGTCGGGCCGGATCCCGTAGTAAGCGGCAGCGCCGCCCATCCCGACCCGAAAGCCGGTGATGACCTCGTCGAGAATCAGCAATGCGCCGTGCTTTTCGGTCAGGGCGCGCAGCAGGCGCATATATTCGTGGCGCTGGATAAGCAGGCCGTTGTTGGCCGGGATACCCTCGATCACCACCGCCGCCAGCTTGTCGCCGTACTCGGCGAAGAACGTCTCCAGGGCATCTTCGTCATCGAGCGGCAGAACGGCTGTCTGCGAGGTTATCGCCTCGGGGACGCCTGCCGAAGCCGGCTGGCCGAACGTGACCAGACCGGAACCGGCGCTGACCAGCAGGTGATCACTGTGGCCGTGGTAGCAGCCTTCGAATTTCAGGATAAGATCACGACCGGTGAAGCCCCGGGCGAGACGAATGGCCGACATGACCGCTTCGGTGCCCGACGAGACGAAGCGGATGCTCTCGACCGGTTCAACCCGTTCGGTGATGAAGCTGGCCAGGTTGTATTCGTGTTCGGTCGAGGCGCCGAACGTCATGCCGCGGTCGATCTGGTCTTTCACCGCGTTGACAACTTCGGGATCGCCGTGGCCGAGAATCAACGGACCCCAGGAACAGCAGAAATCGACATACTTGTTGCCATCGACATCATACAGCCAGGCGCCGTCACCGCGCTCGATGAAGCGCGGGGTACCGCCGACCGACTTAAACGCGCGGCCCGGCGAATGGACCCCACCGGGGGTAACCTCCGCTGCCAAAGCCATCAGCTCTTTCGATTTGTCTGTGTGATTCATGTCCTTACCTGCAAGATTTTGATACGTGGTGACACCTGCTTTCCGGGGCACATATCGGGCACAACGTGCGGGCAAGGTCGTCTGTTCCGGATCGGTGTCAACTGCAGCTGGATTGACATGGATAGCAGAATTTCCGGCGTAACGCAAGCCGTTCCGCCACCGGTGTGCCGTCTCGGCTATCGGGCGAACCCGACTCATCCGGCGACCCTGGTGTCGACGGGAATCTTGTCCAGGCCGATCTCATTGCGCAGTGTGGCGAGGTTTTCGGAGAGTGTCTTGACCGGCTGGAAGGACGAATGGCCGATCAGACGAGTAACCGTGCGCGTAACCGCCGCCTTCTCTTCGTCGCTCAACGATGTCAACCGGGTGGCGAAAAGATCGGAAAGCGCTCTCTCGGCCAGGGCCAGTGATTCCTGGTAGCTGTTGCGGAAGATCGGCTTGAGGGACACCTCAATTCGGTCGGACAGGTACTTGTTGACCGATTCCTTGATGATCTCGTTGGCCTGCCCGGCGGCGATGAACTTCTTGCGAAGGTTACCCTGGGCGCGCGATTTCAGGGCCGGGATATCGACCACCGACAGTCGCTGGTGGCCGCGGCAGGCGTTGTCGAAATCGCGCGGTATGGCCAGATCGATACAGATGACCGGGTGATCGGTTTCCGGCAGGCGCTCGGCAAAAGCGGTATCAAAAACCGGATGCGGCGCCGCAGTGGCGGTGATAATCGCGTCAACCTGCGGGGGGTCGGCGATGAAGTCGATTAACGAGTAAGCGGCGCCGCCAAAATCCTCGGCATACTGCTCGGCCTTTGCCGCTGTGCGGTTGACGAATATCAACTTGGTGTGCGGCCACTGGCCGATTTGCCTGGCCAGTTTGATTGTCATGCTGCCGGAGCCGACCAGCGCTACTACCGATTTCTCACGGGTGCCGATCTGGCCGTAGAGGTTCTCGGCCGCCAGGGACGCCATCGACAGGGCGCCGGTGCCCAGATCGGTCTCGCGCTTGACTTTCTTGGCCACCCGCAGCGCTTCCTGGGCCAGGCTGTCGAGCATCGGGCCGGACAAGCCGGCCTGGGCGGCATCCTGCCAGGCTTGCTTGAACTGACCGGTGATCTGGGTTTCGCCCACCACCAGCGATTCAAGCGAGGCCACCGTCCGGAACAAGTGGGTCATGGCTTCGCGGCCGGTAAAATGGTAGAAATCATTCGGGAAAAACGAGATCTCCCGCTTGCCGCGGAAGAAAAAGTCGATCAGGCGGTGTAGCAGGCGGCTTTCGGCGCCCTCCTGCTCAGTCACGTAGAGAACCTCGACCCGGTTGCAGGTGGCCAGGTAGAGCAGTTCGGTCAGCCCGAGGGCGTTTTTCAAGCGCTCGAGGTCCGCCTGACGGGTCTCGCGATCAAGGGTAAGTCGTTCCAGGAGAGGAAGATTCTGTTGCCAGATCGAGGTGCCGATAATTCCGAATGTCATCGCCGCTGTTACCCTCCACACTACGTGCTCATCTCAACTGTGGGGAGTATCGGCAATCAAACCGGATGAATTGTCACGGCAATGTCACCGGTTGTGAAAAAAGTAACTATTTGTCGGCCAAAATAGTCTACTATACCGTATACATTTGCGACGGGCTTATATTTTGATCGGTAATGATTTAGACCGGACGGCAACAATCCGCGGCAGGCTGTGGTAGTCGGCTTTTCCGAGCAGATCTCTTGAAGAATCAGCCTATTCTTGCCTGGGAGCAGGCTGATCGGGTGATTCGGGATTGAGCGGGAAGCGCACCGTGAAGGTCGTGCCGTGGCCGACGCGGGTGTCTATCGATACCTCGGCGCCGTGATTGCGGATGATCTTGGCGCAGGTGACCAGCCCGTAGCCGTGGCCACCCTCTTTCGTGGTCAAATGTGTTTTGAACAGTCGCTCTTCGACCTCGGGCGGAATACCGGTGCCGTTGTCGGAGACGGTCAGTACCACCGCTTCGTCGTCATGGCTGGTCCGGAACGAGATCTCGCCGTTGGACCGGCATGCCTCGGCAATAGCGTCGGCGGCATTGTTGCAGAAGTTGAGCAACAACTGGGCGATCTGGTCGGTATCCATCGGGAAGCTGGGGAGTGTATTGTCAGGATAGACCTGAATCGCAATCTTCTTGAACTTCTTCTGAATGGCGACGAACGAGAGTACTTCCGAGATAACCGTATTGAGATCGGCCTCGCTCTTTTTCGTGTCGAGCCGGGTGTAGTCCATCAGGCCGGCGGTGAACCGTTCCATCTTGTCGACGTTGGCGCGGAGTTTCTCGAGGGTCGCTTCGACCTTCTCGTTTTTGCCCCGGGCCAGATTCATCTGCGAGATCTCGATACCGCCCAGGATCAGGCCGAGAAAATTGTTGAGTTCATGCGAGATCGACGACGCCATGACACCCTTGTCGGCGAACTTCTCGAGATTAAACATGCGCTGATCGGTCTCTTTCTGCTCAGTGATATCATCGAGTGTCACGACCAGATCCGAAGAATCCTCACGCTTGATCACGGTGGCGTTGACCGTAAAGATCCGCTCGGCGTCCTTGCCCGAGGCGACCAGCGCCTCGGTGACACGGCCGCTGGGCAGTGACCGGGAACGGATCAGGCGCGCGGCCCAGCCTGGGAACACATCGTCGACAAAAACCGTAGACAGCTCCGGCGCATCCTGCTCGTCGGCCTCATGCAAGGGCGTCCGAAGATGCTTGAGGATAAGCCGACCGGCTGTATTGATCTTGGTCAGGCGATCGTTGTCGTCGAAGACAAACACGCCCTGCTTCACGTTGTCGAGGATGTCCAGATACCATTCGTTCAGTCGAGCGATTTCGAGGAAGAGATACGAACTGGCCAGCATCGGCGAGATCGTCCCCGCCAGCATCGACAACAGCGACAGCTCGACATCTTCGTACGGCTTGCCGGCCACCTTGCCACCAAGCCCGAGAATACCACTGAGGCTGTCGCCGTGATACAATGGCGCTATGACTTCGACCTTGGTACGGGTGAGAACCTCTTTGAGGCGTACCAAATCGCCGCTGGTGTCCATATCGCGCACGCGACAGGCGCCGTCACCGGATTCGAGGAAACTGGTTACGGCCGAACTGCCGCCAAGATTGGCCAGGTCACCATGCTTTTTGAAGCGGCCGGCGCCGCCGTAGAAAGACCGTTCGGGTTGGTTCGAACGCGGGTTGCGTAGCAGCACGAAGGCACTGGTGACCGAAAACTGGCCGGAGATGGTCAGCAGCAGGACTTCCACCAGGTGCGCGAAGTCCGGCCGGGTGGCAAACTGCCGGGTCATCTTGGCCAGGGCATCAAGAGCCAGAATCTGCTTATCCACCATCTGGCTGCGGGCGGCCGCACTGAGCGGCATCTGTTCGGTCCGGGTCGACATCTCTCTTACTCGGTCACTCCACAGACGGTCAGCGCTTGCTGACGGTCCGGTTTGATGGTGAGGAATTCGGCCAGGTCGAGCACCTGCAGAACATGCATGATCGGCTCGGAGACCCGGCAAAGGATGATATCCCCGCCGGCTTCACGCGATATCTCGACCGTACCCAGTATGGAACCGACGCCTGCCGACGAGAGAAACTCCAGCGCGGTCATGTCAACCACGATGAAGCGAAAGCCTTTGTTCTGGGCCGATGAAATCATATCGACCATCTCGTGGGCGTTGGTATTGTCGAGGGCGGTGCCGGTGCGTATGACGAGGGTGTCGTCGCGCACGATTTCCTGTGTCAAGTCACTGGGTACCACGGTTATCGACTCCATCCTTTGGTAATCTCGAGCACGTTTATCTCGTCACCTTCACGAGCGTACCGCACCGAATCGGCCAGTTTGTGAATCATGGTGATCCCGAATCCCCGGGTCCGACCATCGGTGGCGGCCGTACGCAGCGTATCGTCGTTGCGATGCTCGGTCGGATCAAACGGTGCCCCGGAGTCAGCAAAACGCAGGGTGATCAGGGCCGGTGACGCAACCACTGAAAACGCGATCGGGTCTTCATGACTGATGCCGCTGTGCATGCGGATGTTGGTGACGACTTCGTAAAACACGGTTCGCAACTCGAATTCGATGATCTGCGGCAGCTTGAGCCGGTTGAGAAAGCGCAGGAAGGCTTCCATGGCCCCGGCCGTACTTTCATCGGTGGCACTGCAGACATCTACAATACTCTCCTCGCCGCTGCCACCGGCCGGACGGACGGCATCGATCAGCGCCGAACGCACTTCATTCGAATCCTGTTTGAAGTACTCGTACAGATCGAGCGTCTTCAGGATTCGGATCAGGTACGGCGACATGGCGGCCAGCCGCACGGCAACCCCCGAGGAAGTGCACTGCTCATGGACCTGCCAGAGCAGCGCAATATCTTTCGAGGTGACGTGCACCAGGTGCGAACAGTCAAGCACGACCTCGTCGGGTCCTTCCCGCAACGCGTAGTCGAGCCGGGACTGGAAAGCAGCGATGGCTTCCCCGGTCAATTCCCCCGGCAGCGACAGGGCCGCGCTGTTGCTGGTCATCTCAGTGGGCACGAACGTGTTCCTCAGCTGGCTTAGTTACTGTATCGACAGATTGCCCGCCCCACTTCATCGCCAGCAGCGTAATGTCGTCGTATTGGGCGGCGTTGCCGACAAAGAGCTGGTGCTTGCGCAGGACTTCGCCGGCGAAATCATGCGGCCGAAGTGTTCGGGCTGATTTCAGCAGGTGCAGGAAGCGGTCCATGCCGAAGTCTTCACCCGCCTCGTTTTGGGCCTCGTTGAAACCATCGGTGTATTGTATCACCCAGTCACCGGCCGTGAGGACGATTTCCGACAGCTCGATTCGCTGCTCGAACATCTCCGGTTTCATCATCCCAAGCGGGTAGCCCTTGGTCTTGATCAGCCGGGTCTCCCCCGTGGTCGCGTTGAGTACAACCAGCGGGTTATGTCCGGCCGAGGCGAAACTGAAATTGCCGGTCGCCTTGTCCAGCAGACCGAAAAACATGGTGACAAACATGCCCCGCTTGATATTCGAGCCCAGTTCCCGGTTGACTTCGCAAAGGACCTGGTCGGGTCGCTGGACGGTGCGGGTGATCTTTCGCACCATATCGCGAGTCAGCAGCATCACCAGCATACCCGGCAGCGACTTGCCGGACACATCGGCAACCAGCACACCGAGATGTCGTTCGTCGAACTCGATGAAATCGTAATAGTCACCCCCGACCTCACGGGCGCTGCGATACGCGCCGCAGAATTCGAAACGACGGTCGCGGGGATAGTCCTGCGGCAAAATCGAGTTCTGGATTTCGCGGGCAATCTCCATCTCGCGGGCAATCCGGTCTTTCTCGAGCAGTTCCTGGCGGGCAAGATTTAACCGGTCACCCATGACCCGAAGCGTTTCGGCAAGATAGCCGAACTCGTTCTTGCTCTTGATCGGCAGGTTGAGGTCTATCTGGTCAAAGTCGATCCGCTTGAGGCTGCTGGTAATCGTCGAGACGGGGCGAAGCTTGCGGTGCAGCGTCCACAGCGTTACCGGAATACCGAGCAGAATCATGATGATCGTAATCGAAGCAACGGCGACGATTGACTCATTGCGCGCGGCGGTAATCTGGGCAGCCGATGATGCCGCCGCCAGCGTGCCGACCTCGATATCGTTCTCCAGAATTGGAATGGTAATATGCACCGTATCGCCGCTGATCCGCGACTGCTCCCCTGCCCGCAGTCCCGAAAGCGATACACCCGAGCGAATCGGCTGCAGGGTGGCCTCGGCAGCGACCCTTCCGATATCAGTGTGGGCAATGAAGCGACCATCCTTTTCGGCGATCCCGGCCCAGAAGATGTCGCGATTATCGGCCGCGAGGCGTTTGCAGATGTTGTTGAGCATCAGCGCATCGGGACCGTTCGGCGAGAGGATCGATTTGCCGGCGGTCCGCGAGTAGGAGCGGGCCTGCACCAGCAGCTTTTCGGCGACCGTTTCGGTAACGGTGCTGACGTATCGGTCGGTAATGATATAGCCGGTCACGGCCATCAGGATCAGGATTACGCCGCAGACATAGAGCGCGAACTCCCACAGGATCGAACGATTGAACTGGTTTTCCTCGGGCCAGCCGTGGGCGAGGCTTTGCTGGGCATCATTGCTCATATGACAGTTCTTCCAGTCGTCGGATTTCGTTTTCGGTGCGCTCGATGTAGTCCGCTATTTCCTTGTTATCGGGCGCCAGGCGGGCCGCCTTGCGCCAAATCTCAATCGCTGCGCGCAGTTCGTTTTTGCCGTAGCGCTCCACCCCGACAAACTTGTAGGCGTTGACCAGGTATTCGCGCACCGACTGGTATCCCGGCGCCAGCCGTTCGACTGTCTCCCAACGAGTTATGGCGGTTTCCAGATCGCCCTGCTGGAACGCCTGGCGGGCCGCCTGGTAGGCATTGCGAACTTCCTTCTCGAGTTCCGGGCTGAGCGGACGCGTTGCAGTCTGCCGGGTGGGCGTTTCCGGACGGCTTCGGCCGACCAGCCGCTGTTCGATCCGCGCTTTGAGGTCGGCGCACCACTGGTGGCCCGGGAAGAGGGTGGTGGCAGAATCGAGTGCAACCTGTGCCTCCTGCAGGTCGTTGCGGGCGAAGGCGGCCGAGGCAAGCTCGCGACACTTCTCGAATTCGACCCGGCGAATAGCTCGCTGGACCGACTCATAGCGGTCGGCATACTGCTCGAGCAGACGGATCAGACTGTTGGCCTCGTCGACATGACCGTAGCTGAGCAGCGAATCGACCTTCCACAGCCGCTGCTGGATCATCTCATCCTGTTCGGCCGACTGATGGAGCGCCCGGTTGGCCTCGTTCAGCAGGCTTTGGGCGTCGCTTGATTGCGGCATTTCCGTGAGCGCTCGCGAGGCGAAATAGCGGGCGGCAAGATAGTCACGCGAGGCCAGCTCGACCTGGGCCGAATCGAGAAACTGGTCGTAGCGCAGGATGCGCCGAACTTCGTCGAGCCGTCCCTGCGCTTGCTCACCCAGTCGAACGATCTCGGTGGAGTCGACCCCGGACGTGCGCGCCATGAACCGGGCGCGATCGAACAACTCAACCGCCGATTCAAACTCGCCGGTATTGAGCGACCGACGACCTTCTTCGACTAAATCAAAGACCGTCTCACGGTTGCGACTGACCAGCCTGTCGTTCATCATCTCGTTGAACGCCGCTTCGCGTTCCTGCTGCCGTTCATCACGACGCTGGCTCATGGTCTTGCCGAATCCGCTGGTTAGCGTGAACATGTGCAGTTCGCCGAGGTCACGATCGACCAGGGCGTAGTCAAAACTGAACGCCTTGTAGGTCAGCCCTACACCAAACGACAGTTTGCTGTCGCGTACGCCACCGCGCAGGTGCAGCAGGTCGGCCAGGCTGTATTCCAACCCCAGCGCAAAGAGGGCGTCGAGTTGATCGACCTTGACCATCGAGGCCGCCAGGGTCAGTTCATGGTCCCACGAACCCGGCGACATACCGAGCGCCGCACCGGCATCGAGCGTAAACGGGTAACTGACGTTGTCATCAGCCAGCGTCATCGATGGTTTGATCAGGTTATCACCGCTGAGCACGACACTGACATGATCCAGCCAGCTAAGCGGCGAGTCGAAGCGTCGGCCGACCGAAAGATTGAGCCCCGGTGAGGTGGTCGAACTGTAGGAGTCGAGCGACTGGTGTTCAATTGTGAGGGCCGCGCCCACATCGTAGCCCGATATCTGTCGGCCGTAGCCGATATAGAAGCCGAGCCGGCTGTCATCGAACTCACCGAGCAGGACATTGCCGGCGTCGCGACGTTCGATACCGCTAACACCAAGCCGGAAGACCCCGACTCCAAGCGTCCCGAAATCGAGCGTGGGCAGCGCGAGACCAACATATTGATAAGCGACATCGCTTTCATACAAACTGCTGTGGTAAGCGCCGAGACGATACTGCTCGGTATGGGCCAGACGGGCGGGATTCCAAAACGGTGCAAAAGCCGGGTCGGCAACGGCAATTCCCGACCCACCCAGAGCCAGTTCTCGTGCGCCGGCGCCAAACATGAAGGGCGACTCTGCACCTCCATTGCTGTCGGCGAGCACGGCCCCCGTCAGAAACAGGGTCAGCGTAAAAGTCGTCAGCAGCAGCCGTTTCATCGAACCACCGCCACTTTCCGCCGAACAGTTTCGGTTCGTCCCGACAGGTAATGCGCCGTGATCCGGCAGAAATAGGTTCCCGGCATGACATCGAGACCGGCCGCGTTGCGACCGTTCCAGCGGTCATCCTGATGCGACCCTGCCTCACGGAACTCATGGTCCACCAAAAGCAGGACCGAACGTCCGGTAATCGTAAACAGCTCGATATCAACCCGGGCCGGTTCAGCGAGGACATAGCCGATCACCGTCTCTTCACCCTCGCCGGCATGGAACGGATTCGGATAATTGGTGAACGACTCTTCCAGGCCTCCCTGCGAGATCGACAGCTCGGTACCGTTGAGCGGATACGCGCCCTGTCCGAGCAATGGGTAAATGGTCGTAGCCAGACTGTGGTCGGTTAGATCGATTGCACTTGAGTCGGTCAGGCCCACGCGTACGTTGCCGGCCGGGGCATCGGCACGAAGGTCCGCAGTCAGGATCACTGCGACTTCACTACCGGCAACTAATGCCGCGGCATCCGGCAGTGTCAATCGCAAGGTGTCATCGCTCAACACGCTGTCGGTCGCGAGTAGGACATCATCGATCATAAGATGAACTCGTTCGAACACGCTGCCGGCGTCGATGGCACTGAAGTCCGAACTCTGGCGACCCGTGACACACGCATTGACACCATCGAGATCGATATCACCAATCAGCTCGCCGCCGGAGTACACCAGACTCCCCTCCCACACCGGAACACCACTCTGACCTTGATAGGCCATGCGGACCGGGTGGGTCATGGTCGTTAGCGTGGGTCGACCGGCCGGTTGCAATATACGGCTGACCGGTGTTGTAAACGGGATCGAACCGCACCCGGCGGAAGCAACCACGCCGGTCTGGTTCGTGGTATCACTGATATCGACAACGCGGACATCGCCCGCCGATGCAATTGCCATCACGAAATGATCGAACGGGGCGTCACTTTCGATATCGGCGATCACGCTGACACTGAGACTGTCGCCGGGATGAAGGGTAGCCCCGCCGCCCGGAATCGTAAACACGGTGTAGTCACCATCCTGGACAATCGAGCCGAGATAGTCGATCTGCCCGGTGACGAAGGAAATGCCGATGCGATCGAACAGCGCCTGCGGATCGAGCGGTTGCCCGGTGGAATCGGTGACCAGCGTGCGGATTTCGGTCAGGCGCTGCGACGAGTAGCCGTTGTCGACCGGGTAGGTCAGGGCGATTTCCATAACCGAGAGGGAGTCCTCCCCGGCGATTATATCGGCGGCCATGCTCGAACTCAGGCAGGCCGACGGCGCCTGGGCTGCCTGTTTGAATTGAGTAACGGCGGTTGCTATCGGGAAGCCGGTCTGGGCGCTGGCCAGTGGAATCGAATCCGACACGGCCGGCAACAGTGAGCCGGAACTGAGATCACGCACCACGAACTGCAGGGAATCATCGATAACCAACGCGAAGCCGCCCGGTGCGGTGCTTTCGGTGGCGGTCAAAACTACCCGCACCGAGTCGATTTCACCCGGGCTGAGCGTGACCGGCGAGACCAGATCGATCTCCACGCTCGTGGTATCGAGCGCCGGTCCGGTGACTTCACCGATTACGGTCTGGTCACGCCGCAGCTGCAGCCGGGTGCAGATATCCAGCGCCGGAATGGTCGCCAGCAACTCATCGATAAACGAGACGTTCACCGCCGACAGTTGTATCTGTGAACTGGAGCTGTCGCCGGGATGACGAAGGTTGAGTTGCAGGACTTCAACCGCTTCCTGCCCGAAATTGACGGTTGGCGGCAGCAATGGTCGGTAGGAGATAGCCATTTGTTGCGACGGTTCATCGATGCGACACGAAGCCGTGGAGAGCGGGAAGCTGACCGATGGGTCGATCGTCACGCTCGAGTCGGTATTATCGTCGACAAAAGGCAGCGAGGCCGGATCGTGCAAGCTAAGCGCAAACTCGGGGGCTGTCGCACTGTCGCTGATATCAACCAGTACGGAGAACAACTGTGCATCGGCCGGATCGACAATGACCGGCTCGGTGAACTCAAGAAGGATATCTGTCTGGTCCGGCACAGTCTCCAGCGCAGCGAGGGTACTGTAACCCGAGGCTAACACGATTCGTTTGAAGGCAGTTGCGGCCGACTGCGGAACACCGGAACCATCGCGCACCGACAAGACCAGCGAGTCGAGCCGCACCGAGGCAGTCGTGGCGTCGGTACCCGGGTGCTGGTAGCTGATACTCATCGGGAAGATATTGGTCTGTCCCTTGGTCACCGCCGCGGGGATCGAGTTGATCAGTTGCACCGGGATATCACTCGGCGGCGCCTGCAGGGCAACCTCGGCCGTGCTGATAATCGCCGATGAGTCAGGAATCGTTGTCTCGAAGGCGCTGAGCTGCCAGGTCGCTGTGCCGACGGAATCGGCCGTATAGTGGAAGGCGAAAGTCGTGGACTCTCCCGGCGCAAGCGCAACGGGGCCGGCGGTGGCGCTGTCCAGCTGCACCGGTCCGGCAGC
>WJMS01000208.1 GCA_014727815.1 candidate division GN15 bacterium
CCCGCGGAATTGACCTTCCCCGCATCATGGAAGCGCTCCGTCAGGTCAAACTTCGCACCAATGTCGACCACGTCGAACCCAACAACCTGCAGCCCGAGGAAGTGGTCGATCTGCCCCAGATCGCCATGGTCTCCGGTCTGCGTAAGTTTACCTCGTGAGGTGCATCATGAAGATCAGTTATTATCCCGGATGTACCCTCAAAACGAAAGCCCGCAATCTCGAGGACTCGGCTTTGGCCTGTCTCGATGCGCTCGGGGTGGACTACGAGGAGCTGCCGCGCTGGAACTGCTGCGGCGCAGTCTATTCGCTGGCCGATGACGACCTGATCCATCTGATCGCCCCGGTCCGCGACCTGATCCGCGCCAAAGAACGCGGCGCCGACACGGTCATGGCGTTGTGCGCCATGTGCTACAATACCCTGGCTCGGGCTAACAAGCTGATGGCTGAGGACGAGGAGAAGCGCTACACGATCAATCAGTTTATGGACGAAGAACCGGATTATGAGGGTGATCTGAAGGTCGTCCATTTTCTCGATTTCCTGCGCGACAGCTACGGCTGGGACAAGCTCAAAGAGAAGGTCACGGTCCCACTCAGCGGTTTCAAGGTTGCGCCATACTATGGCTGCACGCTGGTTCGGCCGAAGAACGTGGCCCTTGACCGTCCCGACAATCCACGCCTGCTGCACGAGTTCCTCGAAGCGCTGGGGGCCGAGGCGATCGACTTCCCGTCGGCGATCGAATGCTGCGGCAGCTACCAGATTCTGGGCAATCCGGAAGGCGCCCTGCGGATGTCGCACGGCATTCTCTCCGATGCCACCCAACACGGCGCCGAGGCGCTGGCCCTGGCCTGCCCGTTGTGTGACTACAACCTGTCGCGGCGGCAGGACGCCATGGTGGGCAAGTTCGAAGATGCCGCTGACGTGCCGGTTTATTACTTCACGCAGTTACTGGCGGTCGCCCTGGGTGTCTCACCCGAGGCCGCCCGGCTCGATATGAACCGTGAAAGCGCAAGAAACCTGCTGACGCAGAAGCAGTTCATCACTGCCGCATCAGCCTGACAACAAGTAGATGAATGAGTCCGACATACTGGTCACGAGGTTATCATGAGTACGGTAGCTGAAGACATGCAAACGAAAGTAAAGGCCAAACAGATCCCCATCTACATCATGGGGAAGCAGTACATGGTCCCCGAGAGCCTGACGATCATGAAGGCTATCGAATATGCCGGGTACAAGTATATCCGCGGTTGCGGTTGTCGCGGCGGTGTCTGCGGCGCCTGCGCCACGGTCTATCGCAAGCCCGGCGAATACAAGATCCGCACCGGCCTGGCCTGCCAGACGGTGGTCGAGCCGGAGATGTACCTGACCCAGTTGCCGTTTTATCCGGCCAACCGGGCGACGTACACGTTCGACGAACTCGAGGGCAAGGCCGAAGAGGTCTTTGCGCTCTATCCCGAGCTGTTCCGATGTGTCGCCTGCAACGCCTGTTCGAAGGTCTGTCCGATGGATGTCGAGGTGATGGATGTGATCTCGGCGATCAAGCAGGGCGATTTGAAGGAGGCATCGGAGCTGTCGTTTGACTGCATCCAGTGCGGACTGTGCGCCAGCCGCTGCATGGGTGAACTGCCGCAGTACCATATTGCGCAGCTGGCGCGGCGCCTGAACGGCGCTTACCTGACGCCGCGGGCCGAGCATCTCAAGACGATGGTCGCCAATATCGAGGCCGGTCGTTTTGCGAAAGGGCTCGAGGAACTCAAGGGCGCCGATGAGGAAACGCTTCGCACGGTCTACTCCGACCGCGAGATGGAGCCCGCCTCGGCGGGCGAGGACTGGACCCCGCAGGACAGCCAGTACCTCTAAACCGACGAACCGCAGAAAAGAAGGTTAGCTATGCCATACCCAGAAAAACTCAAGAAGCTGATCAAGGTCGTCGAGAGTACGCGCGCCGAACGGGTCGAGCGAAAGAAGAACAATCAGGAAGTGCCTTTCCTGTCTCTCGATGAACGCAAGGAGATGCTCAAGCACCATCCGGACATCAAAGAAGAAGGCCGTCGTGAACTCCAGGTCGGGCCGAGCAAGGGCTATCGGATCGCTCACGAAATGGCCGACCTGCTCGAAGCCAAAAGCCGGGTGGAGCCGGAAAAGATCGATCTGAGCAAGGTCGACTACGAGACCGATGTGCTCGTTATCGGCGGTGGCGGCGCCGGCACGGCCGCTTCGATTCTGGCCGCCCAGCAGGGCTGCAAGGTCATTATCGCCACCAAGCTGCGGCATGGTGACGCCAACACAATGATGGCCGAGGGCGGTATTCAGGCAGCCACCAAGGGCCACAAGGACTCGCCGTACTATCACTATCTCGACGTCATGGGCGGCGGCCACTTCAAAAATGTCCCGGACCTGGTCGAGACGCTGTGCACGAAGGCTCCCGACGCGATCAAGTGGCTGGAGAGTCTCGGCTGCAATTTCTCGAAGTTCCCCGACGGCACCCTGAAGACGATCCATGGCGGCGGCACCTCGCGCAAGCGGATGCATTATGCGGCGGATATTACCGGCGCCGAGATGATGCGGACGGTGCGCGACGAGGCCCGCAATCGCTCGGCTGATATCCAGGTGGTCGAATTCTCGCCGGCGGTCGAACTGCTGCTCAACGAACACGGCCATTGTGCCGGGGCGGTGCTGTACAATCTCGAGACTGAAGAGTACACCATTGTCAAGGCGAAAGCGGTCGTGATGGCGACCGGCGGTTGCGGCCGGCTCCATATCCAGGGCTTCATGACCACCAACCACTACGGCGCTACCGCCGACGGTATCGTCATGGGCTACCGCGCCGGGGTGCCGGTCTGTTTCCTGCACACGGTGCAGTATCATCCAACCGGTATCGTCTTCCCGGAACAGGCCGAGGGCATTCTCATTACGGAGAAGTTCCGCGGTTCGGGCGCCAACCTGGTCAATATCGAGGGGCAGCAGTTCGTCAACGAACGAGAGCCGCGTGATGTTGAAGCCTCGGCGATTATCAAAGAATGTGTCGTCGACAGCAAGGGTGTCCCGACTCCGACCGGCAAGCTCGGTGTCTGGCTCGATTCGCCGATGATCGACATGCTGCAGGGCGAAGGAACGGTGGAGCGCGAGTTCCCCGGCAAGTTCATCCTGTATAAACGATTCGGTATCGATATTTCGAAAGAGCCGATGCTGATCTATCCGACCCTGCATTACCAGAACGGCGGGCTCGAATTCAAGAATACGGGCGAGACCGGGGTGCCGGGCCTGTTTGTTGGTGGCGAGGTCGGTGGTGGTATTCACGGTGAGAATCGCCTGATGGGCAACTCGCTGCTCGATATCATGGTGTACGGTCGCATCGCCGGTGAACATGCGGCAGCCTATGCGAAAGAGCAGGCCACCGACGGCAAGCTCTCGCTCGAACATGTCAAGACGTACAATGCCGAGGTTGACGAGACCGGGTGCGGCGATGGTCGGGTGGCGCCGATGATTCTGCCGGACTACACCGATCCGGTCGTGCGTGAGCGCCAGCTTACCGCGCATTATGTCGGTACGCTTCGGTAGGTCTGATCTC
>WJMS01000209.1 GCA_014727815.1 candidate division GN15 bacterium
CCGACCTTGATCGCTTTCTTGAGCGCATCGGCCGTAACCATCGAACCGCCGACAATAACCTTCCCGGCCATGTCGTCGGTAATCATCTTGTCGTCGAGCACGGTCGAATTGTCTTTGGCGGCCATCATGACGGGGCCGGAGGTTTCCCCGCCGATACCGAAAATGCCCTGCACGAATGACGCGACACAGGTCACGACAACCCCTTCGTTTTCGATCACCTCGGTGACCTCACCGGTGACATACGCTTTGACCTCGACGGGGGTTGGCTCGCCGCGCTGCAGGACCTGGCCGGTGACGGTCGAGATTGACTCGATGGTGCCGTCGATCGTGGCCGCACAGCGGGACTTAAAAATCCACAGCGAAACCGACAGGGCGATCTCCTCGCCCTCCTTGATCGGATCGCCCGGCTTTTTGGTCATGACCAGTTCGAGGTCTTCCGGCGGGATACCGAGCTTGTTGGCGACGTTGATCGGCACGACCGAACCCGGCAGGTGGGTGCGGGCCACGACCGTATCCGGTTCGACCTTGTCGCCCTTTTTGACGATGACATCCCCCTTGAGCGGCAGGATGCGCTGTTTACGAATGACCATCCGGTCGGTTACTTTGAGACCGGGGGTATAGGCATGACCCATCAGGAATCCCCTCTGTATTTCACACTACGTCTTTTTTCTTCTTTTTCTTCTGCTGCAATCGTGTCAGCACCAGGACTATGACGACTATGACCACGCCGATCGCAGCCAGCCAGCCGCCGAGCGGCCACTTGTTTTCGTCCGGTGACTTGGTCACCCGTTCCGGGTCGGCCAGCCGGACCCGTTCTTTGGGCAGCCGTGAGGCGATATCTTCGGTAGACAGTGACCGCGCGATGTTGTAGAAGTCCGAGCGTACCTGCTCGAAAGTTGAGTCGGGCGCGAAGCAGTAGAAGTGGGCGAGGCCGCGTTCGTAGAATTTGACCATATACAGGTCGCGCTGCTGGCCACCATCGGTGCCTTCCAGTTCCGACAGCCGCACAAACAACCGTTTGTCCCGATCGAGTACGGGACGGCCGGCCCGGAGATCGTCGAGTGTTTCACCGAGCGAGGCAAACGCAATCTGTTCATCGTACACATCGGCCAGGTCGGCTGCAGTCGAGTCCATTTGCCGCCGCGTCAGTTCGCCGACCGTGTCGATTCGGAGGATGACATATTCCTGCTCGTAGAAAGCGCCGGAATCACTGGCGGCAAGGACCGCTTCATAGTTGTACGCTTCGGGGTTGGCGCCGGCCTGACTGAGAAAGAAATCAACGGTTTCGTAGTCGACCTGTCTCCAGCTGTTGGGATAGTCGACGTAAAAGCCGCCGTTGAGGGAGACATAGCTGGCCGCGCCGGCCATCGAGGCCAGTGCCAGGACCAAAACGACCGTCCACCGGCCGTATCCCCGCATCTTCGGGATGTGTCGGCGTTGTCTGGTCATCTACTGCTTCAACGCGCCTTCCGGATAGATATTCAGTTCGGTCGCCCACTCGACAAGGTGCGACACGCGTTCATTCTCGTTGAGAGAAGACAGGTCGAACGGCCGACCGCGACCATCGAGAATAATCCCGACCACACCGCCGTGGATTTCGCGTTCGACTATCTTGCCGGGGCCGGCGCCGACATCGAAATGCCGCTCCGGTTCGAACCGGGCTTTGACCTTGATTGGCAGGGAATCATCGCCGATGCCCAACTCGAACTTCTTCATTTCCAGATAATTGAGTGTGCCACTGACCTGGCCGTCCGGCAGGTCGATCGTGTACTTCATGACCGGGCCACCCTTCTTGGCCTGACCCGACGGAGCGATACAGGTGCCGAGGTGGATCAGGCAGTCCTTCTCAAACACTTCCGTTGCCGCCTTCGGCTGTACTTCGGTCAGCACGCCGAGCTGCGGCATCATAAAGATCGAGTCGACCGCCAGGCGCGTGATCCCTTCGGGCAGGAAGGCATCGATCATCATCAGGGCCGACTGCTGCCGTCGCGGCGCGTGCGAAAGCACCCCGCCCGAGCCGATCAGCATGTCGAGGGTCATCATGTTGACGATGGTTTTGCCCGATGCGCTCTGTTCGAAGGCATCGGCGATCGTCCGCTGCTGCTGGACACCCTTGAGCACGGTGGCGAAGTTCTTATGCTGGACGAAGGCCAGGCGGAGCGCCTCGCGGGCGATTGCCTGCTCGAAAATCAGCTCTTCCATCGACTGCGGAATAGTTGTCGGCCGGATCATTTTGTTTTTGACACGGTTGCGCAGGTCGCGCTCATCCATCACGAACGGCACCCAGCGCATCACCATCGGCAGCGTCGCCTCGGCAAAGACGTTTGAAATCGAGTAGGACATGCCCAGGTTGGCCGACACGGTGCGGTTGAAGACCGGTTCGTCGTCGGGCATGAAGACCGAGAAGACGTCGGTGGTGGCGCCGCCGATATCGACCCCGACCGCCTCGATGCCGTACTGCTTGGCAATTGTCTGAATGATAAGGCCGACCGCACCCGGGGTCGGCATGATCGGCGCGTCAGTCCAGGACATCAGCTTCTTGTAGCCCGGCGCCTGAGCCATCACGTGTTCCATGAACAGTTCGTGGATTTCTTCACGAGCCGGCCCGAGGTTTTCCCGTTCGAGGACCGGACGAAGGTTGTCGACCGAGCGGAGGTCGACCTTTTCCGCCAGCACCTTTTCGACTTCGACCGTGGCGTTTTTGTTGCCGGCGTAGATGATCGGCAGCTGGTAGCTGGAGCCGAGGCGGGGGCGAGGGTCGGCTGCTGAGACCAGCTCGGCCAGCTCGACCACGTGGGTAGTGGTGCCGCCGTCGATGCCGCCGGAGAGCAGGATCATGTCGGGACGGAGATGGCGAATTCGTTCGATCTGCTGGTGGGGCAGGCGCTTGTCGTTCGAGGCGATGACGTCCATCACGATCGCCCCGGCGCCCAGTGCGGCACGCTCGGCCGACTCAGCCGTCATCGATCGGACCACACCCGCCACCATCATCTGCAACCCACCGCCGGCCGACGAGGTGGAGATGTAGACATCGGTGCCGACATCGCCCTTGGCCGGGGTGATAAATTTACCGTTCTCATCGAGAATCTTGCGACCGGAGAGTTCTTCTAATTCACCGACCGCGTTGAGCACACCCATGGTGACGTCCTCGAACGGCGCCTCAACCGTCGTCGGCGCCTCACCGCGCGTCGTCTGGCGATACTCGCCATTGACGTACTCGATAAGAATCGCCTTGGTGGTGGTCGAGCCACAGTCGGTTGCAACGATGATTTTAATGTCGTCCGGATTATCGAATTTAGCCATCTGAAAACCGCTCTATGAAAGTTTGACTGCTTCTTCTATCTTATTGTCCTGCATTGCGGTACGAGGGGTCGTCCGGTCCTGAACCGCATTTTTGTTAGACCCCGATTATAACATGCCATCTATAGTTTGTAAAGCGCCATTTTCGTTTCAGATAGCTGTGCGGCTGGCGGGCGGCGAGGACCGGGGGCGGGGTGACAGGTGTCGCGTAAGACTTTGTGGCAGAGAAACGTAACCGCGCCTGTCGATTTTTTCGCTTGACTTGCCTGGGGGGGCCGCCTAAATTGCGCACCGTTCGCTGGGAACGGTTGTATTTTCCCGCTTTCGCGCAGTGACGGCAGTTGAGATTTATGTCCTCAGCATTGGACAAATGCCACGCTTGTCCGTCACTTTCAGTTGTAGCTGCAGGCAGGTGTGGATCGATCATCGGTAAGGATAATGTAGCTTGAAACGGCCACCACAGAAGACCACCCGTCGGATCGTACTGCTCGCTCTGCTGGCGATTGCCGCTTTCGCGCTGGCGGTCCCGGCGCAGACCACCGACCCATCGGAACCGGTCGCCGACACCCTCCTTCCCGATACATCCGCCATCACGCCCTCGCAGGCCCCAGCACCTGTCCCATCTGTGACAGTCAAAGACAACCCGAACGACAATGGCGGCGCCATCCGGATCACCTGGGAGCTCTCTCCGGCCGATACGGCCGGCGGCCTCGTGGCCGGCTACAACGTGTACCGGGCCGACAGCGAAACCGGCGAATTCCGGCCGGTGGCCGATGCGCCTTCCGGGACCGCCTTTGCCACCGATAACCGGGTCGAAAACGGCAAGGATTACTACTACAAAGTCACCGCGTACAGCCAGTACATTGATGCCGGAGAAGACAAGGTTCAGGTCCAGTCGAGCGGTCAGGTGTACGGGCCGGTTCAGGCCAGCTGGCAGGTCTTCAATATGGATCGCCTGATCTGCCTGATCCTGGTGCTGACCGTCAGCGGGTCGATCATTCACTTCATCCGCAAAGCCCGGCGGGGCGGCGCGATTTATGTCCGCAAGATTGGTGGTATCGACGCCGTTGAAGAAGCGGTCGGTCGCGCCACCGAGATGGGTAAAAAGATTTTCTACATTCCCGGTATTCAGGACATGAACGATGTCCAGACGATTGCCGGGATTGCTATTCTGGGCCGGGTCGCGGAGAAGGCAGCCGAATACGAGACGTGGCTGGAAGTGCCGGTGTCGAAGTCGCTGGTGATGGTGACCGCGCGCGAGACGATGAAAGAAGCGTATGCCAAGATGGGTCGCCCGGATAATTTCCAGGAGAACCAGGTCCACTACCTCACCGACGACCAGTTTGGCTATGCTGCGGCGATCGACGGTATGGTCGTTCGTGAAAAGCCGGCCACCATCTTCTATATGGGGGCGTTTTTCGCGGAATCGTTGATTCTGGCTGAAACCGGCAACGCCGCCGGGGCCATTCAGATCGCCGGCACTGCCATGCCCTCGCAGCTGCCGTTTTTTATCGCAGCGTGTGACTTTACCCTGATCGGTGAGGAGCTGTTTGCGGCGTCGGCCTATCTTTCCGGCGAACCGCGGCAGCTTGGCTCGTTGAAAGGGCAGGACGTCGGTAAGGCGATCTTCTTGATTCTGATTATCGTGGGAATTATTTTCGCCACCCTGAACATTTACGATCTGAGTCCCTATATCAAGGTGGGGCAATAGGAAAGGATGCCGGCAGGCGACTGAACCATGCGCAGAGAAGTACCCCTGATCATCACCTCCATCGCCGGACTTGTCTTTGCGATCAGCTTCTTCATCCCCCTTCTGGGTGATGCGCAGAACCGTTTTTCGGACTGGGTCTCGATTGTCCAGTCGTTTGCGGTCTGGCTCGGCCTGCTGAACCTGACCAAGGTGTCGCTGGAGAAGATCACGCGCAAGCGTGAGGGCTGGCAGTACGCCATCCTGACCGTCGTTTCGCTGGTTATCATGCTGGCTATTGGCATGTTTGATGGCTTCTCGGGGCTGGCGCAGGATCCGCCGGTCTCGTATCGCGAACCGGGTACGAACTTCGACTGGATGTTCCGGTATGTGTACACGCCACTGACCTCGACCATGTTTGCCATGCTGGCGTTTTTTGTCGCGTCGGCTTCCTACCGCGCCTTCCGCGCACGCAATTTCGAGGCGACCCTGTTGCTGGTGGCCGGCTTCTTTGTCATGGGCGGACGGGTGCCGCTGTTTGACCTGTTGATCCGCTGGTTCACCGATTATCCGTTGTTCAATCAGTTTGCCGACTGGATCATGACCTATCCCAATACGGCCGGCCAACGGGCCATTATGATCGGTATTGCCCTGGGTATTATGTCATCGTCACTACGCATCATTCTCGGCATTGAACGCTCACACGTGGGAGGCCAATAAGCATGGCTAGTACGATAGCCACCATACTGCTGATCCTCGTGGGCGTTTCGCTGTTGTATATCGCCTACCGGACCATCACCGGCCGCCCGGTGGAACGCCGGATCGTGTTCATCTACATTGCCCTGGCAGTCGCCCTGCCGCTCTTTATGACGCTGCCGGCGCCGGTGCAGGTAACGCCTGACGTTGAGCGGCTGTATGACGCGCTCGAGGAGCTTCGGCCGGGTTCGAAAGTGTTGGTGTCCTTCGACTACGATCCGCCGTCAGCGCCGGAGCTGCAGCCGATGGCAGTCGCCTTCATGAAGTATGCGTTCAAACATGACCTGCGGGTCATTGTCATGGGCCTCTGGCCGCAGGGACCGCAGCTGGCCAACCTGGCTATTGAAGAGGCGATGGCAGACCAGGAGATTGCCGCCAAAAACCTCGAGTACGGAGTGGATTACGTCAATCTCGGTTTTCAGTCGGGCAACGAATTCGTGATTCAGGCGATGGGAACGCAGTTCAAGCGGATGTTCCCGCAGGATGACCGCCGTATCCCGTACGATTCGATTCCCCTGATGGCCAATGTCACCAACTTCAGCAATGTCGACTTTGTCTTCAACCTGAGTTCGGGCAAACCGGGGACCATCGAGTGGGTGCAGATTGCGGTCGACCGCTTCGGCGCCACCATGGGCGCCGGCAACACCGCCGTGCAGGCGCCGCAGGTCTACCCCTACCTGCGCGCCAAACAGTTGCATGGACTGCTCGGCGGTATGAGCGGGGCGGCCGAATTCGAGAAGATTGTCGAGGAACCGGGTGACGGCACGACCTTCATCCTGTCGCAGATGTTTGCCCACGCAATCGTCATTTTGTTTGTGATAATCGGTAACGCCGCGTTCTTCACCGAACGCCGGAAGCAGGAGTAGACGGACGGAGAGCATGGATATATCAAACTTCCTGGCCGCCGTACTGACCCTGGGTATCTTTTCGTTCCTGTACAAGGACAACCCGGTCTATCGGGCGTGTGAAGCGATCTTCGTGGGCGTTTCGGCCGGGTACTGGGCGATTGTCTTCTTCTTCGACAATCTCCAGAAGAAGTTCTGGGAAGGTGTGTTTCCGCCCGATGGGTCCGCCGGTGATCACCTGCTCTGGTTCGGCGCCATCCTCGGCGTGCTCATGTTGTTCCGGCTCTCCAGCAAGATTGGCTGGATCGCCCGCTGGCCGCTGGCCTTTATTGTCGGCGCCACGGCCGGTCTGTACATGATCACCTACTTCGTATCCAACGCTATGAACCAGGTGGCCGATACGATGCTGTCGTTGATCGTGGTCAACGATGTGACCGGCAGTATTATCTGGACACAGACGATCGGCGCCCTGGTGGTGGCAGTCGGCGTGATTTCCGGACTGGTCTACTTCTTCTTCTCGAAGGAACACAAGGGTGTCTTTGGCGCCACGGCCAAGGTTGGCATCTGGTTTCTGATGATTACGTTCGGTGCGTCGTTCGGCTATACGGTGATGAGTCGTATGTCGCTGCTGATCGGGCGCATGAGTTTCCTGTTTAGAGATTGGCTGGGCTTGATAGGATGACGGCGTAACCCGCCGCGGATAAACTGCCGGTGCCGCCGGCTATCGTCAACTTCATCGCAGGACAGGTTGGGGTACAGCAGCTCGTGGTTTCCGGTAC
Source organism: candidate division GN15 bacterium (assembly GCA_014727815.1). Lineage (GTDB taxonomy): Bacteria > Zixibacteria > MSB-5A5 > GN15 > FEB-12 > WJMS01. Next base: position 7,368 of record WJMS01000209.1, read on the forward strand.
ATCGACAACAGCGCAGACGCCGCCGTCACACCCCCGGGCAGCCTTTCTCGTTCTTCTCATCATTATATCCTTTACGATCAGCGCCATCGCCCAGGAGCCGGCCGATACGGCCGCCTTTGATTTGCCGGATGAGCGTCCGGCCCCGCCGACGTCTGTCGTTGTCACCGATTTCAAGTACGATGCCGGCAACCGGGTCGACATCACCTGGGTGCCCTCGATCGATGACCAGCCCGAACTGACCCTTGTCGACGGCTACACCGTCTATCGCTCGGCCAACGGGGGCGACTACAAGCTTCTCGATTCATTGCTGCCGGGCATCAGCATGTACGAAGACGAGGAAGTGACGCCCGATTCGGTCTACACGTATTATGTCGCCACCATGTCCGGCAAGGATACGGTCCAGTCGGTGGTGACGCAGGAGATTCGCCCCGAGTGGGAACTGGTCAACTTCGATCTCGCCTGGCTGTTCGTGATCGCCGTAATCATCTCCGGCTCGATTGTCTGGTTTATCTGGCGGGCGCGGGCCGGCGCCGATTTGTTTGTGCGCAAGATTGCGGGGCTCGATGCGGTCGATGAGGCAATCGGCCGCGCTACCGAGATGGGCCGACCGATCCTGTTCATCCCCGGTATCCTCGACATGGATGATGTCCAGACGATTGCCGGCCTGACTATCCTCGGCCGCGTCGCCAAACAGATCGCCGACTACGACACCCGTATCCGCATGCCGGTGTCACGATCGCTGGTGATGACCGCGGCGCGCGAGACGATCAAGGCGTCGTATCAGGTTGCGGGACGTCCCGATGCCTACTCCGATGACATGGTCAGTTATGTGACCGACGAGCAGTTTGGTTATGTCGCGGCGGTTGACGGCATCATGGTGCGCGAGAAACCGGCGACGATCTTCCTGCTGGGCGCGTTTTTTGCCGAGTCACTCATTCTCGCCGAGACCGGCAACTCGATCGGTGCGATTCAGATTGCCGGCACCGCCCGACCGGCGCAGCTGCCGTTCTTTATCGCCGCGTGCGACTTCACCCTGATCGGCGAGGAGCTGTTTGCAGCCTCGGCCTATCTGTCCGGTGAACCGAAACAGCTTGGTTCGCTGAAGGGACAGGATGTCGGCAAGGGGATAGCCATGCTGGCCATCATTCTCGGCATGGTGGCGGTGACGATGGCGACGGCGTTTGAGATTGATTTCTTCCAGATGATTGCGGACGGCTTAAACCAGGTCTTTTCGACCAAGGCGGAATAGCAGCGCATGCGACGACAGGTACCACTTTTCATCACGTTTTTTGTCGGCACCCTGCTGATCGTGTCGGTCTTCATCCCACCGATGGAGAACCTCGGTGAAGACTTCACGCTGTTCTTCGATATCATTGCCGTCTTTGCGTTTTTCCTCGGTGGCGGCAACCTGCTGCGCGTCCATTTGACCAAGCTGTATCGAAAGAGCCCGGATTGGGGCTTCTCGGTCGTGACGGTGGTTGGCTTCTTCCTGATGCTTGCGGCCGGCCTGTTCAAGATCGGCAACCCGGGTGACATCTCGGCCTCGGTGACCGCCGAGGGGTCGATGTTCCAGACGATGTTCAACAACGTGGTGCTGCCGCTGCAATCGACGATGTACGCCCTGCTGGCCTTTTTCATCGCGTCGGCCTCCTACCGCGCCTTCCGTGCGAAGAACCGCGAGGCGACTATCCTGCTCGTTGCGGCGTTCATTATTCTGCTCGGTCGCACGCCGTTCGGGATGATGCTGACGGCGTGGATTCCCGACTCCTGGTCGGTATTGCAGGTGCCCAACCTGGCGATCTGGATTATGAATTCGCCCAACCTGGCCGGTCAGCGCGCGATTCTGATCGGGATCGGGCTCGGCGTGGTCTCCATGTCACTGCGGATCATTCTCGGTATTGAACGCACGTACCTGGGGGATGACCGATGATACCGTTCGAGCCGATTCGTTTGTTCGCGTTTGGCGGATTCAACGTGCCGATCGTCATCTCGCTGCTGATTATCGGGGGCGGCATGCTCTGGCTGCTGATCCGCTCGCTCAAAGCCAAAGAGGTTGACCGGCGGATCGTGTTCGTCTTCATCTTCGCGGCCGTCTCGGCGCCGCTGCTGTTCGAGATTACGTTCGACGAGACGGCAACCCCGATCGTGAAAGGCGTCTTCGAGAAGATCGAGAATATGCCGGAGCGCTCGCGCATTGTGATCGCCTTTGACTTCGACCCGGCCATGGCGCCGGAAGTGCAGCCGATGGCAAACGCGGTGATCCGCCACGCCCTCGCCAAGAATCACCGCCTGATCTTCATTTCGCTCTGGGCGACCGGTCAGGCGCTGATGGACAAGACCATCAGCGAGATCATTCCAGCGGAGTTCCCGCAGAAGCAGGATGGCATCGACTACGTCTCGCTCGGGTACAAGGCGGGCAACGAGGGCGTGCTCAATGTGATTGTATCCAACGTCAAGAAGATGTTTCCGACCGATGTCAACGGCGTGCCGCTGACCGATATCGCGATTTTCAACGGGGTGCGCTCGATGAAAGATGTCGACATGGTCATGGCGGTCGGTGGCGGCAAGCCCGGACCGAAAGAGTGGGTGTTGTTTGTCGGCGATGCGCCGGGTGGGCCGCCGGTGGCGGTCGGCGTGGCCGCTGTTGTAGCGCCGCAGATGTATCCGTACTATCCCAAGCAGGTGCTCGGTATTCTCGGTGGGATCAAAGGCGCCGCCGAGTATGAATCCGAATTGCTCCACAACTATCCGCGTTTCGCGGAGCAGGATACACCTGGCCTGCGCATGATGGGCCCGCAGACGCTGGCCCATGTCGTTATCATGGCCTTCATCATATTCGGTAACCTGGCCTTCTTTATCGGTGGGCGGCACAAGGAGAAGCGGCTGTGAAGCGATCATCCCTGCTTGTCCTCGCCGTCGTCGTAATCCTCTTCGCGATCAGCTGGATCCTCAAGGCCAACCAGCTCTCGGCGACCGAGGAGAACTATATCCTCGAGGCTTTCCTGATCACATTCGCGGCCTTTCTGACCCTGTCGGTACTTTCCTTCCTTTACAAAGACAATCCGTTCTACAAATTTGCCGAGCATCTCTTCGTTGGTGTCTCGGCGGCATTCTGGATGTGTCTCGGCTTCTGGTCGACCCTGGTCAAGAACCTGATTCCGCGGCTTTCGGAAGGACTGTCCGAGTTTTTCAACGAGCCGTACATGCCGGGCGACTACAACTTCTTCTTCTGGATCCCGGTGATCCTGGGTATCCTGCTGTTGATGCGCCTGTCGAAGGAGCATGGCTGGATCGCTCGCTGGCCGCTGGCCTTTATTGTCGGGACAACCGCCGGCCTGAATTTCGTGCGCTATCTGCGCTCCGACTTCATCGAGCAGATCTCGGCGACCTTTGTGCCGCTGCTTATCGAGTGGCAGGGTGTGGGGCATTTCTTCAGCAACTTCAATCTGGCAATTGACGGTCAGTTCGTCATGATGCTGTCCAACTGGGTGATTTTTGTCGGTGTCATGTGCGGCCTGATTTACTTCTTCTTCTCCAAGGAACATACCGGTGTCTTCGGGACGGCATCCCGGGTGGGGATCTGGATTCTCATGATCACTTTCGGGGCATCGTTCGGCTACACCGTGATGGGCCGTATTTCGCTGCTGGTTGGGCGGCTGACGTTTCTCTTCAAGGACTGGCTGGGCCTGATCAGTTGACGAGTGGAATTACTGAGTAACTCCCCGTACGTGTGGAGGAGCTATGACATATATGCTACGGATAATGCTACTGCTGGTGCTCCTGGCGGGGGTCAGCGGACTGGCGCAGGATCAACCGGTTGCCGACACGGCGGCCGCTGATACCGCCACCGTCGATCCACCGGCGCCGGTCACCAACCTGACCGGTCAGGATCGGGACAACGACCACGGCCACGCTATCGAGTTGAGCTGGACGCCGTCGGTCGATGACCTCGAGAACCCGGCCGGCGACCGCAGCGTCATGCGCTATCGCGTCATGATGTGGCGGCCGGCTTTTGCGTTTCGGGTCGACACCCTGCGGCAGATGTATGAGATGGTCCGGAACAGCTACAAGCCGATCCGCGTGTACAAGCCGCTGGTCGACTCGGCGCTGTCGATGGTCGAACAGGGGGTGACCTCGGTGGCCCAGCTGCCGTTCAAGGTCCAGCTTCCCGCCGATGTCGATATGACCGATGTACCCCAGGATCTCCTGCGGCAGACGCTGGAGGATACTCTCGAGACGATGGTCGGCCAGGTCGAGGTCTCCAAGGACTCGGTCAAGACGTTCCGGTCGACCTTCCTCGATTCGGTCGATGCCCTGACGGCCGCGTATGCGACCTATCCCAACAATGGCCGATGGGATTCGATTGGGGCCGAACCGCCCGGCAGCGGCAACTTCCGTCATGCCGGTTCCAAGGATGAATTCTCGCCCGATTTCCTGCCCGATCACACCGACCTGTATTATCGGGTCGATGCGGTGACGATTGATCCCGATGTCTACGCCGAGTCGGAGATAGTCGGTCCGATCCAGTCGTCCGGGCAGTGGTACAATACCGGCCGCACGGTGGTGCTGGTCTCGGTGATCATCTTCACCATCTTCACGATCCTGTTCGTGCAGCAGGCCCGGGGCGGCAAAGAGCTCTATGTCCGTCCGCTGGCGGGAATTGAGGCGGTCGACGATGCGATCGGTCGCGCCACCGAGATGGGCAAGCCGATTCTCTACGTGCTCGGGCTCGGCGCGGCGTCGGATATCGCCACGATTGCATCGTTTACGATTCTCAGCCGCGTCGCCAAGCGCGTGGCCGAGTACCAGACCGACCTGATCGTGCCGACGTATGACCCGATCGTCATGACCGTCGCCCAGGAAGTGGTCAAGTCGTCGTACATGGACGCCGGGCGTCCCGACGATTACCACGAAGACATGGTGTATTTCGTTACCCAGTCGCAGTTCGCGTACGTGGCCGCGGTCAACGGTGTCATGCTGCGCCAGCTGCCGGCCACCAATGTCTACATGGGTAAGTTCTACGCCGAGTCGCTGATTCTCGCGGAGACCGGCGCCCTGGCCGGCTCGATCCAGATTGCCGGTACCGATGAGATCGCCCAGATACCGTTCTTCGTGGTCGCCTGTGACTTCACCCTGATCGGTGAAGAACTCTACGCGGCCTCGGCGTATCTCGGCGGCGAACCGATCCTGCTCGGCTCGCTCAAGGCCCAGGACTACGCCAAGGCGTTGTTCGTGATCAGCGCCATTGTCGGCTTTGTCTTTCTGGTCCTGCACGATATAACCGGGGTCGAGTGGTTCACCAACTTCAAAGAATGGTACCGGGTCTCGGACTAGGAGGATTGACTGATGCGACGACAATTACCATTTATCCTGGTCTTCCTCTCCGGCGCCTTCATGGTATTCCAGTATTTCGTGCCGCACGAAAGTTCGGAGTTCGTCTACGAGTTCCTGCTGGACTGGTTGACCATCATTGGCGGATTTGCGATGGTGCTCGGTATCTGGTCGCTGATCCGCGTGTCTTACGATAAGATCCAGCGCAAACGGGAGAACTGGGGCTACTCGGTTATCACCCTGGCCGGGTTGTTCTCGATGATCTTCTTCGGCATTACGAACTGGCAGGATGGTTTCGGCTTCTACATCCTCCAGGCCGACGGGTTGAACAATCCGATGTTTGTGCATTTCTTCGATTACATCCTGATTCCGATTCAGGCGACGATGTTCTCGCTGCTGGCCTTCTTCATTGCCTCGGCGGCCTATCGTGCCTTCCGTGCCCGAAGCGTGATCGCGTCGCTGCTGCTGCTGGCGGCGTTGATCGTGATGATGCGGTTCAACCCGCTGTTCGGGGCGTGGATCGAGGATGTCGCCAACTGGCTGATGAACGTGCCCAACCTGGCCGCCCAGCGGGCGATCGTGATCGGTCTCGGACTCGGCATGGTCGCCACCGCCCTCAAGATCATTCTCGGGATCGAACGCGGCTACATGGGGCAGGGGTAAGGAGAGAAGACTATGACACTATTTGATCGGTTGATGAGACTTGACCGGCGCTGGGTCTTCCTCTTCCTTGCGGCGGTCTGTATCGCGGGCTACTACATCGATTACTCGATTCCCATTCGGGTGACCAATGAAGTCCGCAGTATCTACAAGTTCATCGATTCCCTCCCCGAGGGGGATATCGTTTTCGTGGCGATCGACTACGATCCCTCGAACCAGGCGGAGCTGCATCCCATGACCTACGCGATCATGGAACATGCCTTCCGCAACAACTTGAAAGTGATGTTTACGGCGCTCTCGCAGAACGGCCCCGGGATGGCCGACCAGGCGATACGAGATATAACCGACTCGGTCGCACTGGATCGGACCTACAACGGGCAACTCTACGAGGGCCGGGAGATCAAAAACGGGGTCGACTACACCTTCCTCGGCTACAAGCCATACTACGCGATCATCATCCTGAGTATGGGCCAGAACTTCCGGATCTCCTTCCCGACCGACTACTACGGCACGCCGCTCGATTCGCTGCCGATGATGCGCGGGGTGCTCAACTACGACGATGTTGCCTGTGTGATCGACCTTTCGGGCGGGAATATAACCGACGCCTGGATATCGTACGGGCAGGGCAGATACAACTTCCCGATGGCGCTCGGCCTGACCGGCGTGATGACCGCCCAGTACTACCCGTACCTGAACTCCGGACAGATTTTCGGAATCATGGGCGGGATGCTCGGGGCGGCCCAATATGAAAGGCTGGCCGATAACCCCGGCCTGGCGATCGACGGTATGCGGGTGCAGTTACCGGCGCATATCGTCATTGTCCTGTTCATCATCATTGGCAATATCGGATACTTCATGAGCCGGCGACGCCAGGCGATGGAAGGGAGGTAACGGGTTATGGATTTCACTACCTTTTTGTGGACGACCCTGGGCGCCTTCCTGACACTGGCGACCTTCTCCTTCTTGTACAAGGATAACCCCTTCTACAAGCTGGCCGAACATCTCGTGGTCGGCGTCTCGGCGGGCTACTTCATGATCATCGTCTGGCACGGCACGATGGTGCCGAACCTGTTCAATAAGCTGCTCGACGGTGACTGGTTCCTGCTCTTTTTGAACTCGAACCAGTGGTGGTATGTCTTCCCCGGCATACTGGGGGTCCTGATGTGGACCCGTTTCTCGCGCAAGTACGGCTGGATATCGCGCTGGCCGATGGCGCTGTATATCGGTATCGCGGCCGGTGTGGCGGTACCGCTGGAAATGTCGAACAAGGTCAACAAGCAGTTGGTAGCCACGATGGTGGATATTGAATGGTCGAATTTCTTCGGCGCCGGTATCTGGGATCCGTTTTCGGGTTTTGCCAACCTGCTGATCTTCGTGGGCGCCATCTCCGGCCTGATCTACTTCTTCTTCTCCAAGGCTCACACCGGGGCCTTTGGCGGGGTGGCCAAGCTGGGGATATGGACGTTGATGATCGGTTTCGGCGCCTCGTTCGGGTTCACCGTCATGGCGCGTATTTCGCTGTTCATCAATCGATTACAGTACCTCGATCAGAACTGGGCGCAGACGGCGTTTGATTCGACCAATCCCAATTACAACACGGGATTCCAGTTGGTCTTCTGGCTGGTGGTGCTGATGCTTCTGGCTTACGCGGTGTGGGAATTTATTGCCTATCTGCGTCGACGCGGGGAAGCATCGACACCTGAGTAATTGGCAACCGAAGTGATAGTATCGATTCCCGCCCGATTTTTTCAATCGGGCGGGATTTTTTTGTAGCATTTTTCAGGATGATGCAGTATAGGAGAAACCGGGAGTGGCGATATCCGCTTTGGCGCCGTGACGGTTTTGGTCACACGATATGGCGCAATTTAGCCAACACATTGAGCGGCAAGGCCATAGCTGTGCGGCGACCGCCCCTGTAAGCGCATGCCCGACAGTGCGTTACCCGTCCGTCAACTTCCCCGTTCTATAACATTATCAATGTTATCCACTTAGCGCGTTTTTTTTGACTGTCAAGCAAAAAAGTTCTTGACAGCTCGGCAAAATTTTCCTACCGTGCGTGCGGAGTGAGGGACCTTCACAAACAGCCACACGAAGCCAGGGAAAGGGTAGCAACCACGTAGTACACATGGAAAGTGAGGTGGCTAATGCCGCGGACGGAAAAAAGTGCCGAGGCCAAAGCCCGCGCCGACTCCGTGTCACCAGGCGCTTCAGCTACGGATCAGCAGAAGCCAAAATCGAAACTCTCGACCGCTGAGGCCCGTCGCGAATACCAGCGGCGGTACTACCAGATGCATAAGGAAAAAGCAAAGGAGTATCAGCGTCAGTATAACTTGACGCACAAGAAAAAGGCTCGCGGACGCGGCAAATCGAGCTTTGCGGCGCCCCGCGAGGTGGTCCGCTCGACCTTTAATACTTCCGATCTCATGCACGCCCCGGTTGAAAAGACGGTGCGGATGCTCGAGCAGATCATCAAGGGTGAACGATTCTTCACCATGTGACGGAGGGTTCAGAGCAGATTTTGAGGCGGCCGGAATCTCGCTGTTCCGGTCGCCTTTTCTATTGCCTCCCATCGTAATTTTCATACATTGCTGAGAATTTAATCGGAGTTTTTAAGTCGTAACTTGGGAGTACGTATGCCCGCTAAGAAAGCATCCAAAGCCAAGAAGGCATCGGCTAAGTCAACCTCGAAAAAGACCACGCGCAAGGCGGCCACGAAGAAGAAGACCGCCACCAGGGCCGCGGCGAAATCGACGAAGACGGCCAAGTCCAAGTCCACGGCGGTCAAAAAGCCCTACTATTACTTCGGTGGCGGTAAGGCCGAAGGTCGCGCCGACATGAAGGATCTTCTGGGCGGCAAGGGGGCCAACCTCGCCGAAATGGTCAACGCCGGCGTGCCGGTTCCGCCCGGCTTCACGATCACCACGGAAGTCTGCACCGCATTCTATGAAAACGGCATGGAAGTGCCGAAGAAGATCGACGCCGATCTCGAGAAGATGATGGCGCGAATCGAAAAGGACACCGGCACCAAGTTTGGTGACCCTGAAAACCCGCTTCTGGTTTCGGTCCGTTCCGGCGCCAAGTTTTCCATGCCCGGCATGATGGACACGGTGCTCAATCTCGGGCTTAATGAAGAGACGCTCGAGGGGCTGGCAAAAAAGACCGACAACATGCGTTTTGCGCTCGACAACTACCGCCGCTTCATCTCGATGTTCGGTAATGTCGTGCTCGGCATCGACAAAGAGCTGTTCGAAGATGTCATCACCAAACTCAAGAAGGAACGTCGTATCAAGCAGGACAGCTCCCTGCAGGAAAACGACCTTCGCGAGATCATCAAGAAGTTCAAGTCGATTATCAAGCGCAAGTCGGGGGAGCCGTTCCCGGATGATCCGTACACGCAGCTGCGCATGTCGCGTGATGCGGTCTTCCGCTCCTGGAACAACCCGCGCGCGATCACCTATCGTCGGCTCAACGATATCCCGGCCGATCTCGGCACCGCCGTCAATATCCAGGCGATGGTTTTCGGCAACATGGGCACCAACTCCGGCACCGGCGTCGGGTTCACCCGCAACCCGGCCACCGGCGAGAACGAGTTCTACGGTGAGTACCTGGTCAACGCCCAGGGTGAGGATGTGGTGGCGGGTGTCCGCACGCCGCAGCCGATCAAGGAACTCGAGACCGACATGCCGGAAATCTACAAGCAGCTCAACACCATCACGACCAAGCTCGAGCGCCACTACAAGGATGTCCAGGACTTCGAGTTCACCGTGCAGGAAGGCACGCTGTATATGCTGCAGACCCGCACCGGGAAGCGGACGATCCAGGCGGCGGTCAAGTTTGCGGTCGACATGGTCAAGGAGAAGATGATCACCAAGGAAGAGGCGCTTCTGCGCATCGACCCGCACCAGATCGACCACCTGCTGCACCCGCGTATCGATCCCGACGCCAAGTATGACGTGATCGCGAAGGGGCTGGCCGCCTCACCGGGCGCCGCGTCCGGCAAGGTCTATTTCACCGCCGAAGAAGCGGTCAAGCACGGCGTCAAGCAGAACGTCATTCTCGTCCGCGAAGAGACCAACCCCGATGATATCGAGGGGATGTCGGTCGCCAAGGGGATCCTGACTGCTCGCGGCGGGATGACCTCGCACGCGGCGGTGGTTGCCCGCGGCATGGGCAAGTGCTGTGTCTCCGGCGCCGAGGCGATCCGGGTCAGCGCCGCCAAGAAGCAGTTCCAGGTCGGCAAACTGACCGTGAAGGAAGGCGAGGTGATTACGATCAACGGTTCGACCGGTGAAGTCATTCTCGGTGACGTGCCGACGATCGACCCCGAGTTCTCGGCCGAATTCAACGAACTGATGAAGTGGGCCGATGAGTATCGGGTGATGAAGGTGCGCACCAACGCCGACGTGCCGCGCGACGCCAAGCAGGCGATCGAGTTCGGCGCCGAGGGTATCGGGCTGTGTCGTACCGAGCACATGTTCTTTGCCGAAGATCGTATCCCGATCGTGCAGGAGATGATCCTGGCCGATTCGCCCGAAGAACGTCAGGCGGCGCTCGACAAGCTGCTGCCGTTCCAGAAGGCCGATTTCAAGGGACTGTTCGATGCGATGGAAGGCCGACCGGTGACGATCCGTACGCTCGATCCGCCGCTGCACGAGTTCTTGCCGCGTCGTGAAGAGATCGAGGCGAAGATCGAGAAACTTGACAAGAAATCGGACACCTACGAAGAAGATCAGGAGCGCCTGCAGAAGACGCTCAAGCGGATCGACGAGCTCTCCGAGCTGAACCCGATGCTCGGGCATCGCGGTTGCCGGCTCGGTATCGTCTATCCCGAGATCACCGAGATGCAGGTGCGCGCGATTATCGAGGCCGCCTGTGAGCTTACCAAGTCCGGCAAGAAAGTCAAGCCGGAGATCATGATCCCGCTGGTCGGGCACATCAACGAGTTCAAGAACCAGAAGGAGCACGCCCGGCGTATCGCGACCGAGGTGATCAACCGGTTCAAGATTCGCAAGCTCGAATACCTGATCGGGACGATGATCGAGATCCCGCGGGCGGCTCTGACGGCCGACAGTATCGCCGAGGAAGCCGAATTCTTCAGTTTCGGCACCAACGACCTGACGCAGATGACGATGGGCTTTTCGCGCGACGATGCCGGGCGCTTCCTGCGCTTCTACGTCGACAACAACATCCTGCCGTACGACCCGTTTGTGTCGATCGACACCGATGGTGTCGGGCAGCTGGTGCGCATGGGTAAGGAGCGCGGCCGCGACGCCCGTCCGGATCTGAAGGTCGGTATTTGCGGCGAGCACGGCGGCGATCCCAAGTCGATCGAGTTCTGCAATGAAGTCGGTCTCGACTATGTCTCCTGTTCGCCGTTCCGGGTACCGATCGCCCGACTGGCCGCAGCCCGGGCGTCCATCATGGCCGGCGGCGGACCCAAGACCAAAGCCAAGAAGACGAAGAAGGCGAGCAAGAAAAAATAGCCGCGTCGCTTCGTTCGATAAGTCGATACACGGGGCCGTTACCATTTCGGTGACGGCCCCGTCGCTAGTCCGGCAGCCGTCGTGTGCCCTACGGAGGTTTCGCTTGACTTTCATGGGGGAGGCTGTTCATTCGAGAACATGAATCGTCAACCGTCCGGCGTATCAATCGATCGACCGGGCATAATTCGGAGCCTGCCGCCCGGGCGGCCTGTTCGATAGTATGAAACACGCCCTTGACTATATCTTCCGTCCCCGTTCCGTCGCTGTGATCGGCGCTTCCCGACGTAAGGGCAGTATCGGTCGCGAAACCCTGCACAATATCCTCACCGCCGAGTTCAACGGCAAAGTTTTCCCGGTCAACCCGACCGCCACCGTGATTCATTCGATCAAGTCGTACTCGACTGTGCTCGACGTACCGGATGCCGTGGACCTGGCAATCGTGATCGTGCCGAAAGAGGGTGTTCGCGATGTCGCCCGGCAGTGCGGCGAAAAGGGCGTCAAGGGTATTGTGGTGATCACCGCCGGTTTCTCCGAAGTCGGCGCCGAGGGCAAGGCGCGCGAGATGGAAGTGTTGAAGGTTCTTCGCGACTTCAACATGCGTATGGTCGGCCCCAACTGCTTCGGCGTCGTCAACACCGACCCCAGGGTCAACCTGAACGCGACGTTCGGCAAGACCTTCCCCAAGGTCGGCAAGGTCGGCTTCATTACCCAATCCGGCGCCATGGGCGAGGCGATCATGAGCCAGGCCAAGGAGCTGGGAATCGGCTTTTCGGTCGTCGCCTCGATCGGCAACAAGGCCGATATCTCATCGAACGACATGCTCGAGTATTTCAAGGATGATCCGAATACCGATGTGATTCTGATGTATCTCGAGAATTTCGGTAACCCACGCAACTTCACACGGATTGCCCGCGATGTCTCCCAGGTCAAACCGATCGTGGCGGTGAAATCCGGTCGTACCAAGCTCGGCGCCAAGGCCGCATCGTCGCACACCGGCGCCCTGGCCGGACTCGATGTTGGCGTGGATGCGCTTTTCGAGCAGGCCGGCATTATGCGGGTAGAGACCGTTGAAGAGTTGTTCGGTGTTGCCATGGCGTTGACGTCGCAGCCGGTGCCGAAAGGCAACCGGGTAGTGGTGGTCACCAATGCCGGTGGTCCGGGTATTCTTGCCACCGATGCGTTGATCAACAGCGGCATGCAGATGCCGAACCTCGCTCCGGCGACGATCAAGAAGTTGCGCACGTTCAGCTCCACCGAGGCGTCGTTCTCCAACCCGATGGACATGGTCGCCGGCGCCGGCCCGAAGGAATATAAACTGACACTCGAGGCGATCGAGAAAGACAAGCGGTTTGACACAATCATCCCGATCTTCGTTCCGCCTGTCACCATCGATCAGCTCGAGGTCGCCAGGCATATTCAGACGGCCCTTGACAAGACGGACAAGACGGTCCTGGCCTGCTTCATGGGCGCCGGTGAAGGATCCTCCGGGATCGAGCATCTCAAGAGCCACGATATCCCGGTTTACATCTTCCCCGAAGCGATCGCCAAGACCCTCTCGACCATCCACCGCTACCGGGTATGGCGCAGCCGCAAGCGGGGCAAGATTCAATCATTCAAAGTCGATACCGAGCGGGTCCGGGCGATTGTCGACAAGACCGAAGCGGCGGGGCTCGACGCTATCGTCGGCGATGATGCGATTGATATCCTTACCGCCTACGGTATCCCGGCCGCGAGCTACCGGTACGCCTCGACCGCCAGGGATGCCGTGACTGCAGCCAATGAAATCGGTTATCCGGTTGTGTTGAAGATTGCGACGCCGACTGTCCTGCACAAAACCGAAGCCGGCGGTGTGAAGGTTGATCTTCGCTCCGACACCGAAGTTCGCCGGGCCTTCAAAGAGCTGGAGAAGGCGGTTGGCTCACTAAAGAAGGGCGAGGAGTTTTCAGTGGCGGTGCAGCAGATGATCGCCGGGGGGGTCGAGACCGTGATCGGTATGACGACAGACCCGCAATTCGGTCCGTTGATGATGTTCGGGCTGGGTGGTATCTATGTCGAGATCATGAAGGATGTCGCCTTCCGGATCACCCCGCTGACCGATCAGGGCGCGCGCGAGATGATCCGGTCGATCCGCTCCTACCCGTTGCTGACCGGGTTCCGCGGAGCGCCACCGGTGGACCTGGGTATTATCGAGGAGACGCTGTGTCGGGTTTCACAACTCGTAAAAGACTTTGACAACTTCCTCGAGATCGACATTAATCCGTTTATTGCCTCGCCCGAGGCGGATCGATGTAAAGCGGTCGATGCCCGCTTCATCCTTCGCAACGGGCCGGCCACGTAGACATTCCAGTGCCGAAAGGGCGTGCCCGACCAGCCGGATAGACCGGGGCTCGGGTATACCATTGCATGCGTTATGAACTGCGCTCCATAAGTCTCTGGACCACCCTGAAGGTCGGCTTCTTTCTCAACCTCGTGACCGGCTTCGGGCTGGGCCTGTTCTATGCCGTCTTCAGCACCTTCACGATCAGCCTGACCCGCGAACTCATGCCGTTTGGCGGTATGGCCGGGGGACAATTGATGTCCGCCGACGAACTGCTGGTCTTCCTGCCGCTGCTGTTTGCATTCGGCAATGCCGTCTTCGGCACCTTGTTCCTGTGGCTGGTGGCGCTCGTTTACAATCTGCTGGCTCGCCTGATGGGCGGCCTGGAGTTTGCGCTGAAGCCCGATGAGGAATCGGCGCCGGTGGCCCGGCCGCAGCCGGCGCAATCCGACCCGCCACCTTCGACCCCGGCGGTGGCGCCATCGGCATCGCCTGTCGCGCCTGCCCAGCAGGCGCCGCCGTCGAGCGAGAGCGACTCGAACGATCGACCGCCGCCACCGCCACCTGTGCTGGGGCGCAGGCGGGAGCCGGAAACGACTTCCCAGCCGACTGCGCCGATGCCATCGGAGACCCCCGAGCCGGACGGCTCGCTCGATGACGAACAACTGGCGCCGCCCGAGTCGTTCGGGGGGCCGATCAGCAAGCGCGAGCCCGATCCCGATGAAGACGGCCTTGACTATGAGCGGTATTTCGATGATGATGAAGTAGATGATGAGAAGAGTGACAACGATGACGACGACACCCGGCCTGACATCAGGAAACCCGAGCAATGACCGATAAGCCCGTACGCGTTCGCATAGCTCCCTCGCCGACCGGCTACCTGCATGTGGGGACCGCCCGTTCGGCGCTCTTCAATTATCTCTTCGCCCGCCATTACGACGGCAAGTTCCTGGTGCGGGTTGAGGACACCGACGTTGAACGGTCGAAGAAGGAGTATATCGAGCCGATCCTTGACGCGATGCGCTGGCTGGGGCTTGATTGGGATGAAGACATCATATACCAGTCGGAACGGCTCGACCACTACCGGGGCTTTGTCGACCGGCTGCTCGAGAGCGGCCATGCTTATCGCTGCTTCTGCACCCGGGAGGAACTGGAGGCGGAGCGCGAACGGGCTAAAGCAGAAAAGCAGCCGGCCCGCTACAGTGGCCGCTGCCGTCGGCTGAACAGCCAGGAACTGCGCGAGAAGCTCGCCTCGAACCAGCCGTACACGGTGCGTATCGCCGTGCCCGAGGGAACGACATCCTATGACGATATGGTCTCGGGCACACTCAGTCGGCACAGCAATGACATTGAGGACTTCATCATTGCGCGTTCGGATGGTTCGGCGACGTATAACTTTGCGGTGGTAATCGACGACCATGAGATGGGTATTACCCATGTGATTCGTGGCAACGATCATATCACCAACACCTTCAAGCAGATTCAGATCTACCGGGCCTTTGAATGGCCGGAGCCGCAATTCGGGCATGTCCCGCTGATACTTCGGCCGGACAAGAAGAAGGTCTCCAAGCGGTTGGGCGACAGGGACGTAGGGGAGTATCGTCGCGATGGGATCGTGCCCGAAGCGATGTTCAACTATCTCTGCTTGCTCGGCTGGAATCCCAAGACAGAGCAGGAGATCTACCGCCGCGAGGAGTTGATCGAACGTTTTACGGAGGCCAACTTCAACGCCTCCAACGCGATCTTTGACGAAGAGAAGCTGATCGCCTTCAACAAGGCCCATATCGTGCGCATGACCGACCACGACCTGGCCGTGCTGGTGGCGCCGATGCTGGTCGAGGCCGATGTAACCACCAAATACTGGCTGGAGACCCGCTGGGAGTACCTGCGTCACGTGATCAGTCTGCTCAAAGAGCGGGTGCGAACCCTGCACGACTTTGTCGGCTTGGGTGGATATTTTTTCAGTTTTGATTATACTTACGAGGAGAAAGCTGACGCCAAGCAGTTCACACCGGAGGCGGCGGAGCTGTTGACCGAGCTGGCCGACCGGTTCGAGGCGCTCGACGAGTTCTCGCACGACTCGCTGGAGGCTGCTCTGAAAGGGCTGGCCGGGCAGCGGGAACTCAAGCCGGGCAAGCTGATTCACCCGACCCGGCTGGCCGTCAGCGGTATGTCGATCGGTCCCGGCCTGTACGATCTGTTGCAGGCGCTGGGAAAACCGATTGTGGTGGAACGAATGCGTAAGGCAGTTGAGTATATACAGAAGAAACATCGGACCTGACGGTTGTTGAGGAATTATGGCAAGTACGAAAGAACAGATCGGCGAGGTGCTCAAACGGGCCATCAAGGGTGAGGAGGATGGCTACCGTTTCTATAACCTCCTGGCCGAAAAGGCGACCAATCCGGATGCCCGGCGCAAGCTGGAGAACCTGCGTGACGACGAGATCCGTCACAAAGAAACCCTGGTCGGTATTTACGAGAAACATGTCGGCGGCGCAATCGGTGAGCTGCCCGAGCGGGGTATTAACGCGCTGGCCGAGGTGTTCCGAAAGGGTCGCCTCGAAGAGCGCAAAACCGAGATGGAGTTTATCAACCTCGCGATAGAAGCCGAACTGGCCGCGACCAGGTACTACAAGGATGAGCGCGACCTGGTCGACGATGATACCTTTCGGGAGATCTTCGATCAACTCGCCGATGAAGAGCACAGTCATTTCGAACTGTTGCAGGCCGAGAAGGACGCGCTCAGCGGCAACTACTCCTGGTTCGGGTATGACGAAAGCGCTCCGCTGGAACACTAACGACACCGTGCGTTCCGACGTGTGGGGAATGGAAGTGTAGTATGGCTGATGATCCGCTGGAACAATGGATGTGCTCGATTTGCGGATACGTGCACGACGATGAGGAACCGCCGGACATGTGTCCCATTTGCGCCGCACCGTCGAATAAGTTCGTGGAATATATCCCCGGTGAAGAGGAAGACCGCTCGTATCAGCGTCCGGGCAAACCGGATGACGATGACGAGTTTTACGGTGAGTTCGACGAACCATAGGAACCCGCACCATGACTGTAACCGTCAGAAACGAAACCAGGACACTGGCGGTCGGCGACGAAGCACCGGACTTTACGCGTAAGTCCCATAACGAGGGTGATCTGAACCTGGCCTGGTACCGCACCCGCAAGAACGTGGTGCTCGCCTTCTACCCGGCCGACTGGACACCCGTGTGCGCCACCCAGATTCCCGGCTACCAGCAGATTATCGATGAATTCGACAAGCACGATTGCCAGTTGATTGGGATTTCAGTCGACTCGATCCCGAGTCATATCGCCTGGGCCAAGTCAATGGGCGGGCTTTCCTTTCCCCTCATGTCCGACTACTGGCCGCACGGCGAGATTGCACAGCAATACGGTGTGCTGACCGATCGCGGCTTCGCCGAACGAGCCGTCTTCCTGATCGACAAACAGGGCATTATCCGTTACATCGAGGTGGTCGACCCGGCCGAGCTGCCGGACACGAACGAGCTGTTTCGCCAGATCAAGGCGCTGCCGCCCGGGCCGCCGCGGTCCGACGATTACCTGCGCGGCTGAGGCGGTATCGGGCACATCGGGACCGATTCAGTGTTCTACTAATCCTATGGAAGCTACGGTAAACAGCAAGCCGGCCGAGACGGACCTGTACGATATTACCTTCATCGGCGCCGGTCCGGTGGCGCTCTACGGCATGTACTACGCCGGTCTCCGCCTGATGCGATTCAAGGCGATTGACATGCTCGATGAGGTCGGCGGTGGCCTGATGGCGCTCTATCCGGAGAAGTATATCTACGATGTGGCCGGGTTTCCCAAGGTGCTGGCCAAGGACTTGACGCGTCAAATGGAAGAGCAGGCCAACCAGTACCCCGGCACGCTCTGTCTCGGCGAAAAAGTCCTCAGCCTTCGGCGTACCGACGACGGCCTTATCGAACTGACCACCAACAAGGGACGGCATCTGTCGAAGACGGTTGTTATCTGCGCCGGGCTCGGCGCGTATATCCCCAAGAAGCTCGACATCCCGAACGTGGAGGAACTCGAGGGCGCGGGAGTGTACTACTCCGCCCGCCGAATCAGTGACTTCGCCGACAAAAACATCCTGATCGTCGGCGGCGGTGACTCGGCCTTTGACTACTCGATGATGCTCGAGCCGGTCGCCCGCAAGATCACCCACATCCACCGCAACGACTTCTTCAGCGCCCATGAGGATTCTGTCCGCAAGGTCCGGCAGTCATCGGTGGAACTGCTTGTGCCGTTCTGGGAAGTGAAGCGGATCGAGGGTGACGATTGGGTGCGCGAGGTGACGATCGTGCAGACCCGCACCGGCGAGGAACGCACGCTGCCGATCGACGCGATTATCTTCAATATCGGGTTTCTGACCAACCTGGGACCGATCGAACAGTGGGGCCTGGAACTGGAGAAAAACGCCATTAAGGTCGACAGCCGGATGCGTACCAATATTGAAGGTGTCTATGCTGCCGGTGACATTGTCACCTACGACGGCAAGTTGAAATTGATATCGACCGGGTGCGGTGAGGTGGCCGTGGCCGTCAACAACGCCAAGAATTACATCAATCCCAGGGCCAAGGTCAGCCCCGGACACTCCACCGACAAGCATGAACTGGCGCAGCAGAAGTGGGCGCGCAAGGCAGCCCGGGAGAAACGTGCGGCCGACGACGCTGAGACCAACCCGACCGCATCGCCGCCCGAGCCGCGCACGGAGAAAGGAATGGGACAGTAAGTCATGTATTTCGCACTGCCCAAAGAATATAGAGAGACCCCGGCGGATCAGCTCAAGGATCGTATCACCGCCGCGCGAGAGAAGCTCGGCAAGAAGCTGATGATTCTCACCCACCACTACCAGCGGATCGAAGTGGTCGGGTTCGGCGATCATGTCGGCGACAGCTATGGCCTGTCCAAGATTGCTGCGTCCCAGAAGCAAGCCGAGATTATCGTATTCTGCGGTGTCCATTTCATGGCCGAGTCGGCCGATATCCTGACCGCCGATCACCAGATGGTCTACCTGCCCAATCCGCTGGCCGGTTGTCCGATGGCTGATATGGCGGAGATGTCCGATGTCATGGAGGCGTGGGAAACCCTGCAGCCGTTCGGCGGTGCGGAGAAGATCATGCCGATTTCCTACATGAATACCGCCGCCGGCCTGAAAGCATTTACCGGCAAGCACGGTGGCCTGATCTGTACGTCGTCCAACGCCGCCGCAGCGCTCGAGTACGGCCTGAGCCGTCGAGAGAAGGTCTTTTTCTTCCCCGACGAAAACCTCGGCTACAACACCGGCCTGAAATACGGTCTCACGCCTGAAGAAATGGTCATCTGGGACTTCAAGAAGGATGGCGGCGGATTGACTGAAGATCAACTCGAGAAGGCAAAGATCATTCTCTGGAAAGGTCACTGCCACGTGCACACCAACTTCACGGCGGCGCATATTCGCCAGATGCGTGAGGAGTATCCCGGTATCAAGGTGATCGTTCATCCCGAGTGTCCGCCCGAGGTGGTGCAGGCGGCCGATGCCAACGGTTCGACGAAGTTCATTGTTGAGTTCTGTCAAGACGCCGAGCCGGGTTCGACTATTGCTATCGGCACCGAAATCAACCTGATCAACCGTATGGCCCACGAGCATCCGGATAAGACCATCCTGGAACTGTCCGGCCAGACCTGTCCGGTCTGTGCCAACATGTACCGCACGACCCTCAACGACCTGGCCTATTGCCTGGAGAATCACGAAGATATCAAGCCGATCAAGGTCGCCGAGCCGACCCGTTCGGACGCCCTCCTGGCGCTGGAGAAGATGCTCGAGATAACGTAGATTATCGGTCCAAATTGGCGCTGCTGCTTGACGAGTCCGGGTCTGGTGGCGTATATTCAAATCCGGATTGTTTTAGCACGAAATTCACAGGCTTTACGATAAGGAACTGGATATGGTGGCAGACGTTCTCGTCCCGCAGATGGGCGAATCGGTACTGGAAGGGACGATTCTCGAGTGGAAAGTCAAAGTCGGCGACACGGTTGAAATCAACCAGCCGCTGGTCGAGCTGATGACGGACAAGGTGAACGTGGAAATCCCGGCCGAAACCGCCGGGGTGTTGACCCAGCAGTTCGCCCAGGAGGGTGATGTTGTCCCGGTCGGCTCGCGCATTGCCACCATTGACGACGGACAGGCAGGTGAGGCCGCACCGCCGGACTCCAAGGGTGGGGCGACCTCGGCGCCGCCGCGTCCGGCTGCCGAACCGGCCGAAGCGAAAGAGGCCGAAACCGCTCCCACGCCGGCCACCGGCACTGAGCCGCAGCCGACCGAACCGCCCAGGCCGCGCAAGGAAGTCAAAGGCACCGCCGAAGCCGGCAAGGGCAAGATGTCGCCGAAAGTCCGGATGCTCATCCGCGAGTACGGGCTCGATCCGAAGACGATTACGCCGACCGGCAAGGACGGCCTGGTGACGGTTGACGATGTCATGCGGACGGTCGAGGACCGGACCACCGGGGCGGGCTTTACGATGGGTCCGATCCCGGCCCCGCCGCGCCCGATGACCCGTGGAGTGGCCGCCAGGACCGAACCCTCGGCTGAGGCTGCAGCCGCCAAGCCGGCGCCGCCGAAGCCTGCGATCGAAGTCGACATCCCCAGGTTCGAGCCGCTGCCGGCCGCCCAGCGCGAAACACGCAAACCGCTGCAGGGCGTGCGCAAGCTTATCTCCGATCATATGGTGCGTTCGGTGCAGACGTCGCCGCACGTGACCACCTTCGAAGATATCGACATGACCAACCTGGTCGAGTACCGCAACGAGATCAAAGCCGATTTCAAGGCGACCTACGGCGCCAACATCACGTTCATGCCGTTTATCATCAAGGCCTGCTGTGTGGCGCTCAAGGAATTCCCGACGGTCAACGCCTCGCTGACCGAAAAAGAGATCATCCTCAAGCACTTCTATAACATCGGTATCGCCGTCGCGCGCGACGAAGGCCTGATCGTGCCGGTGATCAAAGACGCCGACAAGAAGACAATTGTCGAACTGGCGGTCGAAATCGCGCAGATCGGTGAGAAAGCCCGCACCAACAAGCTTACCCCGGAAGATGTCTCCGACGGCACCTTCTCGCTGACCAACGCCGGTATGTTTGGCGCAACCGGGTCGACGCCTATTATCAGCCAGCCGCAGGTGGCTATCCTCGGCATTCACCAGATTGTCAAGCGCCCGTGGGTGGTCGATGGTGAGATCACGATCCGCGACATCTCCAATTTCGGTATGTCGTTCGATCACCGCCTGATCGACGGCCACACCGCCGTGCAGTTCCTGCACCGGGTGCACGAGTATCTGGCCGATGCCCGCCGCCTGATGATGAACCTGCGATAACGATATCCGTATGGCCGAGACTGCCGCACATACGACCCACTACGGCTGGGTGCTCAATCTGCACCGGGTGGAGTACGGCAAGGTCCTGAACTGGCAGCGCGGGCTGGTGCGGATGCGCAAGGACGGTTTCGCACGCGATACGCTCATCCTGGTCGAACATGAGCCGGTCGTGACGGTTGGCCGCAACGGCCATCAGGAAAACTTCAGCAACCTCACCGAAGAGCCGTTCTTTATCGAGCGGGGCGGTGATGTCACCTATCACGGCCCCGGCCAGCTGGTCGTCTACTTCATCTTCAACCTTCGCCGCCGCGGCCGCGACCTGCACAAGTTTATGGATCAGATCCAGCAGGGGATTATCGAAGCGCTTGGTGAGTATGGTCTGACCGCCCGGCAGGATGACACCAACACCGGTGTCTGGGTCGGCGACCACAAAATCGCCTCAATCGGCATTGCCGTGAAGAACTGGATCACGTACCACGGCACGGCCATCAACGTCCAGACCAATCTCGATGACTTCAATCGGATCAACCCCTGCGGGCTGACGGCCGAGACGATGACCTCGCTGTCGAAACTGACCGGCGAGGATATCTCTCTCGACGATTTCTCGAATGTGCTGCTGAAGAGATACGCGGAGATATTCGAGACGAAGTTCACGCCGGTGACACTGGATGAACTGGCCGAAGATATCGAAAGTCAGTCCGGCGGCAACGAAGTCTGAACTTCATCACGCCGCTGCGGGCGGGGGGACTTTCGCGCGCTTGCGCTGTACCAGGTAGATAATCAGGCCGAGCAGGAAGAGCGAAACCGAGATCACCTGGTTGTAGGTCGGCTCCATTCCCCCCAGATTGAACACCATGGCGTGTTCATACCACCGGACATACTCGATCACAAATCGGAAAAACGCCTCGACCATAAACAACACCGCCACCACCTGGCCGGCGAACGTCTTTCGTTTCAGCAGGAAATGCAGCAGGAGAAACAACCCCAGCCCGTAGAGTGAGCTGTACAGCTGTGAGGGGTGCAGGTGGGCGCTGCCGAAGATGTAATGCGGTATCGACCCTTCGGGAAAGGAAACCCCCCATGGCAGGTCGGTCGGCGTGCCGAAACAGCAGCCGTTGCAGAAGCAGCCGATGCGGGTGAAAAACAGCCCGATTCCCAGGGTCGGCGCGAAATCATCGAACACGTCCATTATCGAAAGGCCTTTCAGCCGACAATAGACAATTGCGCCGATGATGGCCAGTATCACGCCACCGTACAGGTTCAACCCGGCCAGGCCGAACGTCCCCGACTGGAACGGATTAAACGCGGCCGTCCAGTTGCCCGCGAACTCATCGAGATGGAACAGGATGTACGCCAGCCGGGCGCCGACGATCCCGCCGAAAATGAAAATGTACGCGATGGTCAGGTACGGCTCGAACGGTTTGTTGTCCCGCCGGGCAATCCGGTAGACATAATAGACGCCGAGCAGGAAAGAGACGGCGAGCATCAGCCCGTACATCCGGATCGGCACCGGTCCGATATGAAACAGCTCAGGCAGCATGTGTAACTGGTACCTTCTTTGAACGGATTAGTTCCATCGGCGTCCGATCCCACCGGTCATAGTATCTCCACACAACAATAGTCGAGACGACTGCGATGACGATCCCGATTACGACATCGGAGATATAGTGATAGCGTCCCCAGAATGTACCGATGGCCAGGCAGATGTTTACGGGCAGCAGCAGCCATCCGGCGCGACGGTAGTACTTGAAACAAAACATCATGATCACAATTGCCACAGCCGTGTGAGTCGACGGCACGCAACCGCCCCGCACAGCGCCGTTGGCGATAACAAACTCGACCAGTGGCCGAAATACCGGGCCGGTGATGTCGTGCGTGTACGCACCGGCAAAATGCCAGCGCGGTCCCTCCACTGGATACAGAAAGAACAGGGGATACGAAACAAAAAAGGTGAGACAAATGGCCGTGACTGAGCGACGAAGCACATCGTAGTGCCGTCGAATCAACAACCACAGCACAAAACCGGGAATCATGAAATAATAGCTGAAATAACCGGCCATGAACAGCTCGGTCAAGCCGGTATACAACAGGTGCTCCTCGATGAAAAACGTCGGGCTGACACCGAAAATGGCCCGCTCGAACGCCACCAACTGCGCGTCAAAAAACCGATCGAACAGCAAAAACATCGTCCCGCCGGTCATGCGATAGAAGAATGTAAACAGCAGTACCGGATAGCCCAGGCGAAGCATTGTCAAGAGCGGTTCCCGGCGGACATCGACAAACCGTGCGATCAGCAGGACCACGATGATCATGGCGACATAGAATACGATCTCATCCAGATACGCATCCAGCGGCCGTCCGACCGCCAGCAGCAGCACGATCATGGCCAGACTGTAGCCTATAACAAGATAGTCGAAGGGGAAAAATCGGGCCCGGGTCATGTCGACTCCTCCCGGTCAAACAGCTTGGGATTGTTCCCGGCCACCACGACGACTATCTCGCCCTTGACGGAGCGCCCGGCAAACGCCGCGATCACAGCCGACAGCTTGCCGCGAACGAACTCCTCGAATTTCTTGGATATCTCGCGCGCCACGCACGCCGGGCGATCACCGAGCACCTCACGCATGTTGTCGAGGCTCTTTTCCAGGCGATGGGGCGATTCGTAGAACACGAGCGTGTGTGGGAAGTCGGCCAGTTCCTCCAGGCGGCGCTTGCGCGCAGCTGATTTGGGGGAAAGGAAGCCCTCGAAAAAGAACCGGTCGGTCGGCAGGCCCGAGGCGGTCAGGGCGGGAAGCAGCGCACTGGGGCCGGGCAGCGCGACAATGTCGATACCGGCGTCGAGCGCCGCCCGCACGACCCGATAGGCCGGGTCGGAAATGCCCGGCGTGCCGGCATCGGTGACAACCGCAATCGACTTCCCCGAGGCCAGGTCCTCGGCCAGCCGGCCGGCCTGGCTTCGTTCGTTGTATTCGTGATAACTGATCAGCTTTTTGCGCAGACCGAAGTGGTAGAGCAATTGTCCGGTAGTGCGGGTATCCTCGCAGGCGACGATATCGACCTCGTCGAGAATACGCAGCGCCCGCTGCGTGATGTCCTCGAGATTGCCGATCGGCGTGGGGACGAGGTAGAGTTTCCCGGATGAATCGTCCACAGGCGTCCTTTAGTTGTCCAGCTCGACCCGTTCCGGCACCGGCGTCTTGCCCAGCGGCGCGATCTCGGGCATCCGACGCTTGAAGGCATTGCGGTTGATCATCGACACCACCCGGCTGATATCGGTAGTCGACATGCCGGCCGTCTCGAGCTCGGCCATCGAGCGAACGCCGTCGTCGATGATCAATCGAAGGATGCGGTCGATCTGCTCGTAGGTCACCCCGATCTCACCCTCGTCGGTCTGATCGACCCACAGATCGGCGCTTGGTGGCTTGGTGATGATGGTGTCGGGTACGCCCAGCTCGCGGGCCAGTTGCCGCACCTCGGATTTGTACAACTCGCCGATCGGGTTGAGCGAACAGGCCGAATCGCCGTAAATGGTGGTATAGCCCAGGCAGATTTCGGTACGATTCCCGGTGCCGAGCACCAGCCGGTTCATATCAAACGCGAGATCGAAGAGAATCGACATCCGCTCCCGGGCCATCTTGTTGCCCGCTCGGATACGCATCGAATCATCGATAATGTCGTAGTAGGCATCGATCATTGGGGTGATCTCAATGTGACGGTGCTCGATGCCGAGTTGATCGATCAGCCGGCGAGCGTCGGCGAGAGAGTGCTCCGAGGACGTCTTGTACGGCATCATAACGGCCAGGACTTTTTCGGGGCCAACCGCCCGTACGGCCAGGGTGCAGGCGAGAGCCGAATCGATGCCGCCGGAGAGACCGACCACGTATCCGGACATCCCGGACTGCAGCAGCTTGCCGGTGATGAAACGCTGGATGGTGGTGCTGGCGGTTGTGCTGTCGAACTCGTAAGTCATTGTCTCACTCCGTCCACTGGGGACTATAGGGTTTTTTGACGGGCCGTTCAAGTCAAATATGCGATTGACAAACGGTCTGTCCGCGCCTATTGTGTGCTACTTGTATAACACGGAAAGGCGATCATGAGTGTAAACAAAGCGATCCTTGTCGGGCGGCTCGGCCGAGATCCCGAGCTGCGTTATACTCCCGGAGGGAGGGCGGTGGCGTCATTTTCGATAGCCACCACCGAGCGGTGGACCGGTCAGGACGGCCAGCGCAACGAATCGACCACCTGGCACAATATCGTGGCCTGGGGCCGCCAGGCCGAGGTGATGAAGGAGTATCTCTCCAAGGGCCGGCTGGTCTATATCGAAGGGCGAATCGACAATCGTACCTATGATGACAAAGAAGGCAACAAGCGGTTTACGTCCGAGGTGGTAGTCCAGAACTTCCAGTTCCTCGAGTCCCGCGGTGCTTCCGGCGGTGGCGATCAGTCCCAGTCGCAGCCGGAGATGCAGTCATCGCCTGATTACCCGCCAGAACGGCAGAGTGGTGGCGATGATGATGACCTGCCCTTCTGATCAAAAAGCACACAGTCGACCTCTAAAGCCC
>WJMS01000210.1 GCA_014727815.1 candidate division GN15 bacterium
AGCGTCATGAAATGGTAGGGAGACTGTCGTGACTGAATTTGCATACCTGATAGCGCTTGTCCCGCTGTTCTCATTCATCATGATCGTCTTCTTCCTGCGCTGGAAGGAGAAGCTGGCCTCCGGCTGGTCGATTGCCTCGATCCTCGCCAGCTGGGTCATGTCGCTGATCGTCCTGATCGAAACGATCGGCCGTCACGGCGAGCCGTACGAGATGTTCTTCTACCTCACGGCGTTTAAAGGAATCAATTTTGAGATCGGCATCTTGATCGACGGGCTGACGGCGGTGATGCTGATGGTCGTCACGACCGTCGCGTCGTGCGTGCATATTTACTCGCTCGGCTATATGAAGGATGACCCGCGCTACAGCCGGTTCTTCAGCTATCTTTCGCTTTTCTGTTTCTCGATGCTCGGTCTGGTGCTCGCCAACAACTTCTTCATGATTTTCATCTTCTGGGAGCTGGTCGGTCTGACGAGCTACCTGCTGATCGGTTTCTGGTTCGAGAAGAAGTCGGCGGCCGACGCCGGGAAGAAGGCGTTTATCACCACCCGTATCGGCGACCTTGGCTTTTTGGTCGGCCTCATGATGATTGGCGCGTACGCCGGGACGTTCAATTACGGCGGTGTTTTCGAGAAGGTCGCGGCCGGCGCCATTCCGACCGGCGTACTGATCACAATGGCGATCTTCATCTTCGGCGGCGCCATCGGCAAGTCGGCCCAGTTCCCGCTGCATGTCTGGCTGCCCGATGCGATGGAAGGTCCCACACCGGTATCGGCGTTGATTCACGCCGCCACGATGGTTGCGGCCGGCGTGTACCTGGTGGCGCGCTCGATGAATCTCTATGTCGGGGCGCCGGAAGCGGCGATGGTAGTGGCGATTATCGGTCTGACCACCTCGTTTATCGCCGCCTCGATCGGTCTCGTACAAAATGATATCAAACGAATCCTGGCCTATTCGACCGTCAGTCAGCTCGGCTACATGATCATGGCACTGGGGCTGTACGGTTACGATGTCGGCATGGACCCGAGCGCGCACTCAGCCGGTTACTATGCCGGAACATTTCACCTGATGACCCATGCGTTCTTCAAAGGGTTGCTGTTCCTCGGCGCCGGCTCGGTCATTCACGCTGTGCACACCAACGATATCCAGGACATGGGCGGCCTGCTCGGCAAGATGAAGATTACCAGTGTGACGTTCATCCTGGCGTCGCTGTCGATCGCCGGGATATTCCCGCTGGCCGGGTTCTGGTCGAAAGATGAGATTGTCGCCAGTACGCATCACCACCCGATCTTCAACATCTTCACCCTGATTATCGCGTTCATGACGGCGTTTTACATGTTCCGGCTGTGCTTCCTGACCTTCTTCGGCAAGCCACGCGACAAGCACCGCCATGAGCACGCCCATGAGTCGCCGCGGGTGATGTCCTGGCCGCTGGCCTTCCTTGGGTTTTTGGCGGTGACGGCCGGCTGGGTGGGGATTCCCGGTCTGCACGGCTTCAGTTATTTTGTCTATCACGGCGAACCGTACCACACCAGTCTGCACTGGGACGTGATGATCATCTCGACGATCGTGGCGGTTGCCGGTATTTTCCTGGCCTATCTCATTTACTATAAGAAATCGATTTCGGCCGACATGCTGGCCGAGAAGTTCCGGCCGATCCACACCTTCCTGTACAACAAGTGGTATTTCGATGAGCTGTACCAGTACACCGTGATCAATCCGGTCATGGCGCTGGGGCGGTTCATGTGGAGCTTCGACGCGCGCATTGTCGACGGTATCGTCAACGGCACGGCGTGGCTGACGATGGTCTGGTCGGAGATCAAACACTGGATCGACACGTGGATTGTCGACGGCGCGGTCAACGGCGCCGGCTGGCTGGTCCGCCAGGGGTCGAGTGCCCTGCGCTGGATCCAGGCCGGGGCGGTCCAGTTCTATGCGCTGTTCGTGCTGGCCGGGGTGCTGGTGCTGCTGGCGTTCAAGTATGAGATGGTGTACGTGTCACTCGAATGGCCCTGGTTAACCACGATCATCATTGTCGGCCTGCTCTTGCTGGCGGTGGTGGCGAGGCGCGCGAACCGTGAATCGGCCGCGCACATACAGTCGGAAAAGTAGTTACCCTTCTGGGAGGATTGAACATACGATGCTTAGTTCGCTGATATTCATCCCGCTGGCGGGAATGATCCTGGTGATGCTCCTACCCAAAAACGCCAAGTCGGCCATACGCTGGACCGCAGTCGGCGCCAGTATCCCCCCGCTGGTTCTCTCCTTCTGGCTGACGTACGAGTTCTTCGTCAACCATGCTTCCTCGGCGGCAATGGCGTTTGTGGAAGGACCGTACGAATGGATCCCGCTGCTGAACGTGCAGTACTATCTCGGGGCCGACGGCATTTCGGTGCCGCTCCTGGCCCTGACCGGCCTGCTGAGCACGATCTCGCTGGTCGCCTCGTTCGGGATCGAGAACCGGGTCAAGGAGTACTTCGCGTTCTTCCTGCTGCTCGAGGCCGGGATGATGGGTGTCTTCGTCGCGCTCGATTTCTTCCTGTTTTATATTTTCTGGGAAGTGATGCTGGTGCCGATGTACTTCCTGATCGGTATCTGGGGCGGCCCGCGCAAGGAATACGCAGCGATCAAGTTCTTCCTCTATACGCTGTTCGGCTCGATCTTCATGCTGGTGGCAATCCTGATTCTCTATTTCACGTCGGAGCCGCACACGCTGAACATGATGGAACTGATTCAATCCGGATCGGCCCTGCCGCACACGCTGCAGTTGGTCTGTTTCGTCTTCTTCTTTATCGCCTTTGCAATCAAAGTGCCGGTCTGGCCGTTCCATACGTGGTTGCCCGATGCGCACGTTGAGGCGCCTACCGCCGTATCCGTGATTCTTGCCGGTGTGCTGCTGAAGATGGGCACCTACGGCATGCTTCGGATCAGCTGGCCGATGTTCCCCGAGGCGGTCCGCTACTTCTCGTTCTGGATCGCCCTGCTCGGCGTGATTGCGATCATTTACGGGGCACTGGTGTCGATGGCTCAGAAAGATCTCAAGAAGCTGGTGGCGTACTCTTCGGTGTCGCACATGGGCTACTGCATGCTTGCGCTTGGCGCGGTCACGTCGGTACAGGCGATCACCGGCTGTATGTTCCAGATGATTTCGCACGGCCTGATCACCGGCGCCTTGTTCCTTCTGGTGGGCGTGCTTTACGATCGCGCTCACACCCGTGAGATCGCTGTTTTTGGCGGGCTCGGCTCCAAACTGCCGGTCTATGCCGGGATCATGGTCTTTTTCTCGATGGCCTCGCTCGGGCTGCCGGGTATGTCCGGGTTCGTCTCCGAATTCATGATCTTTGTCGGATCGTTCGGCGCCCTCAACAAGGTGCTGGTCGGAATCGCGGTGCTCGGCGTGGTCCTGGGCGCGGCGTACATGCTGCGGATGGTACAGAATGTGTTCCTCGGCGAATTCAACCTCTCCAAGTGGGGTGGACTGACCGAGATCAACCTGCGCGAAGTGATTACGGTGGCGCCGCTGATGGTGTTCACGCTCTGGATCGGTTTGTATCCCAAACCGCTCAACGAGCTGATGGCGGCTACCATGGAACATCTCGTCACCCTGATGGCACGGTAGGGACAGGAAGCTATGGAGTTTCAGTTACCGGATTTTGACCTGCGGGTGATGATGCCCGAGATCTTCCTGTTTCTCTGGGCGCTCGTGGTCATCACATTCGATCTCTCGACCAAGCGCCGCTCCGGGGCGGCGGTGGCCTACCTGGCCATGTTCGGGCTGGTCATTACCGGTATTCTGCTGGCCGTCGCCGGAACCGGGGCCGGTTTCGGCGCCATGTTCTTCAATGACGCTGCATCGATCTTCTTCAAAGTCATTTTCCTCGGCGCCGCCTTTATGGCAATCGGCTCGTCGTTCGGGCTGCTCAGACAGAAGATCCAGCATCACCGTGGTGAGTTTTTCGGACTGATTCTGCTGTCGACGGTCGGGATGATGTTCCTGGCGTCGTCGAACGAACTGCTGTCACTCTACATCGGGCTTGAACTGACCACTATCCCGCTGTTTGTCTGTGCGGCATTCTTCAAGGACAATCGGCTGTCGGTCGAAGCGGGTATCAAGTACCTGATTATCGGCGCCTTTTCGTCGGCGCTGCTGCTCTACGGCCTGTCATTGCTGTACGGTCTTTCCGGAACGACCGACCTGCTCCAGATGCGGATCAATATCGCCACCACCCATCTCAATTTCCGCGAGATCGGCATGCTGCCGATGATCAGCGTCATCATGCTGGTGGCCGGACTCGGTTTCAAGCTGGCCCTGCCGCCCTTCCACCAGTGGGCGCCCGATGTCTACGAGGGGTCGCCGACCCCGATAGCGGCCTTCCTGTCGGTCGGTTCCAAAGCAGCCGGACTGATCGCGTTTGCCAAGATCATGATCAATGGCCTGCAGGTCTTCTATGATCAGGTGATGGCGCCGTCGGACTGGGGCATCCTGGTCGCCGTGATAGCGTCGGCGGCGATGATCTGGGGCAACGTGGCGGCGATCCGTCAGGCCAACATCAAGCGCATGCTGGCGTACTCATCGATTGCCCAGGCCGGCTACATCATGATCGGTATGGTGGCGCTAAACGAACTCGGCATGGCGGCGGTATCGTTTTACATGTTTACTTACCTGTTCGCGAATATGGGCGCGTTTGCGGTGGTGGCGATTTTCGAGGACACCACCGGTTCGACCCAGATCAGCAGCTACAATGGCCTGGCCAAGACTTCGCCGTTCCACGCCGCCAGTATGTCGGTCTTTTTGCTCTCGCTGGCCGGTATCCCTCCGTTGGCGGGGTTTTTCGCCAAGTACTATGTCTTTGCCTCGGCGATCAAGATGGCCGGGGCCGCTGACGACAAGTCCTGGCTGTACTGGCTGGTCGGGGTCGGCCTGCTGACCTCGGTCTTCGCGTTGTACTACTATGCGAATATCATCAAGACCATGTATTTCACGACCGATGAGTCGCCGTATCGGCTGTCGGTGGCCTCGCCGGGCTCGGCGATGGTGCTGATCGGTTTGATCGGTGTTCTGCTGTTTGGCTTGTACCCGACGCCGATCCTGGAATTCGCCGCCGGCATCCCCGAAGCGCTTGGCGTGGTCGTTCCGTAGCCGACCGAAACTCGTTGACAGCCTCCCGCCGGTCCGCTTATTATCTGCCAGAGCATGAAACGCCCGGGCGTACCAGATGAACCTTGTCAACTCACTACTCAATATCCTGAAGCGGTATTTCGTCAGCGGTGTGCTGGTCGTTGTCCCGATCATCCTCACGTATATCGTCCTGCGGTTTCTCTTCGAGGCGGTCGACGGTATCCTGCAGCCTTTGCTTTTAAAGCTGTTCGGCTACTATGTCCCGGGACTCGGTGTTGTTACCACGCTGCTGTTGATTATCCTGGCCGGTGTGCTCACCCGCAATCTAATCGGCGCCAGGCTCTACAGTTACGGCGAGCGCCTGCTGGTACGGCTGCCGCTGGTGCGACCGATCTATTCCTCAGCCAAACAACTACTGCAGGCAATGACCGCCAGTCAGGATGCCAGCTTCAACGAGGTGGGGCTGGTGGTGTATCCCCGGGTCGGCTCCTACTCACTCTGTTTCGTGGCCAACCGCGTGACACTCGAACGCGGGGGCGAGGCGACCGACTCGATTGTCGCGTTTATCCCGTCGACACCCACGCCGCTCTCCGGCATGGTCGTGGTGGTGCCGCGAGGCGATGTGATGCTGCTCGACATGACTGTCGAGGAGGGAGTCAAGTTCCTGGTGTCGGGCGGCGTGGCCTCGCCCAAAGTGCTGCGCCAGCGACCGTCGAACAATCAACCCGCAACCAGTGAGGTCTAAGAGGTGAAACTGGCCAATCTGCTCATGGAGCGTCGGATCAAGCTCGGACTGCGTGCTCGAAGCAAAGATGATGCGGTGTGCGAACTACTGGACCTGCTCAAGGCCGAGGGGGTGTCGTTTGACTACGAGGCGATTCTACAGTCGGTCCGCGAGCGGGAGGATATCGAAAACACTTCCTACGGCCATGGCTTCGCTTTCCCGCATGCCCGCACCGATGCCGTTTCCGAGTTGTTCATACTGGTCGGTATTTCGCCCCAGGGCATACGTGATCATGACGACCAGGAGCCGGTATATGTGGTCTGTCTGCTGCTGACCCCGTCGCATATCGCCAAGCTCTATCTGCAGACTCTGTCGGGGCTGGCGCGGCTGGCCCGTACCCAGGGCATCATGGAGCGGATTCGCCGGATCGAACTGCCCTCGGATTTCATCAAAATAGTCTCCGATGCTAACGTCACGATTGACAAGGAGCTGACGGTCCGTGACGTGATGCGCTACAAGGTCGCGACTGTTACTCCCGACGATACGCTGAAAGATGTCGCCAATGCGATGTTTCGTTACCGCCTGTCGGCGCTGGCCGTGGTCGATACCAACAACCAGCTGGTCGGGGTGATCAATGATCGCGACTTGATCAAAGCGGCTTTGCCGGACTACAAGTCGCTCATATCCAATCTGAATTACTCGATCGACGTCGAGCCGTTCGAGGAGTTGCTCAAGCAGGAAGACAAGATCAAGGTATCGCAGTTGTTTCGCGAGGATTTCGAGACGACGACGCCGGAAACGCGCATTGTCGAAGTAGCTGCCATGATGATCTTCAAGGATATCAAGCGCGTCTTTGTGATTGAGAAGGGTGAACTGATCGGCGTGCTGCTTCGCAAAGACATCGTCAACATGATCATCCGCGGCTGATCTCGGGCCGCAGGAGATTTCGCTCATAAGAAAAGGCGGCCGTGGCCGCCTTGTCATTTTGTCTCGGGCCCGTGCCCGCTTTGGGTCAGTCCTTATCCGGGCGCGGCATCTTCTCGCGGAAGCTGATTCGCGGGAACGGGTTAACGATGGCGCTGGCGATGTTGGTCAGGTGCGCGTTGATACGCTTGAGGTAGCGCGCGTAGAGAGCCACGGCAACGGCATCGCGCGATGATAACCGCTCGGTGCCATTCTGCAATAGCTCCGAGACGATTCCTTCGGCCATCTTGCCGATCTCGTCCTCGGCCCGCATCATTGTCCGTCCTTGCTCCCTGTCGTGATCCACCAGTATCGGGACAATCATCTCGAAGTGCGCTTTGACGTGGGCCTCGATCTCCTGCAGGGTCTTTTCAAACGGGCCGCCATCGAGCACGGCCTCGTGCTGCTGGGCGAGATCGACGATGTTCTTGGTGTAATCACCGATTCGTTCGACGTCGACGACGATTGATACGAGCACCATGCCCGGTACGAGATTGGCCATGCCGGCCACGGTCAGGTGCGTGATCACATTTCGGCGAACCTGGCGTTCGTACTTGTTGATCTTGCGGTCGGTCTTTTTGACGTCGAACGGCAACTCGGCGCTTTGTTTTGTGCGAAGGCTGTCCCGCGACGCCTGGTACATTTTGTAATCGAACTCGAGCATCTTGACGGTCGTGTCAAAAGCGGCATCGAGCAGATTCTCGGAACTGAACAGCTCTCTAAACTTCCTGAACATGGTCGTCCTATCCCAAGAAATAGATTATCAGTCCCGGAATGATAAAGAACACAACGAGAATATACAAGAGCGGAATGAGTTTCGAACGCTGGGTCAATTCGGCCAGGGTCTCGGACAGGTATATCGGTATTCGCTTGAGCGGCCAAAAGATAGCAATACCATAGATGTTGAAGAGCAGATGGGCAAAGGCAATACTGACCGCCTCGTGCGAGCCGACCGCCAGCGACGCCAGGAAGGCCGTAATGGTGGTACCGACATTGGCGCCGAGGACATACGGGAAGATCTGGGACATGGTCAGAACCCCGGCTCCGATCAGCGGTACCACCAGCGAGGTGGTGATCGACGATGACTGCACGACCGTGGTCAGCGCGATGCCCAGGACCAGCCCGAGGGCGGCGTTGCGAAAGATGTAGCGGTCGAAGAATTGCTCAACTTTCGACAGCACCATCGACTTCAACGTCACCACGATATAGCGCAGTGCGATGAATAGCAGGATCAGCGCAAGGACAGCAATCATCCAGCCGTTGTCGCCGAGCATGTGAGCGAGATACTTCGCGACCGGTTTGGTGACAGCCCCCAGCGGGGAGGTAAACTCAAGGCCACCGCTGCCGGCGAAGATCTCTTCGACCAGGTGCGATGAAAAGGAGATGATGCCAAACATCTCCTCGATGGGCAGAAGGACAATGACGGCGCATAAATTGAAAAAGTCATGGACGGTCGATCCCGCGAAGGCGCGTTTGAACTCCTCACCCCGCGAGATGTGGGCCAGCGAGACAATCGTGTTGGTGACGGTGGTGCCGATGTTGGCGCCCATGATGATCGGGACGGCGTTTTCGAAGGACAGGGCGGCTGTACCGACCATGCCGACAACGAGGGAGGTCGTGGTTGATGACGATTGGATAATCGAGGTTGCGAGAATACCGATTACGAGCCCAACGAGCGGGTTGGAAGTGGTCTGCAGGATTGCCTCGGCAACATCCCGACCCATCAGCTTGAACGCCGTCCCCAGCATGGTGATGGACAACATGAACAGGTACAGCAGCCCGATCAGAATGATCAGTTTGACGGCCAGCGGCAGGCCGGCATCGGAAGAACCTTGAGGTTCGGTGGTGAGTGCGGTCCGATCCGCCATCGTAATCCAGCGTTTCCAATAGCCCAGTCGTTCAGTTTCGCGGCAATATATCAGTGACCGAATTCAAGTCAAGCGGTATGCACGCTGGTTCGGTGCGACCGGTGTGTGAAAGCGTCGATGCCTGTTTCGGTGCATGTGGGGAAGACCCGGCAGGGACGCAGCGGCTATCGACTCTATTCAGTGAGCCAAGGGCGCGGGAGTTGCTGGAGAGTGACAATGAGTGACTGGTCCAAAACTGACGAGCGGTCGTAAAAGGCGGAGTGGCGCGGTTTTTGGAATGCCCGGTGATCTGGGCGGGTCGCTGATGGCAGCCGGTGATAGACTGTTCGGTGACCAAATGCGGTACGTCAGTGTCCATTTTTTCGCTGGCAATGTGGTCAAATTCTGCCGACATTCCTAGCGAGGCGTTACTGCTCGCTAACAAAGAAATAACATTCGGTTTGAGTAGTCTAGCGTAGCTGTCGACCACAATGGCTACCAACTATTGAATCAAATGGCCATTGACTAAATGATGATCCGGGATATATTGCCGTCATATGATGCCTAAGTTCAACAGACTGGTGCGACGCAGTTTCGACGCCGGTCGAAGCCTGACGGTGCTCCTCGCCCTGATCGCCCTGATTGTCGGCGGTGCGACCGCTGCGCAGCGACAGGCCGACATGGCCGAAGCGCGGGCCGAGGCCGAGCGAGAGACCGGTGAGGCCGACCGTCTGGCGGCAACGCCCGATGCCGGCAAAGGGGAGATGGCGCCTGGCGGCGCGCCCAATGTCGAACCAGCTGCCTGGTTGATCTCGACCACAACGCTTGTCAAGACGAGCGACAATGACTCGCGCTTGCGCCCCCAGCTCTCGACGACCATCCGCCGGCATCTGCCTGCCGGCACCGCCGATATCTCTCGCCCGCTGCTGCCGTCATCGAGCCGGGTAGCAACCTCATTGGGTCGGCAGTTCACTCTGGTTGGCGCCAAACCATCCGGCACCAGCTGACTTCCCACTTGATATTCCGCTGATGTTGTCCGTCGACTGCGGCGGGCACCACCGGTCCGTCAGGACCACCGTTTCCGAGAATCACACATCAATTGTAATAGCATAATGCACGAAAGGAACGTGTATGTCTTCACAGAAATGGCGACTGGGTCTAACAGTCATCCTGATCGTCCTGGCGCTGATCGCGTTCTGGGACACCTTCCAACTGTGGACCATGAGCGATGAGGCCCGGGAAGCGCTGCAGGAGGACAATCCCGACGAATTGTTGTCGCTGCAGCAGCAGGCGATACGTCTCGGGCTCGACCTGCAGGGCGGTATTCATGTTGTCCTTAGGGTGAAAACCGAGGAGGTCGACGAAGCCGCCCGGGATGGCGCCGTCGACCGGGCTATCCAGGTGATTCGCAATCGTATCGATGGGCTCGGCGTGGCCGAGCCGGTCATCCAGCAGCAGGGCGACGAGCGGATCATTGTCGACCTGCCCGGCTATACCGACCCCGAGCGGGCGGTGGAACTGATCGGCCAGACCGCTGTGCTCGAGTTCAAGATGCTCGAAACGATCGACAACGCCAACCTGATCCTGGAGCGGATCGATTCGACCGTGGCCGAGTATCTCGAGCGCACCGAAGCGGAGACGGCTCCGCCGGAGCCGACCGACCAGGTGGTGGAACTTGACGATGCCGCCGAAGAAGCGGCCGAGTCGACCCCGGAGTTGACCTCTGGAGATACCGCCGCGGATACGGCCGGCGAGGATGATATCCTGGCTGAGTTGATGGGTGACACCGCCGCCGCCGATACCATGGATTTCGGCTTCGACGAGACTGCCGATGTTACCAGCGACGAGCGGCCGTTCACGTCGCGGATCGAGCTTTCGTTGTACAACAATAACACCGGCATCTACTGGCCCGGCTTCACGGTATCCTCCGACGATCGGCAGCGGCTCGAGCGCTGGCTCAGTCTGCCGGAAGTGCAGCGGGTGATTCCGGTTGATGTCCAGTTCGCCTGGTCGACCCGTCCGACCGTGCGCAACCAGCGCGAGGTCTACGACCTGTATCTGCTCAAGCGGAAGGTACAGTTTGTCGGGCGCTACCTGGAAAATGTCCGGTTCGGCCGCAACGAATTCGGCGAAGCGAAGGTTGATTTCCAGCTCTCCGGCGACGGCGCCGCACGCTTCGCACAGCTGACCGGGGCGAATATCAACAAGCCGATGGCGATCGTCCTCGATGACAAGGTCGAGTCGGCGCCGATGATCAGTTCCAAGATCCGCCGCAACGGGACCATCACGATGGGCACCGGCGCGACCATGGAAGATGCGGTCAATCTCGAGATCGTCCTCAAGGCCGGTTCGCTGCCGGCGCCGGTTGAGATTATCGAGAAGAACGTGGTGGGCGCGACACTCGGTAATGACTCGATTCAGAAGGGGTTCTACTCCTCACTGATCGGTCTGCTGATCGTGCTGGTGTATATCGGCGTTTACTACCGCCTCTCAGGCGTCATTGCCGACATCGGTCTGATCTTCAATATCTTCTTCCTCCTGGCGATAATGGCGGCACTGGGGGCGACCCTGACCATGCCGGGTATCGCGGGGATCATTCTCACCGTCGGTATCTCGGTTGACTCGAACATTCTCATCTTTGAGCGAATACGAGAGGAGTTGCGAACGGGCAAAACGGTTCGAGCGGCCATTGATGCCGGCTACAACCGTGCCTTCGTGGCGATTCTCGACGCGCACGTGACGACCCTGATCACGGCAGGCGCCCTGTTCCTGTTCGGCTCGGGGCCGATTCGCGGTTTCGCGGTCACGCTCTTCTGGGGTGTGACCATCTCGCTGTACACCGCCTACGTCATTACGAAGGCGATCTTTGACATTCGCAAGGGCTACAAAACCCTGTCGATCTGAGGTGAGGAAGAACCATGTTCAGAATAATACCGGAAACCAACATAGATTTCATCGGGAGGCGCCGGCCGGCTTTCGTACTGTCGGTTCTGCTCGTTCTCGGTGGGCTGGTCGCCTTTGGCCTGATACTCACCGGCCAGGCCAATCTCGGCATTGATTTCGCCGGTGGCGTCATGCTGCAGGGGCATTTCGAGGAGCAGGTCTCGATCGAGGAACTGCGCTCGGCCCTGTCCACGCAATTCCCCGATATTCAGGTCACCAACGTGGCCGACTTCGAACAACCCAACGCCTTTATTATCAAGACAAAGCGCCCTGAGGACGAGGCGGAGGGCGAGCAGCGCCTGAGTCAGATCGAGGAGATCATTGCAACCGAGTTCGCCGGCAACAGCTTCATCCGAGACGGCGAGCATGTTATCGGCCCTGCGGTCGGGGAGAGTCTGCAAAAGGACGCCCGATGGGCGGTGATGATCTCGCTGATCGGCATTCTGATCTACATCGCTATACGCTTCGACTTCCGTTCCGGTGTGGCGGCGACGATCGCGACATTCCACGATGTGCTGGCGGTGCTGGGTATCATGGTCCTGCTCGGCAAAGAGTTCGACCTGCTGATTGTCGTGGCGCTGCTGACCCTGGCCGGGTACTCCCTGACCGACACGGTGGTCGTATACGATCGTATCCGAGAGAACCTGAAGAAGTACCGGGGCAAGGCGCAGTTCGTGTTTGCGGTCAACCAGTCGATCAACGACGTACTCTCGCGGACGTTTAACACCTCGATCACGGTTCTCTTCGTGGTCGTGATCCTGTTTTTCTTCGGCGGCGAAGTGCTTCGCAATTTCTCGCTGGCGCTGATACTGGGAGTCCTGGTCGGGACTTACAGTTCGATTTTTGTGGCCAGTCCGATCGTGGTTGAGTGGGAAGCCCGCAAGCCGAAGCGGTTCAAGTAATCGCATTGGCTTTAGGAAACTGAGACAAAGCGGTCGGCTCCGAGCCGG
>WJMS01000211.1 GCA_014727815.1 candidate division GN15 bacterium
CTGCCGCGAACGTCAACGGTGACAGCGGATGTAACGTCGACCTTCCTGACGTCATCTACCTGGTGAACGCGTTGTTCCTTGGTGGCCCGGCGCCTGCGCCGTGCCTGCCGCAGTGTAACTGATTTCATGTAGTTGCGAGCACGCCGAAGCAGATTCTGCGTGTTAGCGAACTTAGACAAGACCGTCCCCGTCCGTTGCGGGGGCGGTTTTTTTGTTTTGTAAGTGGCTGAACGGCTAGTATATTAACCCTGACCGGCGGCGGTGTCCGCTGAATTTCGGGTACCTTTTCATTACCGCTGTATTTACCCT
Organism: candidate division GN15 bacterium; assembly: GCA_014727815.1. Taxonomy (GTDB): domain Bacteria; phylum Zixibacteria; class MSB-5A5; order GN15; family FEB-12; genus WJMS01. The sequence continues at coordinate 310 of WJMS01000211.1, forward strand.
CACTTTCGGTCATACTGGTATGTACGCGCAAAATGTTTTTCGACAGGCAAACCAGCGGGCCCAGAAACGCGTTATACCTGTGTCCCGGTTAAGGGATTAGCTCGTTCTGTCGTTTACGATTATAAAGGTAATATACTCGCCAAAGAGATATTGAAAGGACTAGTATCATGGACAAGCGACTCGCCGTTGTGGGTATCGCCTGCGCCATTGTGGCCCTCCTACTGCTGGCCCCGTCGGCCGGCTGGGCCGCGGTATCGTCAGCCGATACGCCTGAACCCCAACCCAAGCTGATTCCCGGCAAGATCGTCATAGAGTTCGAGTCGGATGTGACTATCCAGCAGGTCCAGCGCGGCTTCGGAAGTGTCTCCGTCGGACTGGCTTCGGTCGACATGCTGTTACAGAAGCATGGCGCGGCTGATGCCGCGAAGGTATTTCCCTGGCGGGAAGTGAATTTGGCGACCAACGCCCGCGAGGCGCGCCTGGCCCGCTATTACGAGATAACCGTTCCTGAAGACGCCGATCTCGATGTTGTTCGGGAAGACCTCGCCCAGAATCCGTACATTCGGACGGCTCACATACTGTATGCTATGCCGGTGGCCCAGACGCCTGATGATCCGGAGTTCACCAATCAGTGGCATCGGGAAGAACTGCAGCTCGAATCCGCCTGGGAACTCGAAACCGGTTCCGACAACGTGGTTATCGCCATTATCGATACCGGCGTCAACTGGGAACACCCGGATTTGCAGGATGCCATGTGGGTCAACCCCGGCGAGGACATCGACGGTGATGGGGTGGTGTACGACACCGACGACCTCAACGGTATCGATGACGATGGCAATGGTGTTGTTGATGACCTGATCGGCTGGGACTTCTTCTCCGGTGGCTTCACGGTAATGCCGGGCGAGGATGGTTTTTCGCCTGACAGCGATCCCAACGATTTTGACGGTCACGGCACCCACTGTGCGGGGATCTCCGCAGCTATCACGAACAACACGACCGATGTGGTCGGTGTTGCCGGTGGCTGGGCCGGAGGGCATCGTTCGTACCGCGGTCCGCGAATTATGGCGCTGCGAGTTGGCGCCCTGGCCAATGACGGCAACGGCTACGTGAATCCGACCAACGTCGCCCAGGCGATCGACTACGCGACGGTCAACGGCGCGGATATCATCAATATGAGTTTCGGTGGCAGTTCGATCCAGACGTCTGCGATCGCCAATGCGATCACCAATGGCCTGACGCTGGTGCATGCGGCCGGCAACGACGACTGCGATTGTCCCGATCCGCTCGATGGTTTCGGCACCGGGGTGCTCTCGGTGGCCTCAACCAACTCGGTCGACCTGAAGTCCGATTTCAGCAACTATGGAGCGTGGGTCGATGTGTCCGGCCCGGGCTCGGCGATTGTGTCGACGTATTCCACGGAGTACACTCCGGGCACTGAGACGCTGTGGGGCACGTCGATGGCCGCCCCGATGGTGTGCGGCGTGGCGGCGCTGATTCGCTCCGCGATGCCGTCGCTGACCAAGGCGGAAGTCGACAGCATTATCATGGCGACGGCCGATGACATTGACGCCTTGAATCCGACCTATGCCGGCCTGCTTGGCACCGGCCGGGTCAACGCGCTCAACGCGCTTTCCGGTCTGGCGATTGCCCGATTCTCATCGGATGTGACCGACGGCGACGTGCCGCTGCAGGTGACCTTTACCGATGAATCGCCCAACAACCCGACTGACTGGTCGTGGGTATTCGGCGACGGCGGTAACTCGACCGACCAGAATCCGGTGTACACGTATACGACGCCGGGCGTGTACGATGTTACTCTGACCGTTACCGATGACAACGGTGTGGGCGAGGAGAAGCTCAACCGGTATGTTTGGGCGCGGGCGGACTCGCTGATCGCCGATTCGATCGAGGCGATTCCCGGCACCTCGACGCCGGTCCCGGTGACGCTGTCGAACTCGGTCAAGGTCTCCCGGATCGAGTACACGTTCGTGATCGACAACGATGAAGGCGTGACGCTTGACTCGGTATCGACCGCCGGTACGCGCGGCGAGGATTTCTACAATGCGCAGCTGACCGGTTTCGATCCGGCTCGCGACCGCTATTCGGTGACACTGGAAGTTTCGGATCCCGGTCGCACCGACTGGCTCGAACCCGGCACCGGTCCGGTCATGAATCTCTACTTCAATATCCCGTCCGGTTTTACCGGTGACCCGATGATCCAGATCGACACGACGTCCTGGGGCAGCCGCAACAACGTGATAACCGGTCTGCTGGGTGAGTACACCGCAACGATACCGAAGCCGGGTTATCTCTACTCGGCCAGCTGCTGTGTCGGCAATACCGGCAATGTCAACGATGACGCCGGCGGCAATGTTGACCTTCCGGATGTTATCTATCTGGTCAACTCGCTCTTCCTGGGTGGTCCGCAGCCGCCGTGTCCGGCCGCTGCCAATGTCAACGGCGATCCGGGCTGTAACGTTGATTTACCGGATGTCATCTACCTGGTGAACGCGCTATTCCTGGGTGGCCCGGCACCGGCGCCCTGCAACCCGGCCTGTAACTGACCGGATGTCTCCTGATTGGCTGCAGCTGGTCAGGATTTGAACAGATAGTCAACGAGACCGCTCCGCCCGACCGGGCGGGGCGGTCTTCTTTGTAGAAGCGGCACCTGGTGTGCCTTCGATAGACTTGCGCAGAGGTGGATCGGCACAAAATCTGCGTTTATGTGAACGGATGCGTTAGAAAAGGGTTATTAGGGGAGTAAGACGCGTCATTGAGATAGATTTTTATTGACTCGATTTCGTCAATGGTATATCGTAGCTCGATGTCATACCTGTACTGCCTGTACGCGTATGTGCCACATCTTGCATGAATACGGCAATTGGAGTGATATTAAGATACGGAACATGGAGGCAAGTGAAGTTATGAAGAAGTCGTTAGTGACCTCTTTCGTGTTGGGACTGGCGGTGCTACTGGCGATGCCGGCGATGGCACAGGATGCCGGTGCGCCGGACACGCTGGAATTGCGTGTCACCCGACCGGACATTGCCGGCAACGATTCGTCGTTTGTGGTCGAGACCTGGCTCTGGACCGACTCTCAGACGATCGTCGGCACCACCCTGTCGTGGGTGTGGGAAAATGATAACATTACCTATGATTCGGGGCGGTTTACCCCGGGCCACGGCAACCCGCCGTTCGGCCTGCTCACCAACACCCTGATCGACAACTCGCTGGCGCAGACGAATCTGTTGCAGATGTTCGCTATGCAGACGGCCGGCATCGGTGTCGGTGTCGCCCCCACCGGCGACTGGCAGCATTGGTGCTCGCACTACTTCACGGTGAATTCCTGGAGTGCCAGTGACTCGATCGTCATCGACACCATGACTATTCCCGGTTTTACCGGTGACGGGTACGTGCTTATTGCTTTGGCCGGATCGGCCGAGATAGACCCGGTCTGGAAAGGCCCCGTGGTGATCAAGGACCCTTCGGACGCCAGCGATGATACCCCGCTTGAAGTGCCTCAGACGTTCTCGCTGGCCCAGAACTATCCGAACCCGTTCAACCCCGAGACCAACATCAACTTCTCGCTGCCGACAGCGAGCGAAGTTCGGCTGGAAGTCTTCAATCTCCTCGGTCAGAAAGTCACTACCCTGGCCAATCAGGAGTACGATGCCGGTCAGCATACCGTGGTCTGGGATGGGACTTCGGATGCCGGCAACAAGGTTGCCAGCGGTGTCTACTTCTATCGTCTGGTCACCGACCAGTTCAGCGACACGAAGAAGATGCTGATGCTGAAGTAGTCCGTTAGACTACGCCAAAATAGACTCGATCAAGCTCCCGGCTACGGCCGGGAGCTTTCTTTTTGCGGTGTAACGCGTACGATACCCAATCAATAGTGCACGGGCGGGCAGGCATTCGTGTAAGATGTTGTGAATCAATCCGTTGGATTAATTATGTTGACTTTTGGGGGCTCGAGGGATATTTTGATTCTTTGATCCGCCCGAAGCTGAACAGTAAGTCATTACAGCATAAGGACTTGTATGTTAGGGGTAATCGGCAACAAATTCTCTATCGGCAAGGAGACCTACGATCCCTTCGCCGTCGAAATGCACTACTTTCGAATCGACAAACGCTACTGGTCGATCTGCTTCGAGCGGATCAAGCGCGCCGGTTTTAGAATAATCTCCACTGCCGTACCCTGGAATATTCATCAGAACAGCAAAAAACAAATAGACTTCATCGGTGTTGACGATCCTCGCAAGGATCTTATCGTTTTTCTCGAGCTCGCCCGCGAGTTCGGGTTCAAAGTGATCTTACGGCCGGGACCCTGGGTCGCCGGACAGCTCAAGAATGGCGGGTTGCCCTCGTTTTTGTACAAGGATCTCAAGTTGTTCGCTCGCGACAGCCAGGGGCAGGAATTGCAGATGCCCGAGGATTGCGGTGTCGACGGCGGCTACCTGCCGTCATATCTGCACAAAAACTTCGGCTATCACCTGCGCAACTACTTCAAAGCCTTCATCGAAACGACCAAGAACTATGTTCATCCGCGGGGACCGGTCTTCATGGTTGAACTCGACTATGAAACATCGTTCGGGCGGATGCTCGACCCGGCCTCGGCCGACTACAATCCCGATGTGCTGGCCGAGTACTACGGTCCTTTCCTGGAGTCGCGCTACGAGGATGTCAAGAAGCTCAACACCCGGTACAAAGAGAAAAACGCCGATTTCAGCGCGGTCGAACCGCCCCGGAAGTTTGACAAGCTGAAAGCCGAAGATTACCCCAAGGTGCTTGACTGGTTCCGGTTCCGGGAGCGGATGTTGAACATCTATCTCGAGACGCTGGAGGATATTTTCACGTCGTACACGGTCGAACCGCTCTTTTTCCGGTCGTTGTATTTCGCCTCGGGCGATCTGCTTCCGGCCTACAATCTGGTCCCCGATGACCGTTCGCCGTTTCTGGGCACCAATGTCTTTCCCGAGGGCACCTACTTCGACCTGGTCAACAAAGCGCGATTCATGAAATCGGAGTACGGATTTGCCTACGCCACCTCGTTTACCTGTGGCCGGGCGGCTGAGGATCCGGCCCGTGAGGAGTTGATGGCGCCGATCGAGAACAATATCCGGCGCTTCTTCTTTGCGGCCGGCCTGTCGGCCGGCTTCAAGGGACTCAATCATTACATGGCGGTTGACCGCGACCACTGGTACGGCGCCCCGCTGCACAATGACGGCACGGTGTCCGATGGCTACGAAGTGATCAAGAATTTCAACACGGCTATCCAGTCGATCGGCTTCGAGGAGATGGACTTCCAGCCCAAAGTCGCGATCGTCGCCAACCGGCTCTACTACTGGCTTCGTTTGACTTCGAGTGAGAAAGAATTCACATACACGCAGCGCCTGATGGATGAGACCACGCTCGGCTTCTGTCACGATCTCATGCGCCTGAAGATCCCATACGGGATCCGCGAGAACCGTGATTACGAGACGATGAAGGACTACGACATGCTTTTTGTCCCATCGACCGAAATCATGGCCGAGAAGGATCAGGAAGCGCTGGTGGAGCTGGTGAAGGCCGGCAAGACGGTGGTGCTGTGTGGTGTCATGCCGCGCTACGACGAAGACCTGAAAGACTGCCAGGTGCTGGCCAACCACTTCCGCATCAAGACGACCGTCGACTACCATATCGGCGCCGTCACCCACAAGTCCGGCGCGTTTCCATCGTATGTCTACGGTTCCATTCGGACGACCGACGATGGCAAGGTCAAGAAGCTGGCCCAGGCCGGCGCCAAGACGGTCGGGGTATGTTCCACCCGATTCAAGGGGCAGTTCTACCTTTTCTCGTTCGACATCGCATCGGGCGGCAACCACCAGAAGCTGCTGCATCTCGAGTCGACGCTGGCCGGGTTTGGGGTTGAGCCGACTGCTTTCTGCAGTGATCCCTCGGTTGATATTGCCTGTCAGATGGGTCCGAAGAAGGGCCTGCTGTTTGTCGTCGTCCCGCCGCCGGGTGAGCTGTCCGATGGTCTCGAGACGAGCCGACGGGAGATCATTCTCCAGATAAATCTCAAAAAGTATGGATTCAGCTCGGCCCGGGTGAAACTGACCAACCTGCTGGAGGGCGAGGAAGCCAAGCCGATCAAGACCACTGCGAAAGACATGCGAGACGGCTTCGCGTTGGAGGTGGCGTACCCGGATGGCTTGATATTTCTTATAGAAAAGAGATAACGGGAAGCACAGTAGACGATATGATACGTTATCGTAGGTTAAACTACATCATACCCGCAGGCTTGATAGTGCTCTGCGGGTTCTTTTTCGGGTTGATCTCCGGATGTGATCAGGTTCGGGTCTCGAAGTACTTCGAGAACGGCGCGGTCGTCACCTCGGCGCCGATAGCAACCGAGATCGGGGTCGATGTTTTCAATCGGGGGGGCAATGCCTTTGATGTTGCGGTGGCGGTCGGTTTTGCTCTGGCGGTGGTCGATCCGGAAGCAGGCAATATCGGCGGCGGTGGCTTTGCGGTGATTCGTGATGGTCGCACCGGCACTGTTCGATCGCTCGACTTTCGTGAAACCGCCCCGATGGCGGCGACCGAGACGATGTTCTTGGATGACAGCGGTCGGGTGATCGATAACCTGTCGCTGATCGGGGCTAAATCGGCCGGTGTCCCCGGTACGGTCGCCGGACTGTACGAACTCTGGCAGCAGCATGGCAGTATGCCCTGGGAGGAGCTGGTCCGAATATCGGCCGATCTGGCTGACAGCGGCTTTGTGGTCGATGAACTGCTGGCGGTGTCGCTGGCGCGTCATGTCGATGACCTCAAGCGCTATCCGGAAACAGCCCGGCTGTTCTTGCCGACCGGCGCCCCGCCGCAGGCGGGGGACCGGTTTGTCCAGGAGGACCTGGCCCGCAGTTTGTACCAGATTGCGGCCGAGGGCCCGGAGGTCTTCTACGAGGGAGAAATTGCGGCCCAGATCGATTCGACCATGCAAACGTACGATGGTTTGATCACGCTGGAGGACCTGGCGGCTTATGAGCCGATCTGGCGCGAACCGGTGCATTTCAGATTCGATTCACTTGATATCTACTCGATGGCGCTGCCGAGTTCCGGCGGGCTCGTGCTGGGGCAGATTCTCGAGATTCTCGAACCATACGCATTCGACCAGTACACCCCGGACTCGCCCGGATACATCCGGTTGTTTGCCGAGGCCTCGCGGCTGGCGTTTGCCGACCGGTCGGTGCATATGGGTGACCCGGCCTTCTACGATGTCCCCGGTGGTCTGCTTGACTCGGCCTATCTCGCCCAGCGGCGTTCGCTCATTCCGGAGTCCGGCGCCGGCTCCTCGAGCCAGATCGGTCCCGGCACGCCGCTTCGGTCGGAATCGCCGCAGACGACGCATTTCTCGGTGTGTGACCGCGAGGGCAACATGGTGGCGCTCACCTATACGCTCAACGGCTCGTTCGGTAGCGGGGTGACCGTTATCGACGGCGGCTTCCTGCTAAACAACGAGATGGATGATTTCTCGATCAAGCCGGGTGTGCCGAACCAGTTTGGCCTGGTTGGCGGTGAGGCGAACAAGATCGAACCGGGCAAGCGTATGCTCTCGTCGATGACACCCACCCTGGTGCTCCAGCATGGTGAA
>WJMS01000212.1 GCA_014727815.1 candidate division GN15 bacterium
CTGTGAACCGAGAAATCCGCCAGCACCCCGCTTCGTGTCAGGAAGGTGCCGTAGACGACCAGCAGGAACAGAAATGCTGACATGAGCAGGTTGATCCGCCGGAACGCCCCGGTGCGGCGCTCTATGATCATGCCGTGCAGAAGCGCCAGGGAGATCATCCAGGGAACAAACGATGAGTTCTCGACCGGATCCCACGCCCAATAGCCCCCCCAGCCGAGGGTCTTATACGCCCAGAAACCGCCGAGGATGTTGCCGGCGCCGAGCATGACGGCCGTCAGCGCCGCCCACGGGAAAGCCAACCGCAGCCATTTCGAGTAGTCGTTCTTAATCATGGCCGCTATGGCATAGACAAACGGTACGGCCGCCAGGGCATACCCGACAAACATGATCGGCGGATGGACCACCATCCAGGGATCGCGAAGCAGCGGGTTCAATCCTGCCCCGTCCTCGGCGTAAAAGCCAAGATAGGCAAAGGGCGACAGCTTGGTCATGATCAGCAGGAAGAACGTCCCGATCAGGCAGTAGATAGCCATCGCATGGCCGACATACGCTCCCCCCCGGCGCTGCACAATGTAGCCGAATATGGCCAGCAGTAGCAGCCACAGCAGGTAAGTTCCTTCCTGTCCGCCCCAGAAAGCTGCCAGGATATAGAAGAACGGCTGGCTTTTCTGCGAGTACTCAAAAACGTACTTGAAGGCATAGTTGTGGCTGAAAAAGAGATAGTACAGCAGCACGCTTGCCGCCACGGTCAGGCCGGTGAAGACATGGTAGGCCCTGCGGGCAAGGCTGCCGGCGCCGGACTCACCGAGCGCTGATCGCAGAAACGAGATGCCGGCAACGATATTCATCGCCAGTGCGCCAAAAATCAGCAGTTCCCCCACTGTATGCCAGATCATGTTGTCCTCCTTGCTGTCGCACCGTTCGCATCTTATACGGCGCAACAAGGCCAACAGTATGCAAAGCATGGACGAAAATGGCAAGTAAATAGAGTGGGTAACTCGCCGAAATCCACGCAAAGCTCTGTCTTGACAGGCATCGTGGAGCCACATATCTTATATACAGTGGCATCGATACAACTTCCTGCACATGCACCCAATCCGAGAATCCCGTAGCCGCGGCGATGTCCCCCGAGGGGACGCCGTAGAACTCGAGGACTGCGATGTTAGCCCGCGTCGTTGATATCACCGACGGTGCAATCTACCTGGAGATAGACTCCCAAATACGCTTCCAGGCCGACTACGACCATACGCTGCTGTCTCGCACCGTTCATCCCGAAGACCATATCGAGTTCCATTTCCGTGAACTCGATGGTCATCCGGTGGTTGAGGTGGATGCAATCATCTCGCACATCTCCTACCGTCCGCCCCGCCTGGACCTGCACTGAGCCGCCTCCCAGCCCTGACTTGCCTCTCGCCTGGCAGTGCCCGGTCAGGCAGCCGTCCGGTTGACTTGGCCGAGGCCTCGGTGTATTATGTCTGGCACAAATGACAGACACAACCAACGGGAAAGTGAGCGAGCTATATGCCTACGATGAAACGAATTGGCCTGATAACCAGCGGCGGTGATTGCGGCGGTCTCAACGGCGTGGTAAAGGGCGCCGCTCAGATGGCGAATCGCAAGGATGTCCAGGCGGTGGCGATCCCCAACGGCTACGCCGGACTGTACAATCTGGTGGACATGGATGACCTGGTCGAACTCAATCCGTCACGAGTCGACACCTTCAGCATCGGTCTGGCCGGCTCCGAAGCCGGGCACTCCCGGGTCAAGATATCGAAGATCGACAACCCGGACAAGTACAACCGAATCAAGGCCGGTCTGGCCAAGTTCGAGATCGGCGGGCTCGTTATCTCCGGCGGCGATGATACCGGCTCGGTCATTGTCGATCTTGACAAAAACGGCATCCAGTGTGTCCATGCACCGAAAACGATGGACCTTGACCTGCAGCCGTACTCGGTGGGTGGTGACTCCACTATCAACCGGATCGCCGAACTCTGTCGCGATATCAAGACAACCGGCCGCAGCCACAACCGGATCATGGTGCTCGAGGTGTTCGGTCGCTACGCCGGCCACACGGCTTTCCGGGGCGGCGTGGCGGGAGAGGCCGATGCTATCCTGATTCCAGAGATACCGGTCGATTTCGAAGAACTCTACCGCCATCTGAAAAAAGTCTACATGAAGCGGGTTATCGAGAGCGACGTCAACGCGGGGACCTACACGATTGTCGTCGCCGAAGGCCTCAAAGATGCCTCCGGCAAAGAGATCTTCGATGAGTCGGTGCCGCCCGATGCGTTCGGTCATCGCAAACTCGCCGGCGCCGGCAAGTATCTCGTGCAGGAGTTGACCAAGATGCTCAAGGCCGATGATGAGATTAAGGCCTTCATGAAGCGACAGGGGATGTTTGTTGACGGGCTGTATGAGATTCCCGAGGTCCGGGCAATTGTCCCCACCCATATCGTCCGTTCCGGATTTACGTCGGCCTACGACGCCAACTTCGGGATGGAAGCCGGCGCCAGCGCGGTGCTACTGTTGCTCGACGGTCTGTCGGGCGTCACGGTCACCCGATTCAAAAACGGCAAGATTCATTACATCAAGGTTGCCGAGGCGATCAAGCAGCGACACGTCGATCTCGACCAGGTCAACCTTTATGAGCAGCTTGGCTTCACGTTCGGCCGAATTCGACAGGAATTCTCCCCCGGTCGACAGGAAGTTACCGACCGAATCGATCGAATCTACTAGGACAATACCACTTACGGCACAGGCGGCGGTGTATCCGCCGCCTGTTTCGCCTGAATACTATCTGCGTCACCTCTGCCCTTGTCTTTTCGCCGAAATGGGGTATATTACGTCCGTAGTGGTAGCGACGGATAAGCCTTTTGAACCGAAACAGTTACACTGCTTCGTAAAAGTACTAAGTAAGACCCAACCCGCCAACCGGGTACTATCCTGAAAAGGTCGCGTTGATGAGATTCATGCGTGCACTGCTGGGGGCAGTGGGGCTCTTGACAATGCTGGGGCTTGTCTCAGCCGATGTTTCGGCGCAGACTGACCCCGGTCTCCCCGATACGCTCCGGATAGATTCGCTCAATGCCCCACCCGGAGGAGCGACCGGCCTGTCCGTGTTCTTTGCCAACGACCAGGCGTTGAGCGGAATCGAAATCACGGTGCTGCCGTCCGACACCCTGGTTAGAGCCGATTCATTTTCGTTTGTCGGCGGACGGGTTGATTACATCGCGACCAAGGGCTGGGTTGTCAACGACAGCACCGGCGCTCTGACCGCCTACTGCCTGCCGGTAGAAGAACCGCTGGTACCGATCGGCACCGGATTGCTTGGTACGCTTCACGTCTCCTATCCGTTGATCTCACCGCCCGTGGAAGTCACGATCGACTCGACGACAGTAGAGATCGACCTGATTGTCCGGTCAACCCAGTTTCGTGACAGCGTGGGGGTCGTTTTCACGCCGCAGTTTGTGCCGGGTTACCTGTTCATAGACGAAGTGTTCTGCTGCTTCAACCGGACCGGTAACGTCAACTTCGATACCGGCAACAATGTTGACCTTCCCGACGTGATCTACCTGGTGAACGCCCTGTTTCTCGGCGGTCCCCCGCCCCCCTGCCCGGCTGCGGCCAATGTCAACGGCGACGATCAATGCGCCGTCGATCTGCCCGACGTTATCTATCTGGTAAATGCGCTCTTTTTGGGAGGGCCGGCTCCGGCCGCCTGCCTGGCCGAGTGTGAGTGAGCGCCCTAAAAAGTCGCGGTCAGATCAAGCTGCAGGCGTCGATAGACCGGGCCACCATCGGCTCCCTGTTCATTATTGAAATACAGTAGCTGGGTCTCCAGGTGATGACCTATCCGGTAACCCAGTCCAATCTCATGGCCACGACCATCGGTGCCGCCACCCCGAAAGACGGTATCCGAAAACAACCCAATCACCGCATCAGCCCGCAGAACTCGATACGAATAGTAAAACCGCCACGGCGACGCAGACCTGCCGCGGCCGGCCACCACACCGAGCATCCAGCCTGTCCGCTCCTCAGCAACCGTCGTATTGAACACAAAATCTCCGAACAGCTTGACCGGTCCGTATCGGGTGTACGCCGTCACTTCCCAGAAAACCTCGGCGAGATTGTAGTCGTGCAAGTACGTTCCATCGTTGGCCAGCGAATTGCCGAATCCGCGCGTTGAATCGAACAACGGGGTGTAGCCGCGGGTATTGATGTAGTCGTAGTAGCTTCCGCCGAGTGTCACGCGCCAGGTTGCATTGTCGCGGCCGATGTGACAACCGACCTGCCCCATCAACATCGAAGCATTGGATTCGGTAGGGCGTTCGTCCATGAAGAACACACCCGTGTTGACGAAACTGCGTAAATCTGACCGGGACCAGGAGTGACGAAGGGCAACCCCCTCCGGACGAATCTCATTGTGCCAGATCAGTTCGAAAGGACCGGGACGAAAGAACGGCTGGGGCATTTTACCGGCGTAGGCGTCGAGCGCTCCCAGTAGCTCGTGCCGCCACTTCACGTACGCAACATCAAGGCGAATCGGCTTGGCCGAGAAACCATCGCTGAGCGCCTGATAGGTCAGCGCCGGATGTTCCGGCCCGGTGACGAGGCCGAAGCCGATTCGGAGATTCCGTTCGGGCGTGAAAGTGGCCGTAACGCGAGCGCGAATTCGGTCCTGCGTTCGTTGAGGACTTTCCGGCGGCTCGGCCAGGTCGTGGCGATAGCGAAGGTACGCGGAAACATCTGTTTTCTCCCACCAGCCGCTGGCGGTATCCTCGGCGGCAATCGGGAGGGCCACAGACAGACCGACCAGTATCAGGACCACTGACCGAACCATGTCGCTCCTCAGGTATCTCTCCCCCGCCTCGAAAGAGGCACAAAAAAGAGCCACCGTGCGGATTCGAACCGCAGACCTGCTGATTACGAATCAGCTGCTCTACCAACTGAGCTACGGTGGCTGATCACTATTCCGTTTCATGCCCGGCGCCCGTCAGTTGCTTACTGGTACACCGCCGCAAAACGAGAATGTACTTGATCAGATCGGCATGTCAACTGAAATCATGAGACGCGGCAGGCGGTTAGCCGAACCGACGCATCAGGCCGACCACCTTGCCGGCGATCCGAAAATCACCCGAGTCCCGGTCAACCTCGATAGGCTCGTATGCATCATTGGCCGGCTGCAGCACGACCTTGCCGTTGCGGGGATGGTAGCGTTTGACGGTGGCTTCGCCATTGAGCACGGCAACCACAATGTCACCCGACTCGGCGACTTCCTGTTTCTTGACGACAACGACGTCACCATCGAAGATCCCCGCCTGTATCATCGAATCACCGGAGACCCGCAACGAAAAAGAATCACCCTTGGGCAGGAATGAGAAGTCAACGGCGATCTCGCCCTCGATATTTTCGATGGCATCGATGGGTGACCCGGCCGGCACCGAACCGACCACCGGCACCCGGCCGACATCGCCGGCCAGCGGCCGCGCCAGCTCCAGACCTCGCGAGATGGCACTCTGCTTTTTGAGCAGACCTTTCTTTATGAGCGCCGCCAGATGGGTTCGCACACCGTTGGTAGAACGGATCCCAAACGCCTCCCCAATCTCCCGAATAGTCGGTGACTGGCCGCGAGACACGATTCGGTCGCGGATGTACTCGAAAATTGCGCGCTGTTTGTCGGTCAAGCTGGTTTTGGCCATGTCCTTCCTCGAGTTTGACTTCCTGTCACGGGGCTATCCAGCCCGGGCCTGAGCGCTGTGTCACTCCTGCGCCCGAGGGCTGCCCCGCCGAAGTCCAAGCGCTGTGTCAGTCCTGCGCCCGAGGGCTGCCCCGCCGACGTCTAAGCACTGTGTCACTCCTGCGCCCGAAGGCTGCCCCACCCTCGACCAGGGTACTGCCCACATGTTCAGCTGTCAATAACAAGTTGTCGTATTACGAGTCATTTCTCAAGGCTCTTTGGAGCACAAAAACAACGGCGGACCGGTTTCTCTCCGGCCCGCCGCAGGCATTGTCCGATCGGTAACTCTATCGCAGATCAGCTCTCGGCTTCTTTTTCCGCCTGAGCTTCGGCCTGGACCTTCTGGGCTGTTTCGTGCGGCACTTCCTCGTAATGCGAAAACTCCATCGTATAGAAGCCCTGCCCCTGCGTCATTGAGCGAAGGTCGACCGAATACTGGTACAACTCGGCCTGGGGCACCGAGGCACGGATGCGCTGGGTGTGCCCTTCCGGATCCATTCCGGCGATCTTGCCGCGGCGCGATGACAGATCGCCCATCACGTCACCGGTGTAGTCATCCGGCACCAGGATTTCAACATTGTAGATCGGCTCGAGAATCACCGGTTTGGCCTTCATGTAGCCCTCTTTGAAGGCCATCGAACCGGCAATCTTGAAGGCCATATCGGATGAGTCAACATCGTGGAATGAACCGAAGTACAGTGCCACCTTGACATCAACCACCGGCGCGCCGCACAGGCCGCCGTGCTCCATCGACTCGACAATGCCCTTCTCGACCGCCGGGATGTATTTACTCGGGATGACACCGCCGGTGATCTCATCAGCGAACTCAAAACCAGCGCCACGTTCGTTTGGCTCGATACGGATGTACACGTCACCATACTGGCCCCGACCGCCCGACTGCTTCTTGTGCTTGTACTGCTGCTCAGCCTTGCCCTTGACCGTCTCGCGGTACGGAATCTTCGGCTTGACCAACTCGACTTCGACTCCAAAGCGCTTCTTCAATTTCTCCGTGATAAGCTCGATATGGGTCGAGCCCTGCCCCCAGAGCACCTGCTGGCGCAGGGCCGGATCGGGGACGAGCTTGAAGGTCGGGTCTTCTTCATGCAACTTCGTCAAACCGGAAGCGATCTTCTCTTCGTCGCCCTTGTTTTTCGGCTTGATGGCCACGTCCATAATCGGGTTGGGGTAATCCACCGGCTTCACACTTACCTGGAAATCTTTGTCGGTCAACGTATTGCCGGCGTGCGTGTTTTTCAGCTTCACCAGCACACCAATGTCGCCGGCCGGCACCGCCGGTACCTCAATCCGGTTCTTGCCCTGGAACGTGTGCAGTTGCCCGATTCGCTCAGCCGTAGAGGTCTGCTGATTGTGCAGCTCCTGGCCCTGATTAACCGTCCCGGACATCGCCTTGAAGTAGGTCATGTCGCCGAGGTGTCCCTCCGAGACAACCTTGAATATGAAGGCCGCGTTTTTGCCCGCAGGATCGGTCGGCAGTTCCACCTCTTCCTCGGTCCCGGTTTTGTAGACATGCTCAGCCGGCATCTGGTCCGGTGAAGGCAGGTACTCGGAAAGGAAGTCCAGGAATACTCTGACTCCGGTGTTTCCGGCCGCCGAGCCAAACAGAATCGGCCAGAGCGTACCGGCCTGGATCCCCTTGCGCAGACCGGCCAGGACATCGGCGTCGGCCAGCCCGCCGTCCTCGAAGAACTTTTCCATCAGGGCATCATCGGATTCTGCCGCCACTTCGACCAGGCTCTCCCGGGCTGCTTCAGCATCGGCCTTCAGGTCAGCCGGAATATCTATCTCGGTGCGTTTGTCACCGTCAAACTGGTAGGCTTTCATGTGAAGCAGATCGACCAGGCCGTTGAATTTCTCACCTTCGCCGATCGGAATCTGGACCGCCACCGCCTGCTTGCCGAACGCCCGGTTGATCGACTCGACATTCTGCTTCCAGTTGGCGTTTTCCTTTTCCATCTTGTTGACGAAGAAGAAACGTCCCAGCCGGTAATCCTCGAGCATCTTCCAATGCAGAAGCGTACCGACCTCGACCCCGGCGGTCGCATCGAGCACGAACCCGACCGAATCGGCCACTTTGGCCGAGGCCAGCAATTCGCCGACAAAGTCGTTGTGCCCGGGACAGTCGAGCAGGTTGATTTTGAATCCGTTCCACTCACAGGCGAGAATTTTGGAGGTAACCGACGTCTTCCGGGCGACTTCCGCATCCGTGTAATCCAGCAGCGAACTGCCGTCATCGACCCGCCCGAAGCGATTGTTGACACCGGTGTCAAAGGCAATCGCGTCGGCCAGCGTGGTTTTCCCGGAACCGCGCTGCCCGGCCAGACAGATATTGCGAATCTTGTCAGTACTGTACTGCTTCACCAGTAAACCTCCATATCGTAGTCAGTAAGAGTCGTTATCCCGGCGGGACGGGGCC
>WJMS01000213.1 GCA_014727815.1 candidate division GN15 bacterium
ACCCGCACGCGGGTCTGGGACTGTTCGAGCGCTTCGAATTCGCGCAGGACATCCTTGAGGTAGTGCGTCCATTCGTATTTGTATGGGTACGGATCGATCCCTTTCGCGCGCAGCTCGACTGTCTTCTGGTAGCGGGTGCGAATCAGTTCGGCCAGCGGGATCACCGGCGCATCGGACTGGGGCGTATCGGGACTATCCGTTTTTTTCTTCTGCTCACTCATCGGTATCTTTCCTGCCGTCAGCAATGCACGTGGATCGGAATGAATCGGCTAGTATACGTTCTCAGGGCGATTGGGGCAACTACTGTTCGGGCGGTAAGGGACAGGCAGCAGGTCCGGCTATTTCGACTCGGCTTTCACCTTGGCGGTGATTGAATCGACAATCGTGTCGGGCACCAGGCCGGAGATATCGCCGCCGTGACGGGCGACATCCTTAACCATCGAGGAAGACAGGTACACCCACGACAGGGCCGGCATCAGGAAGACCGTCTCGACCTCGTGGGCCATCCGACGGTTCATGAGGGCCATCTGGAACTCGTATTCGAAATCGGAGACGGCGCGAAGGCCGCGGACAATCGCGTGAGCACCGACTTTCACCGCCAGCGCTGCGGTCAGCCCCTCGAACGGGATGACTTCGATCCGCGAGGCGTGCGGCAGGTTGCCGACCGCACGTTTCATCAGCTCGACCCGCTCCTCGGAGGTAAACATCGATGTCTTCCCGGCGGTGCGCTGGGCCACCGCTACGACGACTTTGTCGAAGATGTGGACGGCGCGTTCGATCAGCGAGAGGTGACCGTTGGTGACCGGGTCAAAGGTGCCCGGGTAGAGGGCGGTGCGCTTGGTGGAGTCTGCAGACATTCTTTAACTACCTGTGGTTCAACGATTGCCGGAATGTACGCAGGAATCGCTCGGAGAGCAAGGACCTAGTCGACCGTCAGGCCGAGCGCGACCAGAAAGCTTTCCGGCGCGATGTCACCGATCTGGCTGCGATCCTGCAGGAAGGCTTCGTTGAGTCTCGGCCGGACCACACCGGTGGGAAACAGCCTGGTGAAATGCGGCATGAGACCATCTTCGATCGAACCGGCCAGGATCAGTTTGGCCAGCGGGACACTGATTCCCTGCTCGGCCAGTTCGGCCAGCTTGAAATTGGCGATAGTCCGCAGCTCAATTGCTAAGTGCTTGCAGCCCTGCTCGGTAGCCAGGATATCCGGAGCCGCGCCGAGCGAGGTCAGGCTGATCACGCGTTTCTGGTAGATGAAACATACTGAGACGCCATCGGGGCCAACCTCGGCCAGGCAAATCAGGTCTCCCGGTTCGCTGCGACAATACGCCAGCCAGCCCGAGGCCAGCGCGGCGGCCCGCATGCGGTAGGAATCGGGCAGGTCGGCCAGCGGGCCGAACAGCTCGGCGAGGGTCGTCCGACGGTAGGCCAGCCCGACCCATCGCTCCGGACGGGCGGTTGGCAGCAGGTCAAACGAGAAGGCCTGCTCGGGCTCCGGCAACGAGGTCGCCAGCTCAAACGCGCCGCGCTCTTTCGGCGGGGCCGGATCGCCGGTGGGCACCAGCAGTGACTTGACAATCACCCGTGTGTCGGGCACGGCCCGCACTGTACGCGCGTTAGCGCTGAGTTCCTCCAGCGAGGCGTCGTCTGTCCGGACCCGGGCAAGCGTGCGGACCACCCTGCGGCCGCCATCGTGATGCACCCGGGCGACCAGAAGATTGTCGCCGCGTTGTTCGATTCCTACGGTGTCGGTGGTCACGGCCGGTGCACTTTCAGGTATGGTTTCAGCCGCTCGTATGTGCGCGGGCCGATGCCACGGACATTGGTGATATCGATCGGCTCCTCGAAGCGGCCGTGCTGGCGGTACGTGACGATACGCTCGGCCAGGGCCGGGCCGATACCGGGCAATAGTTCGAGTGAATCGATGGGGGCGGTATTGGGATCGAGCACAAACAGCCCGGTGTATTCGGTTGGATCGCTCAGCAGGATCGGCAGCTCGAGGGATTGCTCGGTGGGTGAACTGTAGGCCCGGACAAACTGGTAGCCGGAGAGCAGCAGAAGCAGCCCGGCCAGACCGGCCAGGACTTTCAGCTGGGTGTGCGAAAAATCAAAGTATCGGTTCATGATTGCTCTGGAGTATCGTTCCCGACTGTGAATATAGCCTACCGGGGGGGGTTGATCAATGGTGATTGGAGCACAAGAAAAATGAAAAACCCACCCCTGACGGGGTGGGCACCCGTTTCGATTGGTTTCTTTCTGGTCGGTCCGGTCGCGCGCTACTGTATACCGATACTCTCCGCCGGGACATCATCGGGAAGCGGCATCAGGCGCCCCTGTTTCACCATCAGGTCGCGCAGATCACACTCGCCCTCGGCGAGCATCTCATCGATTTTGCCGGCCATCTCGGGTGAGTAGATCCCGAACAGCGGCTGGTGGTTCTTTTTGTCACCCGACGGATCATAATAACCAAGGAAGGGCTCACCATTGTAGCTTTTCACCAGGTCGACAATCAGCTGCAGGGGGAACTCACCGATATCCAGCGAGCCGATGAAGACCGGTCCCGATCCGGCTTCGGACAGCGCCGCTTTTATCCCGTGGGCCGGGGCCATAGCGGCATCATCGTCGCAAACATGCGGGAAATTCAGGTATTTCTCGCGCGCCTGATCTTCCTTGAGGACCAGGGCTACGCGCTCGAAGATAGTCGCGTAGCGACGGTAGCTTTTTTCCAGCCGGGTCTGCGGGCCTTCCTTGCGGAAATGCTCCTCCCGGCCTCGTTTGCCGCCGGCGAGCACATAACAGGTCATTTCACGAAACGGGTTTTCCATGACATCTCCTTCTCCCGGACTCGATTTCCGGGAAACAGCTTCCCTGTTGGTAGTATGTCGGGGGGAATATGGGTCTTTCTTCAGTGACACTGAAAACACAACTATACGACTAACCGCCGCTATCGCAACATAAAATTAACAGTCATTGTTGGAATTCTATAATGGATTGGCAATCAGTGTATTACCAGATAGCGAGCGTATGGGATTACAGTTCGTCTTCCGGTTTATTCTGGTCGAGCGAGCCGGAAACCTGCCGGAGGATCTTGAGATGGCGCAACTGACGGTCGGCCTCGAGTCCCCAGCCGGTCAGGGTATCGGCCTCGCGGGTAATCTTCACATACTCATCGGTATGGATCAAATTCGTTTTGGGATCGAAGTAGAGCGAATCGGTAAACAGCTTGCTCGAGTCCTCGGTCACCACCACGACGTCGCCGTAGGCATGCAAATCCTCGGTCTGTTCCCGGATCAGGCCGGAGTCGGAGACCAGCGAGGAGACGATATGCCCGGTCGTGTCATACATATCAATATCGAGCTGATAGCCCATGGTCGAGTCGACCGACTCAAACTTGCGAATCCGCTCCGCCCGGATTTCGGCTGTGACGTACTGACGGTCGTACATGTAGATCGTCGCCCCGAGCATGTCGGTGTCGGGCCGGACCGTATCCGGGCCCGAGGCGTTGGTGTCGGCCTGGTTGCGGTCGCTGCAGCCGATCGCCGCCAGCGACAGAAAGATCGCGGCGAATACGAATATGGCACAAAGTCGTTTCATCGGTCCCTTATACACTGCCGGCGGCAATCGTTCCGACCGGTCGCTCTCATTACTATGCATCGGACAGGCAAGATACGGGATTAGCGCGGCTGTCCAAGTTCTTTGTTACCCCAACGGCGCGGCGGGGTGAATGTTCCGGGCCGAATAATCTGCCTGGTGCACGCGGACGTACACCAGGCACAGATCTTCCCACCTGTCGCTCGCACGCCTTCGGCGCCCTCGCTTTGGGTGGGGCACAGGTTCATGTCGGCGTTTGCAAGGACGGGCCTGGCACAGAGCCAAGGCCCGCAAAAGGCTAGTACAGTCGTTCGCGTTTGCTCAAGAACGCATACAGCGCCTTGTCGAATGACATCGCCGTGTCGATCGGATGGTAATCGATATTGGCCTGACGACAGGCCGAGGAAATCTGGTCGGCAAATGACTCCACCTGCTTTGCGAAGTCCTTCTTGATCTGGAACGGCAGCGTGGTCAGTTCCTCGCCGGTCTCCATGTCCTTGAAGACCGCTTCACCTCCAAACGCGAAGTCGCGTTCGCGCGGGTCGAGGATATGAAAGACCACCACCTCATGCTTGTTGTAGCGGAAATGCTTCAGCCCGGATACGATCGTCTCGATATCGTCCAGCAGGTCCGACATAATCACCACCAGCCCGCGCCGTTTGATGCGGTCGGCCATCTCATGCAGGGCGTTGCCGATATTGGTCGTTTGCGATGGCTGCGAGGTGGCGATCTCGTTGAGCATCACATGCATATGCCCCGACTTCGAGCGCGGCGGGATGTAACGGCGGATCTTCTCATCGAATGTAACGAGCCCGACTGCATCGCGCTGCCGAAGCATCATGTATGACAGCGCCCCGGAGAGCATGCCGGCGTAGTCATGTTTGGTCACCAGCCCACCGGACTGGTAGGCCATCGAGCGGGAGCAATCAAGCAGGAGATACCCCTTCAGGTTGGTTTCTTCCTCGTACTGCTTGATATAGTACCGGTCGGTCTTGGCGAACACTTTCCAGTCGAGCCCGCGGATATCATCGCCGGGCATGTACTGACGGTGCTCGGCGAACTCGACCGAGAACCCGTGGTAGGGCGATTTGTGCAAACCGGCGATGAAGCCCTCGACCACCATTCGGGCTTTCAGCTCCATCCCCTTGAGTTTTGAAACCGTCTCCGGCTGCAGGTACTGTCGGTAATCGGTAGCCATTACAGGTGTTCCGGACCTTTCCGGCCGAGGTCGACATAGATCAGCAGCGCCATGTATGCAATCACAACCAGGATCGCCACGCCGCTGACCGCAAGGATATCATCAAAGAACCAGCCAAACCCCTCGCCGGAGAGGCCGATTGCATGCAGTACTATTGATACGCCAAAAACCCACAGGACGGTTCGTTTGATCCGGGCGTTCGCCGAGGAAAAGAGAAAAACCAGCCCGAACGCAAAATACAGTAACGTCTGACCGTTGATATGGGTGTGGGCCAGGCCGACATTGCGGCGCAGGTGTTCGTGGTAGTTGGCGTACTCGGCGCCGGGACCGTACTCAATCGCCTCTTCGGTCAGGCGCTCATCGGCCTCCCGAAACCGGGTCGCCATCGTGGCCGAATCGGCGGTCGCCTCGCGGCCGGCCAGGGCGCTGTCCCAGATGGGGGCCAGCACCGATGCCGAGTCATCCTCGATCGCCTCGATATCCTCCCGGCGCTGCTCCTCATCGCCGGCCAGATTGCCCGACATCGTCCTGCTCAGGTACATCGGTACCGAGTCCTCGTCGATAATGCCCTTGTCGACATAGAAGATGAATACTGCCCAGAGACAGATCAGCAGCATCAGGGTGGTGAAGATCGCGACAAACAGCTTGCCGATCCGCGGCAGTCGCGCGATGGCGTATTGCTCGAATATGCTCGGATGTTCCGACATGTGATCTACGTCGACTCCGTCATCGGTTTGGACTTACTATCGGCCAGCCGAACGAGCGTCCGGTTGGTCACCACCTGTTTCGGATCGACCCTGGCCAAGCCGCGCTTGACCAAATGGGCATTGACGAAGGTCCGGTTCTTCAAGTAGACATAGGCCGAGACTTCATCGCCATCGGCCGGAAAGCCGCTTTCGGTCTTGAGATAGATTCGCTTGCCCCGGACCTTTTCGTTCAGCCAGGCGATTGCGTCGCGCCGGGCGCGCGCCACCGGGGCCAGGCCATGCAGCCGAACGGTGCGGTTGTCGGCCAGGGCTATCTCGGTCGGCGAGAGGATCTCCCGCACGGCCACATAGCTTTCGCCCACCGGATCCTGTTCGCGACTGATTGTCGAGCCATAGCTCTGCCGACGCGGGTCAGCCTGCCTGTCGATCTTGAGCGGATCTTCGAATCGATAGGGGAGATTGTCGGGCGGAATCCGCGCACCGCTGTCTCGATCGAATTCGTGGGTGAGCTGTGACCTGGTCGGGTCGAGCGCAGACCGCAGCCGATTGTCGATCACCTCGCGGAATGACTCGTTGATCTCATAGCCGATTGAACTGCGCCCATTGTTGATCGCAGCCAGGGACGTTGTCCCGCTGCCAAGAAACGGATCGAGCACTGTCTCTCCGACAAAACTGAACATGCGGATCAACCGCTTCGGCAGTTCTTCAGGAAACATGGCGATATGATCGCTCTGCTTTTCGCCGGGGAAATTCCAGTGGCCGTTAAAATAGAGATTCCACTCGTCAGTGGTCAACTTCGAGTGCTCTTTGATCTCTTTGGTCACCGATGGCGCCTTGCCGTGCTTTTTGAACAGCAGGATGTGCTCATAGTCGAGTTTGACGATACCGTTGCGCGGATACGGAAACGAACCCATGATTGTCGCGCCGCCGGAGGTATTGCAGGTCGTGACCTTCTGCCAGACTATCGCACCCATGAAGTCAAAACCGATCGTTTCGCAGAAGCGAATAATCTCGGTGCGGATCGGGATAACCTTGTAGCGACCGTAGTATGTCGACCGGGCGAACTGGTCGCCGATATTCACACACAGCCGACAGCCATCATGCAGCACCCGGGCACACTCGAGCCAGACAAGATTGAGATTGTTGATATACTCTTCGTAGGAATCATCGAAACCGATCTGCCGCCGGTCACCGTAGTCCTTCAACTGCCAGTAGGGCGGCGAGGTGACAATCAGGTGGACACGTTGGTCGGCCACCCGGTTCATGCGGCGGGCGTCGCCGAAGACAATGCGGTGGCTGCTGGTAGTCATACCATCATATGCGGGCGCGGCAGGGCGAATGTCACCTATTTTTCAACCTTCACGGTTTCGAGCAGGCGACGGATGATTTCCATCGAGTCGACCCCGTCGGCCTCGGCGTTAAACGAGGTCACGATGCGATGGCGCAGGACCGGGTAGGCCGCAAACCGGACATCCTCGGGCCCCGGGGTCGGGCGGCCATCGAGAATCGCTCGCGTTTTGGCGGCCAGGATGAGAAACTGCGATGCGCGCGGACCGGCGCCCCAGTTGACCCAGTTCTTGACGAAATCAGGGGCGTTGGCTTCGTTCGGACGGGTCGCACGGACCAGGTTGACGGCGTAGCCGACCAAATGATCGGAAACCGGCACCCGACGGACCAGTTTCTGGAATGACTGAATCTCCTCGGCCGAGAGAATGCGCTCCAGATTGTATTCCATGCCGGTGGTGGTCGCCTTGACAATCGACTGCTCTTCATCGAGCGACGGATAATCCACGAAGACATTGAACATAAACCGGTCGAGCTGGGCTTCCGGAAGCGGATAGGTGCCTTCCTGCTCGATCGGGTTCTGAGTGGCCAGCACAAAGAAGGGCTCATCGAGCGTAAATGTCTGCCCGGCCGCAGTGACCTCATGCTCCTGCATCGCCTGCAGCAGGGCCGCCTGTGTTTTGGGGGGCGTACGGTTGATCTCGTCGGCCAGGATGATATTGGCGAAGACCGGGCCCTTGACGAAACGGAACTGACGTTTCCCGGTGGTGTGGTCGTCCTCGATAATCTCGGTGCCGGTGATATCCGAGGGCATCAAATCGGGCGTAAACTGAATCCGGTTGAACTGCAGATTGAGCACATCGGCCAGGGTCGATATAAGCAAGGTCTTGGCGAGACCGGGGACACCAACAAGCAGGCAGTGACCCGATGAGAGCAGGGAAATCAGCAGCTGCTCAATAACTTCCTGCTGGCCGATAATGACCTTGCCGACTTCCTTCTTGATACTGGTATAGGCATCATTGAGTGTTTCGACCGCATCGAGATCGGTCTTGGGCTGGGTTGAGGACATCAACGCCTCCGAGGGGGTGTTAGGTTGCGGTCACCGGTGGTGATCACGTTTACTTTGTCTGGTCCAGGCTGTTCACGACGGATGTGAACAAATTGTGTCAGCCATTGTCAGGGGCTTCGGATACAATCGGCCTGACTGCTTGAACACGCATCGTCGAGCAACCGTTTCGCCTCATCGGGCCGATTTCAAGTTTTTACGGCGTAGGAGCTTAGTTTGTTCCTGCGGAATGTGGTCGAGAGGTTATGTCGGATACCAATACTCCACCATCAGATGGCGCTCCACAGCTGTGGATAACCCCCCTGACAGCCTGCGTCATCACACACTTAAGTTGTAATAAAACAACGGCGTAGCCTGTTGTCCACAGGCTCCGCCGGTTATCCACAGACGCTCGGACAGGGGCCGGCTACTTGCCGCCATCCTTGTCGATCGAGACCAGCTTATTGCGATCCTTCGACTGGTCCTTCTCGTCCTTTCTCTCCGGTGGCAAAAAACCGAGATCCGACTTGACCCCCTTGTCTTTCATGTCGCAGGCGCCGCAAAAGACTGCTCCCTGCTCGATCACCAGCGAGTTGGTGCGCATGTCACCTTCCATCTCGCACTTGGCCTGCAGCTCAATCTTGCCGGAGGTAGTAATGTTGCCGTGCATCTTGCCGGCGATCACCGCGGAGTCGGCCTCGATATCAGCTTCCACCGTCCCCGACGAGCCGACCGTCACGCAGTCACTGCAAATGATCTTGCCCTTGACCGTGCCGTCGACCCGAACCTGGCCCTTGACATCGAGGGTCCCGGTGAAAACCGTATCCTTGCCGATAATCGTATTCATAGCTCCGCTCACCTCACTACTGCCGTTTGTTTTTTTCATCATACGGATTGTCCAACGGGTTTATGGGTTCATCGTGTATCCTGATTTCATAATGCAGATGGGGCGCGGTCGACTGCCCGGTGTTGCCCGATAACGCAATCCGCGACCCGACCAGCACCGGCTGCCCCGGCGAGACCAGTACCTTCTGGTTGTGCCCGTACATCGAGGTCACGGTATCGTTGTGCCGAAGCACGACCAGGTTGCCGTAGAGCGAATCGAAACCGACATATTCAACCAGCCCCGACCCGGTCGCCATCACCGGCGAACCTTCGGCGCAGACGATATCGATGCCCGGGTGATAATGATCATCCTCGAGCGTGAATTTCTGACTGACAAAGCCCTCGATCGGCAGCCCCACCGGCAATGAGTAGTCGGCCGAGATCGGCCGGGTCATCACCGCCAGCGCCTTTTCGTTGAGTTGCGCGAAGATGGTCGAGTCGCTCGGCATCTGGGGAAACTCATAGTCGACCCCGGCCAGTTTGGTCAGACGCCTGACCACCTCACGGGCTTCGTTCAGGTTCTCCTCCAGCAACTGGACCTTGTACCGGTATCGCTTGAGCGCTTCGTTTTCCGCCTGCACTTTTTCGGTCATGGCGGCGCGGGAAAGGACGCCCCCATAGAATGAAAAGAAGAGAACGATTCCGACCAGAATGACAATGATGCCGCCGACAATCAGCTTGAGCAGCCATTGCGGCAGCCGCCACTGGTTGCGTGACTCAGTCCCATCCGGGATGAGCATGACTGTAACATACTTGGTCGGCATCGCGTCCTATTCGATCTTGCCCAGCAACTCCAGCAGGCGGTTTAAATCGTCATCATTATAATATTCGATCTCAATGCGCCCGCGCTTTAGCCCCGGTACGATTTTTACTGACGTTCCCAGCAACCGTTTCAAATAGGACTCCGCCTCGGCCAGCGCCGGAAGCTTGCGTTTGGGGATCAGCCGACGTTTCCGCTTTTTGGAGACCGACTGCTCGACCTGGCGGACCGACAGGGCGCCATCGACTATCCGGTCGGCCATCGCCACCATCTTCTCTTCCGAATCAAGGGCCAGCAGCGACCGGGCATGGCCCTCGGTCAGGCGGCCTTCGCGAAGGTAGCGGGCGATCGAGCCCGGCAACCGGAGCAGCCGAAGCTGATTGGTGATCGCCGTCCGCGACTTGCCCACCCGCTCGGAAAGCTGCTGCTGGGTCAGGCCGCACTGGTCGATCAGGCGACGGTAGGCCTCGGCCAGTTCGATCGGGTTGAGATCCTCGCGCTGGACATTCTCGATCAGGGCCAGCTCGAGCATCCGGGTGTCGTCGATATTATCCAGGATCGTCGCCGGCACTTTCTCCAGCCCGGCGATCTTGGCGGCCCGGTACCGGCGCTCACCGGCAATGATATGAAACCCGGACCCATTTTTCTTCAAGACCAGCGGCTGCATCATGCCGTCCTGCTTCAGCGACTCGGCCAGCTCCTGCAACCGCTCATGGTCGAAATCCTGGCGGGGCTGCATCGGATTCGGCGCGATCTCACTCAACGCATTCATCTGAAAACGTCTGCTTTCGCTTTCCGACTCGTTCTGGTTCGGAATCAGCGCGCCCAGCCCCCGACCCAATACCTGCTTGCTCATTGTGACATCACCTCCTGGGTGAAGGCCATATAGTTTTCAGCGCCGGTCGACAGGATATCATAGAGGATAATCGGTTTGCCGAACGAGGGCGCCTCGGACAGCCGCACGTTGCGACTGATGACCGTGTTGTAGACTTTGGAATCGAAATACCGCCGCACTTCATCGGAAACCTGCTTGGACAAGTTCAGGCGACCATCAAACATGGTCAGCAGGACCCCCTCGATCTGCAGCGATGGGTTCAGGTGCTGCTGCACCAGCGTGATCGTATTCATCAACTGCGTGACACCTTCGAGCGCATAGTACTCGCACTGGATCGGGATGATCACCGAGTGCGCCGCAGTGAGGGCGTTGATGGTCAAGAGACCCAGTGATGGCGGGCAGTCGACGATGATATATTCGTACTCGCCGTCAATGCCGGTCAGGGCCGACTTGAGCCGGCTCTCGCGCGAG
The DNA here is from genome assembly GCA_014727815.1 of candidate division GN15 bacterium. Lineage (GTDB taxonomy): Bacteria > Zixibacteria > MSB-5A5 > GN15 > FEB-12 > WJMS01. Next base: position 10,777 of record WJMS01000213.1, read on the forward strand.
AGAATACTGACCAGCTCGACCTCGGCGCCGACCAGGGAGATCGATGACGGCACGAGATGGAGGTAGTTCATTTCGGTCGGCCGGATGACCTCGGAGAGGTTCGCCCGCTCAAGCATAACATCGTAGATCGATATTTCTATTTTATCTTTTTCGATCCCAAAGCCGCTGGTGGTGTTGGCCTGCGGATCGAGGTCTATCAACAGGGTTTTCTTCTCGGCGGCAGCCAGGCAGGAAGCGAGATTGACGGCGGTGGTGGTTTTGCCGACTCCCCCTTTCTGGTTGGCAATCGCGATGATCTTGCTCACGAGTGACTCCTTGTCAAGATGTGAGGGCCATCCCAAATACACGCCAATCTTACGGTCAGGGCTAGCCTTATGCAACTAAAAAGAGGTTTTGCCCGAAGCTATTTTGGGGCGATCAGGGTAAACGACTTAATCGGTTGTTCGGGCGACGTTTGGAATCGATAGGGAGAAGCGGTCAGGCTCTTGATCGCGAATTCGGGTTGGCTGTAGTAGATGAGCAAGCCGGTGTACGGCATCACTGCGAAGATCTTCTCAAGCAGGTCAGAGGTGAGTTTGATGTAGCGAAGGGTGACCAGGGCGAATTGCCGCTCAAACCGGGCTTCCTCGAATGTCCTGCTGATGACAGTCGCGCTGAGACCGAGCCCGGCGAGAATACGGGTCAGCGCGGTGGCTTTCTTCTGCGTGCGCTCGCACGCCCACCCGGCGCCGACCCGTCCGGAGAGCAGGAGCGGTACCAGCGGGAAACCGCCGCCGGGGCCGATATCGAGATAGCTGCCGAACCGACCATCGTGGCCGGTGACCGTCAACGGCAGCAGACATTCGGCGACCATGCGGTTGAAATCGGCGCGCGATGTTTCACGTGAAACAAGATTGACCCGCTGGTTTTCAGCTATAAGCAAATCGAAGAAGCTATCGAGCCGCTTGTCGGGGTCGAATTCTTGCAGGAGGGCGCTCTGGTCAAACGGTAGCAGGGGTTGCTCGGTCATGCCGCCCCCGCCCGGTGACGCTTGAGGTAGACCGAAAGCACGGCTACGTCGGCTGGCGTGACACCCTCGATCCGCCCGGCCTGGCCAAGCGAGGTCGGCCGGAAGCGTTCGAATTTCTGCTGCGCCTCGGTGCGGAGCCCCTGTATCCGCGCATAGCTGAAATCATCCGGGATACGCTCCTGCTCGAGCTTCTTGAACTTGGCTATCTCTCGCTGCTGCTTGGCGATATAGCCTTCATAGCGGATCCGGATAGCGGCCCGCTGAAGCACCTCGGGTTGGTCCGAAAAGCGGCCGTCAAAACGCGCCAGCAACGGCATCAGATCCTCGAGCCCGACCCCCGGTATCTTCAGCAACTTCTCCAGCGAAACATCGTCGGTCTTTTCAAAGCGATCGGCCAGACTGCCCAGCTCAGCAATCTTCACCCTGGTCTTGCGGAGCTTGTCAATTTCAGTCGCAGTGTCAGACTGAAGCTGTCGGAAGGAGTCGAACTCATCGCCCGGGATCAGACCGAGCCGGTTGGCGTGCGCAAAAAGACGGTCACGGGCGTTGTCCTCGCGGAGCGCCAGGCGATATTCGGCCCGGGAAGTAAACATGCGGTATGGTTCGGTCACTGAGCGGGTGATCAGGTCATCAATCATTACCCCGATATACGCCTCCGACCGGTCGAGAATCAGTGGCGGTTCGCCGGTTATCCCGAGGACGGCGTTTACGCCGGCAACAAGTCCCTGCGCTGCCGCTTCTTCATAACCCGAGGTTCCATTGATCTGACCGGCGAAAAAGAGCCCGGCACAGGCCCGGGTCTCCAGCGAGGGAGTAATCTGCCAGGTCGGACAGTAATCATACTCGACCGCATAGCCCGGCCGGGTGATTACCGCTTCCTCAAGCCCGGTTACGCTTCGGATCGCCTCATGCTGGACCGATTCCGGCAGGGCGGTCGAAAAGCCATTGGGGTAGATTTCATCGGTGCCGTTGCCCTCCGGCTCCAGAAAAAGACTGTGGGTCGGCTTGTCGGCGAAGCGAAAGAACTTGTCCTCGATCGAGGGGCAGTACCGGGGCCCGGTTGAGGATATCTGGCCGGAAAACATCGGCGACTGCTCCAGCGCCGCCATGACAATTTGCCGGGTCCGCGCCGTGGTTCGGGTCAACCAGCAGGGCGTCTGCTCAAATTTGCGGGGCTTGGACCGGTACGACAACCGTGGCATAGGCTCATCACCCGGCTGAATCTGGCATTGCGACCAGTCGATTGTTTTACCATCGAGCCGGGGAGGGGTGCCGGTCTTGAGCCGGCCGAGTTGGAAGCCCATCCGGGCGAACGCCTCGGAGAGCTGATACGCGGCATTCTCACCAATTCGCCCGGCTCTGATCTTCTGCTCGCCGATATGGATCAGCCCACCGAGGAATGTCCCGGTGGCGACCACCACCGCGTGGCAGGAGATCGGGCGGCCGTCCTCAGTACGGATGCCGCACACCCGGCCGTTTTCGAGCAAAATGTCTCCGGCGAGTGCTTCGATAACGGTAACGTGCTTATCGGACGCAACATAATCAACAATGAACTGGTTGTAGTGGCGACGGTCGGCCTGCGCGCGGGTCGACCAGACCGCCGGACCCCGGGAGAGATTGAGGCGCCGGAATTGAATCCCGGTGGCGTCTATCGCCAGGCCCATCACGCCACCGAGCGCATCGACCTCAGCGACCAGCTGCGACTTGCCGATCCCGCCAATCGCCGGGTTACAGGACATGAGCGCCAGTTTGGACGCATCCATGGTGACAATCGCGGCGGTTCTGCCCATCCGCGAGACCGCCAGGGCCGCCTCGACTCCGGCGTGGCCGCCGCCGATTACGATTATGTCAAAGTCACGGTTGCTCATTGTCATTTCAAAACGATCTTGCCGCGGGCGATGTTTCACGTGAAACACGCGGTTCTGTCAGGTCGCAAGCGATCTGACGTTAATCGATTCACCCGGGCTGGCAGCAGCCTCGGCCTGTCTCAGTTGCCAGCAGAATTGGCTTACTTGCCAATACAAAACGAGGAAAAGATCTCGCCCAGGACCTCTTCAGTATAAATCCGCCCCGTGATTTCATCAATAGCGGTCGTCGCCTGGCGCAGCGTGAACGCGATTACATCCGGCGTATCCCCTGCCAGCACTTGGTCCCGGGCAGTGGTCAGCGCCTCGTGGGCAGCGGTTAGTTTCTGCTGATGCCGCGCCGAGGTCACCATAATGCCGGAGGTCTGATCCGGCATGCGCTCATTAATACGGTCGCTCAGCGCCTGCGTGAGATCTTCAATTCCCTCACCGGTCCGGCACGAATAGCTAATCGTCGGCATTTCTGCACTCGCCTGTCTATCAACCACATCAATCTTGTTGCCGGTTACCAGCAGCTTCTCCTGATCGAACATGGCAACATCCGTCGCAAGCAGTCCTTTCCAGTCCGGATCGGCGAGATCGACCAGCCAGACCACCAGGTCGGCTGAGTCGATCAGTTGTCGGGCCAGATTCTGCCCGGCCTTCTCAATCTCATCACCGTCGATTCGCAGCCCGGCCGTGTCAATCAGATTGACCGCGTAGCCCTCGAGATCAATCCACTCCGACAGGTAGTCGCGCGTGGTCCCCGCGGTCGGATTGACCAGGGCCCGCTCCTGACGCAGCAGGAGATTAAACAGCGATGATTTCCCGGCGTTTGGCCGTCCGGCCAGCACCACTTTGTAGCCTTCCTGAATAATCCGCCCGCCCCGGTAGGTGGCCAGGAGTTGGTCGATATCGGTTATGATCTCGCCAAGCGGCGCTGTCAGTTTTTTCTGTTCGGCGGGATCGATATCTTCCTCGGCGAAATCGATCGAGGCTTCAATCTCGGCCAGGATATGCACCATTGCCTGCCGGAGCCGCTCGATCTCCCCGGCATAGGCGCCCAGCAGGTGCTCGCGGGAGGCCTCGTACGAGTGGGCCGTGTTGGCCGCGATCATCTCCGCCACCGCCTCGGCGCGGGTCAGATCGATCCGTCCGTTGAGAAAGGCCAGCCGCGTAAACTCACCCGGCTCGGCCATGCGTGCTCCCGAATCGAGAATCGTCTGCAGGATCAGCCGCACCACCTGGCGACCGCCATGGCCGAAGATCTCTACCTGTTCGAGACCGGTATATGATTGCCCCTCAGGCATATGAACTGCTGTAACTTCGTCGATCACAGCGCCCTCGGAGGCCTTCCAATAGCCATGCCGGAGCATGAATGGTTGTGCCGGAGCAGCCGGGTCGCCGGCCGATGGCTGAAAGTGGCTGTGGAGTATCGTGCGGCTGTCGGGGCCGGCTATGCGGATAGCCGCAATGCCGCCCTCGCCGGGCGGCGTGATGATAGCGGCGATGGTGTCATCGCCGCTATCCTGCTTTTTTTTTCCGGGGAAGTGCTCACGCCGGCTGTACCTGCATGTTCTTTTTATCCCGCTTGTAGACCAGCCAATCGAGCAGCGAGAAGACCGAGAAGCAGATCCAGTAGAGGATCAGGCCCGCCGGCAGCGAGTAAAGGAAGAAACCCATCACCGGTGGCATCATGTACATCAGCGCCTTGTTCTGCTGAGTGCTCGAGGCCATCGTCAGGTGCTGCGAAAGGAACTGGGCGCCGACCATGATGATCACGAGAACGATATACGGGTCGGTGAAACCGGTCGCGCCGTGCGAAAGATCCTGGATGAACCAGATAAAGGGCGCGTCGCGAAGCAAAATGGTCGATCTGAACACGGTAAACATGGCAAACAGCAGTGGCATTTGCAGCAATATCGGCAGGCAGCCGGAGAGCGGATTGACCCCGTGCTTTTTGTAGAGCTTCATCATCTCCTGGTTCATTGCCTGCGGATTTTTCGAATGCTTCTTTTTCAGCTCCTCGATTTTCGGCTGCAAGTCTTTCATCGCCTGCATCGACTTAAACGACTTCAGCGACAGCGGCATCGTCACCAGTTTGATCAGCAGCGCGAAGATGATGATGACCCAGCCATAGTTACCGACCACGCTGAACAGCTTGGGCAGGCCCCACATAACAATCCAGGCAAACGGTTTGATAATCCAACCGACCACCGGGGTCGTGCCGATCCCCAGCATATCCTCGAGGCCGACTTCGTAATCGCTCATCAGGAAATAGTCCATTGGCCCGACAAAAACCGTGAAGCTGTCGGTGACAGCTCCGCTGCCGGCAAACGGCATCTCCAGCGCTACCGTAACATCGCGCTTCTCCATCGACCCATCGGGCGTCTGAACTTTCCACTTCCGCCCTTCGGCCCGGACGCCCTCGGCCAACTGCGACCGGGGAATCATGGTTGCGGTGAAATACTTCGAGCGCACCCCGGCCCAGCTGGTGGTACCAAGCAGGGTCTGGTCGAGCTGGCTGTCTTCGTAGTCATCGAGCTGCTCACGTGAGCCACCCATGTAGGCGACCGCGTTCATTTCGTTGTAGTCGGTCTTTGGATCGGGTTCGGTAACCGGCGGCGGGTTGTTCCAGACCATATAGTACTTGCGGTCGATCCCCAGCCGATCGCCATTGCGGACCTCTAAGACCATGTCAAATGAATACTTATCGCGATGGAACCAATAGCGCTTGAAAAACTCGACACCATTGGGCGCGACATACCGGTATTCCACTTCAAGTGGTTGTCCGGAAACATTATACGTGCCTGATGCGAGCGAGGATTCGAACGGAAGCTGCCCGGTCATGACCGCCCCCTGGGCGAAACTCGCCTCGGGCGAGACATTCATCGGCTCCGGCAGCATCTCGATCGGTTCACCATCCCGATAGGAATGCTCCTTGAGCAACATCGACACCGGCCCGCCGCCCTGGTTGATCAGGATGACTTCGTACGTGTCGGTCTCGACCACGATCGTGTCGATCACGCCGGCTTGCTCGGCCATAAACGGCAGCGTGTCAGTCTGTTTTGCAACCGCGCCGGTGGTGTCGGTGAGCAGGCTGGGCAGATCGCCGGTCGGCTCAGCAGCCCGGGTGGGCTGGGTGTCGGTTGGCTGTTGCTGCGGCGGCGGCTGTTCGGCAGTGGCCGTATCTACCTGCTCGGTAGTCTGGGCCGGCTGCTCGGGCGCGGGCTCATGAAGGCCGAGAAACTCAAGAATCTGCCAGTAGAAAAGGATTACTACGGCCAGTAGAACGACCAGAACAATCGACTTCCTGTCCACAGTCACAGTCCTTTATATTTATATCGCATAATAACTTACCTATCTCTACGGAACGGGATCCCAACCGCCCTCATGCCACGGATGGCACCGGGCGATTCGCTTGATCGCCAGCCAGCTGCCCCTGAACGCCCCGTATTTCTTCAACGCATCCTCAGCGTAGTGCGAACAGGTCGGCGCGAAGCGACACTGGTTGCCCATGACCGGGGAGAGGGTATAGCGATACAGATAAATAACGGCAATAAACGGGTAGGCCGCCCAGGAGATTCTACCGGGGCTGCTGTGAGAGGCGTGTGAAGATCCGGCTGACATCAGCAATCAATGTTTCCACCGTCGGAGTGTCCGCTTTCGGCCGCGCCAGGATCCCCACCCAGCCGGGGACGGTCAGTTGGTTTCGCGAGAGGCGAATCGCCTCCCGAAACAGCCGCTTGAGCCGGTTGCGATAGTGCGCTTTGCCGCAGGAGCGGGGGACGAATACGCCGTAGCGGAACTCGTCGGCCGGACGCCAGAGCAGGGTAAAAGAATCCCCGGGTAGTCGCCGTCCCTCACGGAAAAGCTGGTCGATCGCGACCCGGCCTTTCAGGCTTTCACTCCGGGGTAATCTACTTCTTGCGGCCAACGCGGACAGTCAGACGTTTTCTGCCCTTGGCCCGGCGACGCGCCAGGACCTTGCGGCCGTTTTTAGTCGCCATCCGTTTCCGGAAGCCATGATCATTCATCTTCTTCCGGTTCGATGGCTGAAATGTCCGTTTCATATGATGCTACCTCTGATATTCTATCGTAACGCGAGAATATACCCAAAAATGGTTGATCGTCAAGATATTAATGCCCCATCGACCGGCGCCACCGATGCTTCCGAATCGTTTGGACCGGTGCGCTTTTCGCCTGACCGACCCGTTGCAATCTACTATATATTCCCCTCATGGCCGACCTGTCCCGGAAACTGCTCAACCTGCTCCAGTACTTCGGTGTCCGTTCCCGAAGTTACTACCATTCCGAGGCTGTAGCCAACTACGATCCGGAGCAACCGCTCGCCTACTATCTCGACCACACACCGCGCGCCGCCTACACCGGACCGACCGATCCCGACGGTCTGCCGCTGTATACGATCGATGGCGCGCAGGACTATCTGCCGGTCCTGGTCGCGCTTTTCGCGCTCGGTCACTGCGATCGCTATCTTCGCACCGGCGAGCAAGACCACCATACCATGCTGGTCCATGCGGCCGACTGGTTTGTCGGGCATCAACAAAACGACGGTGGCTGGCGCACGCCCTGGCCGATGCGCAAATTCAATCTCGAGGCCGGGTTTGTCTCGGCCATGGCCCAGGGAATGGGTATATCGACCCTGGTGCGGGCCTACCGACTCGAAAACCACGATGACTATCTGCGCGCGGCAACAGCCGCAGTCGACCTGTTCACCATTCCGGTGGCCGAGGGTGGCGTGCGGACGGAGACCGATGGTCGTGTCTTTTACGAAGAGTACCCGTGTGACCCTCCGGCCCACGTGCTCAACGGTTTTCTCTATGCCGTGTGGGGATTGTACGATCTCATTCGGCTGCAGGACGACCCGGCTGTCCGCAGTTTATGGGACGATGGTCTATCGACCCTCATTGCCTGGCTGCCGCAGTTTGACTCCGGCTACTGGTCGTGGTACCATATCGGGCCGGGTATCGCCAACCCGGCGACCATTCCCTATCACAAACTGCATATCGAACAGTTGCGTGTCATGCACGCGATAACGGGAGAAGCCGTTTTTGCGGAGTACGCCGATCGATGGACTGGCTATCTCTCGCACCGCTTCAACGCCATGCGCACGCTGCCGAAAAAGATCCGCTGGAATCTCGTGCGAGGGATGTGAGCGGTTCACGTTCGTGTGAACCTGGCGACAATTCGTTCAACCACCATTCTCGGCTCCGGCAACCTGAGCAGAAACGCAACCACCGCATAGATTCCGATACCGACAAGCGCCATCACCAGCAGCCGCCCGAATGTTTCCCACAGGCTGTAGCTCATATCCGACGGCCACGCGTGGGCCAGCAGATACCAGCCGCCCGCTGTGATTGCGAGGGCAAGCGCAATCTTGATGACGGCGGGTATGAGAAGATCGCGAAGCGTGACCCGCAATTGCCGCCCCAGGTCAACCGTCATGAGTATGGCCCCGGTCAGCCACGCACAACTCGTGGCCAGCGCCAGACCATCATGGCCGAGCGGTCCGACCAGCACGAAGCTGAGCGCTATCTTGACCAGCAGCAACAGCAGGAGAAACATGCCCAGCCGACCCATCATCATCCGCGCATAGTAGAAACGCATCTGGAAGATGTAGATCGAGTAGAACAGCACGCCGAGTGCATAGTAGATCAACGGCGATGTCGTCAGCTGCAGCGAGGTCATATCAAACTCGCCGCGCATGAAGGCGATACGCACGATATCCGGGGCGAACAGAATCACCCCCGCGGCAACGAGGGCAAGAACGAATACAATCAGGCGCAGTGACTGACGGTATAGACTTGCCAACCGTTCGCGCTGATCAGTCACCGACAGGTCGGTGATCCAGGGGAAGGCCGCAAAGTTAAAGGCGACCACAAACATGCCGGTCGGGATATGAATCAAAAAGACGGCGTAACGTAAAGCGGAGATCTGCCCCTCGCCGAGATAACGGGCCGCCAGCATGCGGTCGATTGTCGGATAGAGCAGGGCGATCGATTCCACCGCCGCCACCACCAGGGTCAAACGAAGCAACCGTCGGGCAATCTTGCCGTTGGCCCGGAAAGCTCCCCCGGGACCAACCACGATCACCGCGAAGAGCACATTGAACAGGCAGGCCGCGATCGAACCGAACAGCCAGCCCCAGGCCAGCGACTCAATCCCCAGCGATCCCTCGAGCAGCCACAGCGCCAGCAGGATCACGACATTCATGAGCATCGAAGTAGTCGCCGGCACAATGAAGTGCTTGCGATAGAACAGCCAGCCGCGTGCGTACGACTCCAGTCCGCGGAAAAAAACTATTGGGGCCAAAATCTGCAGGAGATTGTACCCGAGCGTCCGCTCGGTTACCGACAGCTCCGGCGCGAGGATATACAGCACCTGCTCGCGAAAGACAAACAGCGCGACCGTGCACAGCCCCAGCACAAGCGCCAGGCCGAGCAGGCCGTTCCAGAACAGCGCCGACTCGGACTCCTGCCGGTTGACGGTTGCCTGCTTGAAGAGCGGGATAATGACAGTCGGGACAGCTGCGAAGAGAACGAAAAAGGCCAGCTCCGGCACGGTGAAGGCCAGCAGGAAGGTGTCGAGCGTGAGGTCGGTGCCGAACAGCCCGGCGATCATGGCTTCGCGAAGGTAGCCGACCAGCCGGCCGATAACATTGGTACCGATCATAACCAGCGAGCCGGCCAGCAGCGACTGTGTCAGCAGACGGGATTTCACACGAGCCCTTTCCTGTTGGATCGACACAATATAGGCCGCCTGCCGGGGCTGGCAATGTTTGAAATTGCCGCCCGGTCCGGGCCGTTGTTTTGTTTGACATCGCACGCACTCATCGCCTACTTCACGGTAGTCGGAGAGTCGTGGGGCGATGTTTCACCGGCTGTTTCGCGGCTCCGGGCGCCCCCGAAGTGGCGCCGGTAGCAAAAATGAGGCTGGATTTTATGGAAACTTGCCGATAGATTATACTAGTATGGAAGTTGAATCGCTCAAATACTTTAAGTATGAAATTGCGGTCGGCGCAGCCGTGCCGGTGCCGAAACCGAAATCCGATGCCTACCCGAACAACCAGAACTCGGTGCAGGAATTCCTCTACACCCTGTGCAAGGAGAATATCGGTGCGCTGGGCAAAGTGGAAAAGGAGTGGGTGTTCAACGAAGCGGTAGTCGGCGAGAAAGTACGACTCGACAACCGCCCCGACCTTCGCAGGATCTTCGATTTCGCCGAGGAACTGAAGATGATCGAGCCGGCCCCGGACCAGAGTGGCGACGGCTGGCCGGAGGGATTTTGCGCCTACAAGTTATCAGACACCTACTGGACCAAGTTCGATAAATTTGCGCCATAGGACACGGCGTGAGTATGAAGCGAAAAGTCCTCGACCCACGGGGGCTTTTTTTGTGGGGAGAATCTCAGAAGACGAACGGACACACGTGTCCATCACGTGTCTTCCACACGCCGGATATCCCTTGCCCGAACACCACCTACCGGCTATCTTGAGATACCAACCGCAGCATTCTTCCCCTCAGCACCATACCTGTCACTCTCTTTAAGGAGGCTTTCCATGTCGAGAGCTGCACGTATCGCCATTCCCGTCGCCGCCCTGCTGCTCATGGTCGCTGCGACGGTGATTTCAAGTTCACACGAAACCGGTCTGCCCGAAGACCTGGCCTCGTTTACACACGTCAACACACTCGTCGTGCCGGACACCACCAGCCCGATCCACGGTATCCATCATTTCTACGCCAACAAATCGGCCCTGAAGACGATGAAAGCGGGTGTCGACGGCGGCTCGTATCCTGACGGCGCCGCATTTGTCGGTGTCGTCTTCGCGCCGCACAAGACCGATGATGGTCGTTATCGCGAGGGCGACCGGGCGGCGTACACCCTCATGCGCAAGGATGCCGGCAACGATGCGACTTCGGAGACCGGCGGCTGGCACTTTGTGATGTTTACGGCTGACGGTGAGAAGATGGATATCGATCCGGTCAAGAACTGCTTCGGCTGTCACCAGCCGCACCAGAAGACCGACTTCGTCATGTCGGAGCTGCTGGCGATTTCACCGATGATGAAGTAGGCGCACCGTAGCAGGGTACGGCAGGCCGCTCACTCCTTCAGGCGCAGCAGCACCCTGGCAGTAAGTCCGCTGAGGCTCACTCCGGTATCGGTCAGATACCCCGAGGCATGACCGATTGTCATCCTGCCCTCGAACGCCTCCGAGGACAGTTCGAACGTCATGGTCTCGGTCGACATCGTGTTCATATCGGTGACCGTGCGGGCCAGGGTACGGATCGTGTCGGCCAGCGGCAGGAAGGCAACACGGGTCGAATCGGTCATCGCCCGCTCGAGCGATAACGCCAGGGTGGCTGTGGCGCTGTCGTGCGACACGTACAATGAGTGATCCGCAAACTGGTATGTCATCGTGTCCCGGGCGACAGGCAGGCCGGTGATGTCCACGAGGTAGTCATACCCGGCTACCGACAGTCCCTGCTGCCGGCGCACCATCAGTGAAAACCATTCACCCTCTTCAGCCCGGCGCCAGTTCGGTACAAAGGCGACACCGAATGACCTGGTGATCGCCTCGGCCATCGCGTAGGTTGCCACCGTATCGAGTGAGGCCAGCGTGCTGTCATCGAGAAATGGCCGGAACGCCTCGGCGCCATGCCACTCGCCGAGGTAACGGACAATACTGCTGATCTCCCGGCGGTCTTCAAACGGCACGTCGCTCTCGCCCGTGGCCGCCCTGTCGAGCAAGTTGTACTGATTAATATAGCCGTGCAACCGTCCCTGCTGACTCGATTCCGCCACCGAAAAGGCCGACCAGGGACCAAAAGCCGAGAGAATCGCCAGGGCACACAGCACCATCGGGATGATACGGATGTCCTTGGTCCGGCTGACAATGAAGTAGATCATGACAATGGTCAGGCCGATCGCCATGGCCAGCACGAAATAGCGGTTCTCCGTGAAGCCGTAGTCGCCGATTCGGGTGAGGATCGCGAAGTAGAGCATGATTACGAGCGGCGCCAGCGCTCGAAAGAACCAGGTGATAAACAACCGCACCCATCGATTCTCGGCCAGCGTGCGAAGCGGATAGAGCAGCAACAGCGAGAGTATGCCGACCACCGAGTACCACAGCACGAGCTGCGACACCCAGCCTTTCGGCCAGTCCCAGGTAACCACGATCTTCAGCTCGTACGCTATCAGGATGACGAAGTACAGCGCCACCAGCGGCAGCAGCACAAACTGCGTAAAGACTTTCAGTCCCTTGGGATACTGTTCCGCCTGATTGAGCCCGGCGAGATCATCCGGCACCCCCGCCAGAAAAAACCAGGTATTGAATACACCGGCCATCAGGATCCACAACTGAATGTAGCGATCCTCGGGGATATCGACCCCAAACAGATAGTCAAGCGCGGCCAGGGCAATCACCAGCCCGACAAACAACACCGCCGAGTAGAGCGCGGCGGTCAGAAAGCGAAGAAACAGCGCCTTGTTGTAGTGCCAGAAACCGTTGATCTGATCCCCGCCCATATACGGCACAAACGCCACGAGGAAGTGCAGGCCGATCGCCAGGAGCAGAAACCGAACGATATGCATCACCGGCGAAAACGGATCAGCGGGCAGCGACAGGTAGTAGCCGACCAGAAGCACCACCCCGGCCGCCTGGACCGCGAGTCGGGCCGACGATGACCACGTCTGTCGTTCGGCCCAGACAGTCAGGGCGAAAAACAGCGGCAGGCCGAGTGCGGCGGTCAGCAGAAGACGCTGCAGGAGCTGCGCGAATTCACCGGTTTGATGCTCCACCGCAATGATCGCCGCCGCAGCGCCGGCCAATGCACTCAGCAGCATGAATGGGAACCGTCGGGCGGTCCCGCCGGCGGCGCGCAGAACATGGTCGTACGATGGAAAGCGCTTGCTGATCGACATGCTGCTGTGACTCCCTGTAGCTGGTGTCCTGCCCGTTTCGCCGGCTAGTCTTTTCGGTCCGATTCGGATCGCTGCGTGATGTAGTCGGCCAGGTGTTCGCGGCTCTGTTCGAGGCGGCTGATTTCGGCTTCGAGCCGCGCTTTGTCCGATTCGGTCGAAGCTTCCTTCAGCTGTTCACGCGCCTGCTCGATATCCGTGCCGAGCGTGTCATAGCGCTCCTGTAGTTTTTCCAGCGACTCGGCCTCATCGGCCTTGTCGAACACCACCGATTCCGGCGCAACTTTGGGGGTATCGGGTGTGGTTGCCAGCGCACTCTCTTTGGGGATAAACTCCCGGCCCGGATCAAACGCCCGGGTGTTCATGAAGGTCGGTGAGACTATTTCCACGCCACCGTTGTGGAGCGAATCGAGCATATTCTCATGCAGCCGGGAACGACTTGATATCACATGCTTGACCTCGGTCAGCAACCCGGCCACCCGATACGTAATCGAAAAGTCGCCCAGCTGCATGACCTGGACAAACGGTTCGGTCAGCCCGGTCGCTTCGGCCGCCTCGAGCAGGAGCGGCTCAACTTTCGTGCGAGGCACATCGTAGCCCAGCGATACCTCGGCGGTAATCAAGGTTCCGGACGCGCGGATCACTTTGACCGGGTTCGTAACCAGGTACAGGTTCGGCATGGTGGTCAGGTCCCGATCCTCGGTCTGTATCTCGGTGTGGAACAGTCCCTGTTCGGAAACCCGACCGAACTGCTCACCGACCCGGACAAAATCGCCCGGACGGAAGGATCGTACCGCTCGAAGCATCAGCCCGGCCATGATATTACCCAGGAATGTCGTCGATGACAGCGCGATCGCGGCGCTGAGCAGGATCCCGATCAGGCTGAGCAACTGTCCGGTACGGGTGTCGGACAGCGGCAGGGTCAGAATGATGACCAACAGCCCGACAAAGGAGAGCAGCAGGGTGATCAGTTGTATCTGGAAACGGGAATTCGGCCGGCCCGCATACCGCTTGTTGAGAAGAAAGCGGGCGACAACAATGGCGAGCGTCACGCCCGCAACAGCGATAACCGCCGGGAGAAACGCCAGCGCCTTGTCAAGAAAGACTTCGAGCAGCTTCACCACCCACCTTTTGGATTGGTATCAGTTGAAACTGCTGTAGCTTACAGACAGAGGGTGGTTCAAGTCAAGTTAACAACTGTGCCACAAGGACCGCGCATCGCCGCTCACCGGACCAGCGGACCGGGGTCACTCGTCGTCAATATCTTCAACCGCGCCAAACAAAATCCCGACCGTCAGGCGAAAATCAGGGACATCACCCAGCCCGACCCGAGCCTCGAGCGTGTACATGTTACTCTGCCCCATGGCCGCCATCAGCCCACCGGCTGCCGAAAAACCGATTTCAGTGTCGCTGTCGCCGATATCGGGATCAATCCAGGCCAGGCTTGGACCACCGCCGACATAGAGACCGGCCGCGGCTCGTGGCGGTGAGAGGTGCACGCGAAGGTCGACATTGCCGACGACCGTGGTCAGGTCATCACCAAAGCCAACATCGACACTCGGTGAAAAGCGAGCGACTTTCAACACCTGGCCGAGCACCGCCTGGCCACCAAAGACAAACTGATCGGGATCGATCCCGAATCCGGCCCGGACGCCAAAACTATTGGTGGGACCATAGGGCTGGGTCAGACCGTTACCGGCCAGAGCAAGTACCGTGAGTATAGTTACAAGTATAGCAGTCCGTTTCATTTCACACACTCCATTCATTCGTGTTCTTTTTCGACCTGAGAGGGACAGTTCGCAGTAAGCAGTCGCAGGATGAGTATGACCCTATTAATGATGGGAAGGCCGTCACAGTTCCGGGAGGATCGGTTTGGCCGATTCAGCGCTCGAGCAGTTCCTCGGATAGCAGGCCGCGCTCGAGCAGGATTTTCTCCAACTCCTCATGCATCACCGCCCGATAATGCAGCCCACCCATCTCCGTCTCACGCATAATCCGGCCAAACTCGGCAAAATCCGACCAGTCCGCCAGGCGTACTTCGCGAATCTCATCATGATCGGTGAACTGGAAATCGCCTTCGAGGTAATCCGCGAGGAAGATGAATGACCGCCAGAAGACCATGTCGCGCTCATAGATGAAGGCTACCGACGTGCGCAGCACGTAGTCGGTCAGCTTGACCACACAGCCGGTTTCTTCCATCACTTCCCGGAAGACACCCTCATGGAAATCCTCGCCGAGCTTCAGCCCACCGGAGGGCGCCCGGTACAGGTCAGGCGGATAGATATGCTTGGCGATCACCACCACCTGATCATCCTTGCGGATATACACCGTCACATCATGATTGCGGCCGTCCACCTGCGAGTCCTTGATCCGATTGTATTCCGCCTCGGTCACGGAAATACCAAAGGTCCGCTCCTCGGGTCTGCCGTACAGCCGTTCGGCCTCGGCCAGCATCTGGTCGGTGACAAACATTACAACAGGGGTGTGACTTCGTTTTGCAGGGGGAGACTGAGGATCTCAACACCATCGTGACCGATCAACACATCGATTTCGGTCCGAAAGCCGCAGTCATCCATGTAGATTCCCGGCTCGATCGAAAAAAGGTGGCCTTTCTGGAGCTTGCGACGGTCCTCGGTTTCCAGGTTGTCGATATTCGGACCGGCGCCGTGCTCGCTGGTGGTAATCGAGTGACCGGTACGGTGCGTGAAGTACTGGCCATACCCGGCCTTCTCGATCACGCCGCGACAGGCATCATCGACCTCGTACCCATACACCGGCCGTTTGTCGATATTGTCCCGCAGAAATTGTACGGCTGTGTCGCGCGCGTCGGCGATCACAGTAAACAACTCGACATATTTCGTCGGGATATCTTCCTTTTTGCCCGCAAACGCCATCCACGTAATGTCGCCGTAGATACCGCGAGGATCATCGACTTTCGCCCACAGATCTATCAGGATCAACGCACCCGGTTCTATCGGCGCCGAGTTGTCTTGCGATGGTTCATAGTGCGGATCGCCGGCGTGGGCATCTACCGAGCAGTTCGGTCCCGATGACGCCACCATGTCATATTCGCGGAACTTATCCCGGATATACTCGCCCACCTGGTATTCGGTCAGCGTCTTCTTCTCGATCAGCCACTTGGCGATGTATTCAAAGGTCAGGTCTTTGATTTCAATGAGATTGCGCGCTGCCATACGCGCCAGCGCCATCTGCTCGGTCGACAGCGTCGCCTGGAATCGGGCGACCATGTCGGCCGATGAGACAATCTCGACACCCGACTCGCGAACCAGCTCGATCGTGCCGGCATCGACCAGACCAATATACGGCAGCCGTCCGCTGGGCGAATACTCCATCGCAATCCGTTTTGCCCCTGTGAGCAGGGTCTTCAACTCCGCTTCGAGCTGCTTATACCCGGCATACCGCACGTGCCGGCCCGGGATCTCACGAAATCGTTCCGCCTCGATCGCATGCACCAGCAGGACCGGTTCACCCTCGGCCGGGATATGGTAAAACGATCGGCGGGTAAGCATGCCGGT
Source organism: candidate division GN15 bacterium (assembly GCA_014727815.1). Lineage (GTDB taxonomy): Bacteria > Zixibacteria > MSB-5A5 > GN15 > FEB-12 > WJMS01. The sequence continues at coordinate 27,105 of WJMS01000213.1, forward strand.
CAACTCGAGCATGCGCACGGCAATCTCATTGCGGCCGTGGAAATCAGCCATCAGCCAGCCATCGAGATCGTGTTCGGTCAGGTATGCCTGTATCTCGGTAAGTTGCATAGGTCTTGTGCCTCCGGCTGATATGATACGCAATCGGGACCGCTGCCTCAACCGGTTTTGTGTCCGGAACCGCGCTGTTAGTTGACAGCCCGGCCCGACAACGCTAGATTGCATATGAGCATGCGATACCGTCTTGTCATAACCGGCGCGCCGGCCTCGGGTAAAACCGAGTTCTTTGACCGCCTGGCGATCAACGATGCGTTTGAAGCGTTTGTCTTCCTCCCCGAGCTGGCTCGCCGGCTGCTCGAGGATAACCCCGGCTTCCGAACCGACCGCGAAGCGTTCCACCGCGAAATCTATCGCCGACAGATCGCGCGCGAGGATGAACTCGGTGAGAAGTCGTTTGTGACCGATCGGGGGACGGTCGATGCGTTCGCGTTCCACCCGGAGACGGCCGAACTGGTTGGCACCACGATCGAGCGGGAGTACGAGCGCTACGATGCCGTCATTCAGCTCGGCTCGGCCGCCGGCCTCGGACCGGGCTACTACCGCACCGACACGATCCGGCTGGAATCGATCGATGAAGCGCTGGAGATTGAAAAGGCAATTCAGCGCGTCTGGCGTGACCATCCCGGTTTCCACTACCTGCCCGCCCGAATCAACTACCAGGAAAAATACGAGCGCCTCCTCGAACTGGTGCTGCACCTGACCGGCCAGGGCAAAACTATTGACAATTCCGGGATCGATTCGTCCGTATAAGCAAACTTGTGCGTCCACATACAGGGAAGGGTACCCATGAGACAGCGATATCTTGTGATCGGCGTTCTGTTGCTGTTACTGAGCGCGGCCGGGACCGGCGCAGCCGACTCGGAACTGATGAAAGAGTTCGAAACCAAATATGCCCGGCTGGATATCGACCTGCTGAACAACCCGTGCGAGATCGGTGATGTTACCGATTTCGTGTACACCAAAGATGTCGCAACCTTCACGTTCACCGAGGGGAAGATGTTCCTGCTGCGGTATGTCGATGATCGCCCGACCACGGCTCTCTTTGTCGGCAACGGCAGCGCCTCGATTCCACCGCCGGAGCCACCGGTGGAGCGCTACAACCTCGCCTGGGCATCGGGCGACACCCTGGTCAACGAGGAATTCGAGATATGCTATATGCATATCGGCGATGATTTCGACCTGGCGGTCAAGGAAAACACGTCGTTTGAACTGAGCACGCTCGAATTCAAGTATTACACGCAGGCGATGCAGGCCCAGGGAGAGTTCTATTTCCGCCCGCGCATCTTTCACACGTTCGATAACTACTTCCAGCTGGTCCGCTCGTGTTATGAGCGGGGACCCGATGGTTTCTTCTGGGCCGATTTCAACCGCTACAACTTCATGTATGACCCGAACCGCCCCGAAGAGACAATCATCTCGTTCGAAAAATTCGGCGGCGACTTTGCCATCACCGACGGCGCCGTGCTGCAGAAGCAGGAGCGCGACATTACGACCAGTTTCGAGACCTCCGATATACCCTACCCGACCACCCTGCTCGATATCAAGGCCACCGTTGAGATGGGCGGGATGGATGCCCGGCGGATGGATGGCTGCGAGGCAACCGTACGGGTTCGCGTCAATAAGGACTCACTGCGGTTTGTCGGCCTGTTTCTCAACTACAACCTGAAGGAAGACTCGATCTATTACAACGGCGAGCCGGTCGACTACAAACGCCGCAAAGACTTTTCCTACATCGGCACGGTGCTGCCCGAGTATGTTTACCGAGGTGATACGCTGACCTTCACCCTCTGGTATCGCGGCACCGATTTCGTGCACGCTTTCCCCTTTGTCGAGGATCCCACCCCCTGCCCGCATACGCTGCACTTTCGGGTGCCGCGGGACTATCAGTACCTGATGCCGGGGAAGGGCCCGGTGGGCCGCGACGGCAAAGTCGATACTTTCACGGTACGGACGACCAATCCGTACTGGCGGTTCAGTTTCCAGGGCTATGTCTCCGGCTATGACACCGTCCCGCTGCCGACCGATATGGGCATCACGATCAACCGGCTTAAGACCGATGCGATCAAGAAGGACCAGCAGTGCTATATCCCCGACTCACCATACGAGGCGGCGCTGGTGCAGTCATTTGACTTCGCCACCGGCATACTCGGCCCGCCGCCGGGGGTCTTTTCCCTGACTGTCTTCCCCGACAGCAACCTGGCCATGCCGGGGCTGGTCAATGTACCCCAGATCTACTGTTATACCGGCGGCACGGGCGGAATCGGCATGAAGGCCGCGCAGCAGATGTCGCGGCAGTGGTACGGCGCCACGCTCAAGCCGGCCTCGGAACGGGAATACTGGCTGGCCGATGCGGTCCCGGACTATTTCGGACTGATGTTTGCCCGGGAGGGAGTCAGCCCCGATGCCTTCTATTCCGAGCTGGAGGACCGCCGCCGGCAGATCCTGACTTTTCGGGACCGCGATGGTGATCAACCACTGGCCGTGGGGAATCGGGCCAACGCGGCACTGCGGGCATACAAGGGCTCCTGGCTCATGCACATGCTTCGCTTTGTCATGCTCGACCTGGCCACCGCCTCGGAACAGCGCTTTAATCGTTTCCTGGCCGAACTGGCATCGCTAGCCAACAGCGCACAGTTCACCAACGCCGACGTCGTTGCGCTGGCCGAAAAGCACTATGGTGACTCGCTCGGCTGGTTTTTCGATCACTGGCTGTTTGGCCGGGGTATTCCCAAATACGATATCGCCTACAGCATTGAGGAGCGCGACGATGGGTACTGGGTTGCCGGGACTGCGACAACATCGGAGGTGCCGTCAACCTACCGCATGCCGGTCGTAATGCGGGTGGAGTTGGTTGATGGCAATAGCGAGTTTTTCCAACCGATGCTGGCGGCGCCGGAGGCTGGCTTCGAATTCGGACCGTTCGAGGGCGAACCGCGCGAACTCTTTTTCAATGAGTTCTACTCGGTGCTCTGCAACTACAGTGTCAACAAGCGGTAGTCAACCCCGGCCTGTCTTGCCGCGAGTGGCCGTGACGCGCATTCGTGTTGAAAAAACGGCGATTGACGCGTATAATGAATGTAGATGGTAATTGACTACAATAAGCCGGATACCGAACGCGCCATCCTGGTTGGCCTGGCCGGGCGCTCAACCGAGAAGGGACGGGCGCACGAGTCACTCGATGAACTTGGGCGTCTCGCCGCCACTGCCGGCGCCCGGGTGATTGACAAGCGAGTGCAGGTTCGGCCCAAAGTCAACCCGGCGTTTTATATCGGCAAGGGGCTGGTCGATGAACTTCGCGGCCGCCTCGACAACGGCGGCGCCAACTGTGTCGTCTTCGATGATCCCCTGACCCCCGCCCAGCAGCGCAACCTGGAACGCGAACTCAACGCCAAAGTCATTGATCGGTCAATTCTCATCCTGGACATTTTCGCCCGCCAGGCCCGCACCGCAGCTGCCCGCCTGCAGGTCGAACTGGCCCAGCTCGAATACACCCTGCCGCGCCTGACCGGCGCCTGGGTCCACTTCTCCAAACAGTACGGCGGGATCGGCGCCAAAGGGCCGGGTGAAACCCAGCTCGAAATCGACCGTCGCCAGGTCCGCGACCGAATCGCCCGCCTCAAACGCAAACTCGAGAAGCTCGACACCCAGCGGGCGACCCAGCGCAAGAAACGGCAGCGACTGTTTAAGGTCGCCCTCGTCGGTTACACCAACGCCGGCAAGTCAACCCTGTTCAACCGCCTGACGAAAGCTAACGTCTCGACAGCAAACAAACTGTTCACCACCCTTGATTCGACCACCCGGGTGATGTCGGCCGGTTATCCCTGTCAGATCGTCTTCTCCGACACGGTCGGCTTTATCAAAAAGCTGCCGCACCAGCTGGTTGAGTCGTTTAAGTCGACGTTAGAGGAAGTCCATACCGCCGATCTGCTTTTGCATGTTGCCGACTGCTCCGACGAGAACATCGTCGAACATATCCAGCAGACCCGGTCGGTTTTGTCTGAGATCGACGCGGGTGGTATCCCGTACATCATGGTCTACAACAAGATAGATGCCAACCCCAGCTTCGTGGCGCCGCTCGACAATGGTTCGACAGCGGTGATGATTTCTGCCGCCGAGAAAATCGGCCTCGAGGCTCTTCGGGCCGAGATAATCGCTCGGGCAGGAATTGACACAAAAGCCGAGTTCAACGCTTAATTTCCCCGCCTTTCCTGCCGATATCTCCCCTATAGGAAAGCCTTATGGCCAAAAAGATTCTCATAGTTGATGACAACCCCAATATGTCCTCGCTGCTGCAGGAGATGCTGGAGGTTTTTGATTACGAGTCGGTTCGCGCCGGCGACGGCGCCGAAGCGCTCAATGAACTGGAGCGCGGCGACTTCTCCATGGTTATCACCGACATGCGCATGCCGAACATGTCCGGGCTGGAGCTGATCGGCGAGGTAAAGTCGCGCTATCCCAAGCTGCCGGTGGTGCTGATCTCCGGCTATTCGGTCTCCGAGATCGACGCCGAACCAGCCACGTACAAGGCCGATGGATTCCTCGGCAAACCGCTGATGATGTCGGACATTGAGAAGATGCTCAATTCGCTGTTGAAGTGATTCGACCGCAATCTATCACGCCAATGTTCGAACACCGCCCCGGCGGTGTTTTCTTGTAGATACACACGCAGATCCGCCGAAAGCATCGTGGAGTACATCTGCCGATTTCCGGAACCCGGTCGATCCCGCACCGGTTCTTTTCCAATGAACATTACATCACGAAGTTAGTCAGCAGGAGACGAATATGGATCTCGGCAAAGTCAAAATCACGCTCATTCCCAACGGCCCCGCCAGGATTGAGTGCGAAGAAGCGGAAATCGTCATGCTCGATGGCAGCAGTAAGTCGAAGTCGGGCAGTTTCTCGCTCTGTCGCTGCGGCCAGTCGAAAAAGAAGCCATTTTGCGATGGCACGCACAACACCTGCGGGTGGGAAGGCTGATACGAAAAGACGCTCTTTCGACGGAACGCTCGGCGCTCGTTGTCCGGTCAATACCGGCTGCGGGCGCCTTTGCGTTTGACCGCCGTCACGATAATCGGGATTATCACGAGCTGCAGCACGATCCCCGGCAGCCCGGCGGCCAGAATCCCGCCGGTGACGTATTCGGCGACGGTGTACGGCAGGGCAATGAACTCCTTGAGAACCATCAGCGACAACGCAAACGCCGCCCGCCCGAACAGCATCGCCAGCAGGAGCGAGGCGTACAGGTGCAGGCCAAACTTACGGTAGGCCACGCCGGCCACCAGGCCATAGACCGGCAGCTCGACCGTCATCAGGGCAATCGAATAGGTCGGTGGAAATCCCGTGAGCAGATACGACAGCCCCGGCGACAGCAGCCCGACCAAGAGTCCGGCGCCCGGACCGACCAGCAACCCGCCAAGCAGGGCCGGCAGATGCATCGGCAGCAATACCCGCGCAAAGAGGGGGTTAATCAGATGCAGGGCAAGCGGAAGCAGCACTGCCAGGGCAAGGAGCAGGGCCGTGTAGGTGACGAACCGGGTGCCGGATGCAGCCATCCTGGTCGTCCGTTATTTCACGTTAATAGCACAGGCGAAATACAACCCGGGCTGATCATCGATGCGTACCGTGTCGAAATGGGAAACATCAAACAGTTCCCCCATTCGTTCACGCGTCGGCAACTTGTCCCCGGCGAGAACACCGCCGGCCTGCTTGTGCTGGTCCGACAGCTCATGGGAAGAGACGAGATAGATAATGCAGAAATTCGCGCCCGGTTTCAGCACCCGGTGGGCTTCATCGAGCGCCTTGCGCTGATCCGAGAAATTGTCAAACGATGAAAACGAAAAGGCCATGTCAAACGTGTCCGCCCGGAACGGCAGATTGGTCGCATCGGCGTCCACCACATTGACATTATCGAACGGAAAGTTCCGGTGCGCCCGTCGAGCCATCTGGAATGAAAAGTCCACACCGGTAACTGTTCCTTCGGGCCCGACCCGTCGCCGCAGCATATCGAAAAGAATCCCCGTCCCGCAGCCGAGATCGAGCACGTCGTAACCCGGTTCGATTTCGAACGTATCAACCAGATGGGAGAGCCGTTCGAGATCCTCAGCCGTAAACATCAGATCCCACTCGGCCGCGAGGGAATCATAGAATTCCTGGTGCTTATCATGTGACATTTGGCAAATCTACAGTGACCGCAACAGGCGGTCAAGGCCTTTTGTTCGAGTTCGGTGTCGGCAAGTGCTCACTGCAATTCATCTTACACCAACGGTACGGCTTCGCTGCACAAAAGTGATAACGCTAACCGTCTTTTGCCTTTTCCCCCGGAACCGCCGGCGCTATATTGCGGGTTACCCAGTGACCGGGGAGGTAGGAACCGAGGATGGCGAAACGACGCACAACCCGCCGCGACAATGGCGACTCGCTCTATATTAAAGGGGCGCGCGAACATAACCTCAAGAATATCGAGGTGCGTATCCCCCGCGACACCCTGACCGTGATCACCGGTCTGTCCGGCTCCGGCAAAAGCTCTCTGGCCTTTGACACCATCTATGCCGAGGGCCAGCGCCGCTATGTCGAGTCGCTCTCGGCCTATGCCCGCCAGTTTCTCGGGCTGATGGAGAAGCCCGATGTTGACTTCATCGAGGGCCTCTCCCCGGCCATATCGATCGAACAAAAGGGCACGGCCAAAAACCCCCGCTCAACAGTCGGCACGGTCACCGAAATCTACGACTACCTTCGACTGCTTTTCGCCCGAATCGGTGTCCAGCACTGCCTCAAATGCGGCCAGCCGATCACCCAGCAGACGGTCGAGCAGATTGTCGACTCGGTGCTCAGTTTCGAGGAAGGCA